>DATJIX010000506.1:0-13205 GCA_035492865.1 Mycobacterium sp. | reverse complement strand
ACGATTCCGGTGGCGTCCACCAGGATTCGCAGGTGTTCCGGTTCGAAGTTGCTGACCCCGATCGACCGGATGCGGCCCTGGTCGCGTAGGTGCGCGAACGCCTTGAAGGTGTCGACGAACGCATTCTTCGCGGGCATCGGCCAATGGATGAGATAAAGGTCGAGGTAGGAGAACCCGAGGCGGTCCATGCTGGCGTCGAACGCGGCCAGCGTGCTGTCGTAGCCCTGGTCGGCGTTCCACAACTTGGTGGTGACGAAGACATCCTCGCGTGGCAGACCGGACGCCGTGACGGCCTTACCCACCTCGCGCTCATTGAAGTACCCTGCGGCGGTGTCGACGTGGCGGTACCCGGCCTCCAGCGCGGTCGCCACTGCCCTCTCGGTTTCTTCGGCAGGCGTCTGCCAAACGCCGAGTCCGACCTGAGGCATCGAATTACCGTCATTGAGCGTGATCAAGGGAGCAGCCATGACCCAGAGTCTGCCAGTCGAAGCGCCGTGGAGTCCGAAGCGCAAGGACGCGATCATCAACGGCTCGGCCGGTGTGACGTTGCGCGCGATGCCGCGGATACCCAACGGCGTCAAACGCCTGCTGCTGGGCGGACATTCGGTCACCGTCGACGGCAACACCCTGGACACCACGCTGCAGCTGATGCTTGCAGCGCAGCGATTGGCGGGCATCGACGGGTTGGCAACCGACGACGACGTCAGCGCCGCGCGGGCGCGGATCGGGGTACTGGCCTCCAGCTTCAAGCAGGACATCTCGGTGGCCAGGGTGACCAACCTCTCGATCCCGGGACCGGCAGGCGCGATCCCGGCCAGGCTCTACAGCGCGCAGCGGGCCGGTGCGGCTCCGATGCTCGTCTTCTATCACGGCGGCGGCCAGGTCATCGGCAGCCTGGACACCCATGACGACCTGTGCCGCAAGATCTGCCGCGACGGCGATCTGCACGTGCTGTCTGTCGACTACCGGCTGGCACCCGAACACAAGGCGCCCGCTGGTGCCGATGACGCGTTCGCAGCGTTCCTGTGGGCCCGCGAGCACGCCGCCGACCTCGGGGCCGACCCGGACCGCGTGGCGGTCGGCGGTGACAGCGCCGGTGGCAACCTCACCGCGCTGGTCGCGCTGCGCGCGCGAGACGAGGGGCAGCCACTGCCCGCGCTGCAGCTGCTGATCTATCCCGTGACGAACTACCGCGACGAGACCCGCTCGCAGACGCTGTTCGGCCAGGGCTACTTCCTGACCAAGCACGACCTGCACTGGTTCCGGGAGCAGTTCCTCGGCGGGGCAGAGGTCGATGCATCCGACCCGCGGGTGTCGCCGCTGCTCGCCGACGACCTGGGCGGGTTGCCACCCGCGCTGCTGCTCACAGGTGGGTTCGACCCGCTGCGCGACGAGGGGCGGCAGTACGCGGAGGCCCTGCGAAAGGCGGGCGTGCCCGTCGACCATCGCGAGTTCGGTTCGCTCGTCCACGGGTTCGCCAACTTCTTCCCGCTCGGCGGTGCGAGCGCGACCGCCGTCGCGGAAACCATCTCAGCGCTGCGCGCCCATCTCGCCCGCGCCTGAAAACGCACCTGTGAGCCGCCGGTACTCTTGACGCCGTGGCGACTAAACCCAAGAAGCAAGCCAGCTACGACCTGAAGGCAGCCGACCGCAGGCGCAACATGGCGATCCAGATCGGGCTGACCGCGATCGTCGTGATTTTCGCCGTCGTGCTGGTGGGGTACATCGTCTTGTCCAACGACAAGAAACCCGCGTCCGGTGAGACCAAGGCTGTTCGCGTCGAGTCGAGCAAAATCATCAAGAAGGACGGCAGTGACGACCCGAAGGTCGTGCTGTCGATGTACGAGGACTTCCTCTGCCCGCACTGCGGCGCCTTCGAGCAGCAGTTCGGGCCGACGGTACGCAAGCTCATCGACACCGGTGCCGTCG
This sequence comes from Mycobacterium sp., assembly GCA_035492865.1. GTDB lineage: Bacteria > Actinomycetota > Actinomycetes > Mycobacteriales > Mycobacteriaceae > Mycobacterium. The sequence goes on along the minus strand of DATJIX010000506.1, from coordinate 11,276 downwards.
CCGCCGACTACTACATAGTCTCCATCCTGGATCGCCAGGGCAACGGATACTCGTCGCGCGCGGCGAATGCCGCTTACTGCGTGGCCGACGAGAACAAGGACGCCTTCCAACGGTTCCACGACGCACTCTTTCAACAGCAGCCCGCAGAGGGCTCGGGCACATACCCCGATAACGCGCGGCTGATCGAACTCGCTCGCCAGGCGGGCGTCAGTGGCGGCGTGCCGGACTGCATCAACAAGGGCCGTTACACCGAGATGTCGCAGGGACTGGCCAAGGCCGCAGGCATCGAGGCGACCCCGACCATCAAGATCAACGGCCAGGACTACACGCCCACGACGCCCGACGCGTTGGTCGCCAAGATCAAGGAAACCGTCGGCAACGTTCCAGGCCTGGACGGCGCCGCACCTCCCGAACAGGCGCCCGCGCCGGCACAGGCACCCGCTCCCGCACCCGCGCCAGCACCATGACCGCGACCGCGCCCAGCGACGTCCAGCCGACCGAACCCGCGCCGGAGGCGGCGAACCGGGTGCCGGTGCGGACGCCCAGCGCGGTATGGATCCTGATCGCGGGCATCGTCGGGCTCGCCGCAGCGCTCACGCTGACCGTCGAGAAGATCGAGATTCTGATCAACCCCGACTACGTGCCGTCCTGCAGCATCAACCCGGTGCTGTCGTGCGGCTCGGTGATGGTCACCCCGCAGGCGTCGGCCTTCGGCTTCCCCAATCCGCTGATCGGCATCGTTGCGTTCACCGTCGTGCTGGTGACCGGTGTGCTGGCGCTCGCCAAGGTCAGCCTGCCGCGCTGGTACTGGGCCTGCCTCGCAGGCGGCACGCTGCTGGGCGTCGCGTTCATCCACTGGCTGATCTTCCAGAGCCTGTACCGGATCGGGGCGCTGTGCCCGTACTGCATGGCGGTGTGGGCGGTGACGATCCCGCTGTTGGTGGTGGTCGCGTCGATCGCGCTGCGGCCGCTGCAGTCGAACGCTGTGGCGCGGGTGGTCTACACCTGGCGGTGGTCGCTGGTGGCGCTGTGGTTCACCGCGCTGATCCTGATGATCCTGGTGCGGTTTTGGGACTACTGGTCCACCCTCCTCTAGACACCGCAGCGTCATCGGGGGTTAGGGTCAGGCAGTGATTTCGAAGGTCCTGGTCGCCAATCGCGGCGAGATCGCGATCCGCGCCTTCCGGGCGGCCTATGAGATGGGTATCGCCACTGTTGCGGTCTACCCGCATGAGGATCGCAATTCGTTGCACCGCCTGAAGGCCGACGAGTCGTATCAGATCGGCGAGGAAGGCCACCCAGTCCGGGCCTATCTTTCGGTCGACGAAATCGTGCGCGTGGCCCGGCAGGCCGGTGCCGACGCGGTCTATCCCGGCTATGGCTTCCTGTCGGAAAACCCCGACCTGGCCGCGGCGTGTGCCGCCGCGGGTATCACGTTCATCGGTCCCAAGGCGGAAATCCTCGAGTTGGCCGGCAATAAGTCGCGGGCGATCGCGGCGGCCCGCGAGGCCGGGCTGCCGGTGCTGAATTCGTCGGCGCCGTCGTCATCGGCCGACGAGCTGATGGCGGCCGCCGAGACGATGGAGTTTCCGTTGTTCGTCAAGGCGGTGTCCGGCGGCGGCGGGCGCGGCATGCGGCGGGTGGCTGATCGGGATGCGCTGCCCGAGGCGATCGAGGCCGCGTCGCGGGAGGCCGAGTCCGCGTTCGGTGACCCGACGTTGTACCTCGAGCAGGCGGTGCTCAACCCGCGGCACATCGAGGTGCAGATCCTTGCCGACACCCACGGCAACGTGATGCACCTTTTCGAACGCGACTGCAGCGTGCAGCGTCGGCACCAGAAGGTCATCGAACTGGCGCCCGCCCCGAACCTGCCGGAGGACCTGCGGGCCAAGATGTGCGCCGACGCGGTGGCGTTCGCCCGCCAGATCAACTACAGCTACGCGGGCACCGTGGAGTTCCTGCTCGACGAGCGCGGCCACTACGTGTTCATCGAGATGAACCCGCGCATCCAGGTCGAGCACACGGTGACCGAGGAGATCACCGACGTCGACCTGGTCGCCAGCCAGATGCGTATCGCCGACGGGGAGACGCTGGAAGAGCTTGGGCTGAGCCAGGATTCGCTGCAGCTGCATGGCGCAGCGATGCAGTGCCGGATCACCACCGAGGACCCCGCCAACGGTTTCCGCCCCGACACGGGTCGCATCACCGGTTACCGGTCACCGGGGGGTGCCGGCATCCGGCTGGACGGCGGCTCGCACCTGGGCGCAGACATCAGCGCCCACTTCGACTCGATGCTGGTGAAGCTGACGTGCCGCGGCCGCGACTTCTCCGCTGCGATCGCAAGGGCTCGCCGGGCGCTTGCCGAGTTCCGGATCCGCGGTGTGTCGACGAACATCCCGTTCCTGATGGCCGTGGTCAACGATCCAGACTTCCGCGCCGGACGCGTCACCACGTCGTTCATCGACGAGCGCCCCTATCTGCTGACCGCGCGCACCCCGGCCGACCGCGGCACCAAGATCCTCAACTATCTGGCCGACGTCACGGTCAACCAGCCCCATGGCCCCCGGCCGTCGGCGGTGTACCCGCAGGACAAACTTCCGCAGCTCGATCTTGGTGCGGTGCCCCCTCGCGGCTCCAAGCAACTGCTGACCGAGATGGGGCCGGAGGGGTTCGCGCGGTGGCTGCGCGAATCCAAGTCGGTCGGCGTCACCGACACCACGTTCCGCGACGCGCATCAGTCGCTGCTGGCCACCCGGCTGCGCACCACCGGCCTGTTGATGGTCGCGCCCTACATCGCGCGGATGACCCCGCAGCTGTTGTCCATCGAGTGCTGGGGTGGCGCGACTTACGATGTGGCGCTGCGGTTCTTGAAGGAAGACCCGTGGGAGAGGCTGGCCGCGCTGCGCGAGGCGGTGCCCAACATCTGCCTGCAGATGCTGCTGCGGGGCCGCAACACCGTCGGCTACACACCGTATCCGGAGACGGTCACCTACGCGTTCGTGCAAGAGGCGACGGCGACGGGCATCGACATCTACCGCATCTTCGATGCGCTCAACAACGTCGACTCGATGCGACCGGCCATCGATGCGGTGCGCGAAACCGGCACCGCCGTCGCGGAAGTCGCGATGAGCTACACCGGGGATTTGTCCGATCCGAACGAAAACCTGTACACGCTGGACTATTACCTCAAGCTGGCCGAACAGATCGTCGACGCGGGCGCCCATGTGCTGGCCATCAAGGACATGGCGGGGCTGCTGCGGCCGCAGGCCGCCACCCAGTTGGTGTCCGCGCTGCGCAGCCGGTTCGAGCTGCCCGTGCATGTGCACACTCACGACACCCCTGGCGGGCAGCTGGCCACCTATCTGGCGGCCTGGCAGGCCGGCGCCAACGCCGTCGACGGCGCCTCGGCGCCGCTGGCGGGCACCACCAGCCAACCCGCGCTGTCCTCGATCGTGGCGGCGGCCGCGCACACCGAGTACGACACCGGGCTGTCGTTGTCGGCGGTGTGCGACCTGGAGCCGTATTGGGAGGCGTTGCGAAAGGTGTACGCGCCGTTCGAGTCCGGGATTCCCGGGCCGACGGGCCGGGTGTATCACCACGAGATTCCCGGCGGCCAGCTGTCGAACCTGCGCCAGCAGGCGATCGCGCTGGGGCTGGGGGACCGGTTCGAGGAGATCGAGGCGAACTACGCAGCGGCAGACCGAATCTTGGGCCGGTTGGTGAAGGTGACGCCGTCGAGCAAGGTGGTCGGCGACCTGGCGCTTGCGCTGGTCGGGGCGGGTGTGAGTGCGGAAGAATTCGCCGCGGACCCAGCGAAATTCGACATTCCCGAGTCGGTGATCGGTTTCCTGCGCGGCGAGCTCGGCGACCCGCCCGGCGGCTGGCCGGAACCCTTGCGCACCAAAGCGCTCGCCGGTCGCCCGCCCGCCAAGCCGACCCAGGATCTGTCCGCCGAGGACGAGGCGGTGCTGACCCAGGCAGGCCCGACGCGCCAGGCCGCGCTCAACCGGCTGCTGTTCCCCGGCCCGACAAAGGAATTCGAGACGCATCGGGAAGCCTACGGCGACACCTCGAGCCTGTCGGCCAACCAGTTCTTCTACGGGCTGCGCCACGGCGACGAGCACCGGGTCAAGCTGGAACGCGGCGTCGAGCTGCTCATCGGGCTGGAGGCGGTCTCCGAAGCCGACGAACGCGGCATGCGCACGGTGATGTGCCTCCTCAACGGCCAGTTGCGACCGGTTGTGGTGCGTGACCGCAGTATTGCCAGCGATATCCCGACCGCCGAGAAGGCCGACCGGTCCAACCCCGATCATGTCGCGGCGCCGTTCGCCGGTGTCGTCACCGTCGGTGTTTCCGACGGCGACGCGGTCGAAGCCGGACAGACGATCGCCACCATCGAGGCGATGAAGATGGAAGCCGCGATCACCGCGCCCAAGGCGGGCAAGGTCAGCCGCGTCGCAGTCTCGGCCACCGCGCAGGTCGAAGGCGGCGACCTGCTGGTGGTGGTCAGCTGACCCGCATTGTCGCCGGCGCGTTCGGCGGTCGGCGAATCTCTGTGCCGCGCACCGGAACTCGGCCGACCACCGATCGGGTCCGCGAGTCGCTGTTCAACGTACTCACGTCGCGAGTCGACTTTGCGGGGGCGTCGGTGCTCGACCTGTATGCGGGGTCGGGGGCGCTCGGTCTCGAAGCGATGTCGCGCGGCGCGACGTCGGCGGTGTTCGTCGAATCCGACGCACGCGCCGCCGCCGTCATCGCAAAGAACATCGCGGCATTGGGGGTGGCGGCCACCGTGCGGCGCGGACCCGTCGCAGCGGTGCTGGCCGGGCGTGCTGATCGGCCGGTGGACCTGGTGTTCGCCGATCCGCCCTACGACGTTCCTGCCGCCGATCTCGAGAAGCTCGTCGAGGCGCTGATCACCGGCGGATGGGTGCGTGCAGGATCAGTCGTCGTCGTCGAACGCGGTGCGTCGGGACCTGAACTGGCCTGGCCCGACGGCTGGGAGGTGTGGCCGTCGCGTCGCTACGGCGACACCCGCATCGAGTTGGCCAGCCAGGCGTCGAGGCGTTCGTCGTAGTCCGTCGCCACACGCAGGCTGCGGCCCGTTCCTCGAGTCAGCCAACCGAGTTCGAGGAAGCGACGCGTCAGCAGCGCGGGAAGCGCACCGGCCAGGTGGGGCCGACGTTGCGTCCAGTCCACGCAGCTCCGGGCGAACACTCGCCGCGTCGTATTCAGTTGGCGCGCATCGATTCCCAGAGCGTCAACCAGTATGTGTCCGCGTGGGGTGAGCCGGTGATCGCGATGGTCGACCATTCGCAGGGCATCCGCTTCGATCAACCGGTCGCGTAATTCGACGCCTCGCCTGCCTGCGAGGTGGTCGTAGCAGGTCCGCGCCTCTGCAAGGGTCCTCGCCGCACGGTCCGTGCGCAGTGACCGCACCGGCGTGGCAGGCGCCAGCTGCGCGAGAGCCTCGACGACCGCCGCCACCTGCGGGCCGGCCAATTCGTGGTACCGGTGCCTGCCTTGGGCGCGTACGCAGACCAGTCCGCCGTCGACCAATTGACGCAGATGGGCGGTCGCGGTGGCCGGGTGCACCCCGGCGCGATGGGCGAGTTCACCGGCGGGCAGTGCGTGTCCCTCGGCCAGGGCGGCGAGGATGGCGATCCGCGTCGGATCACCGATCAGCGACGCGACCGGCGCGAGGTCTCGATCGAGCACTCGTCCACCATCGCACAACGACACTTAGATCCTGACCAAAGCGTTGCAGCCCTACCGTCGGCCCCATGACTAACGCAACCACCGAACAGATCCAGCACATCTTCACCGCATGGGATGAGGCCCTCGGCGCAAAGGACGTCGACGCCGCCGTCGCGCTGTATCGGCCCGACGCGACGTTGGAGAGCCCCTTGGTCTGCCACTTGTTGGGCACCGAACATGGTGTGGTGCGCAGCCGAGAAGACCTGCGGCGCTTCGTGACCAAGGTGTTCGCACACCAACCGGCCAAGCGTCGCCGGTACCGCGCCGGCTATCTGACCGACGGCGCCCGGCTGGTGTGGGAATACCCGCGCCAGACGCCGGACGGCGACCAGATGGACATCGTCGAGGTGATGGAGATTCGTGATGGGCTGATCGCCCACCACCGCGTGTACTGGGGCTGGATCGGCATGGGAATGCTGATGAGCGGGGCCCACGCCAGGTAACCGCCCTGCTAGCGTCTTCGACCATGAGCGGCGCGGTATGCCCCGGATCGTTCGACCCTGTGACCCTCGGCCATATCGACGTCTTCGAGCGCGCCTCCGCCCAGTTCGACGAAGTCGTCGTCGCGGTGCTGATAAACCCGAACAAAGCGGGCATGTTCAGCCTCGACGAGCGCATCGCGATGATCGAGGAGTCGACGACGCATCTGCCGAACCTGCGCGTCGAATCCGGCCAGGGGCTGGTTGTCGACTTCGTGAAGGCCCGCGGACTGACCGCGATCGTCAAGGGTCTGCGCACCGGCACCGACTTCGAATACGAGTTGCAGATGGCGCAGATGAACAAGCACATCGCGGGCGTCGACACATTTTTCGTCGCGACCACTCCGCAGTATTCGTTCGTGTCGTCATCACTGGCCAAAGAGGTCGCGACGCTCGGCGGCGACGTTGCCGAACTGCTGCCCAAGGCGGTCAACATGCGACTGCAGGCCAAGCTCAAGGGTTGAGCCCCGCCACGGCGGGTATGCACAGGGTGGCGCACAGCCCATTGCGCCCAATCCAAATTTTTACGAATACCGGAGGTATATCGCCGTGGTTGAAACATTTGTCCAGTCGACTGATGATGTCGTGAAGTTCCTGGTAGACCAGCACAACCTGATCAAGGACATGTTCGAGGAAGTGTTGTCCGCGTCGGAACCGAAGGCCCGGGAGAAGGCGTTCATCGAACTGCGCAAGCTGCTGGCAGTGCACGAGACCGCCGAGGAGATGGTGGTGCACCCGCGGGCACGCCGCGAGATCGCCGACGGCGACGGGATTGTGGACGCCCGGCTCGAGGAAGAGCACAAGGCCAAGGAAAAGCTGTCGGAGCTGGAAAGCATGGACATCGCATCCAAGGAGTTCATCGATGAACTGACCAAGTTCAGGGATGCGGTGATCGACCACGCCGAGCGCGAGGAGAACGAAGAGTTCAACAAGCTGGGCGACAAGCTCGACGCCGACGACCGCGAGCGGATGGTCAAGGCGGTGCAGGCGGCGGAGGCGATCGCACCGACGCGCCCGCACGCCGGCGTCGAGTCGGCGAAGATGAATTTTGCTGCCGGGCCGTTCGCCTCGATGCTCGACAGGGCCCGCGACCTCCTGAAACAGGCCACCTCATAGCCGGATATCGTCGCGGGGTTTGAAACTGCGGGGAGATCGCGATCGCGCCCCGATCTGCGATCTCCCGGCAGGCTCGGCGCGATTGCCCGAGTGGGTGTTGACATAATGTGCGCGGCGATAATGGCCAGCCGTGCCTGTGAGAACCCCGAAAGCGACACACCGACGCCGGTAGCCGAGTCACACGGGTAACACCAGGCACACTGGTAACTGTCAACTACGCCTGGAGGGTGTTGCCGTGTACCGAGTATTTGAAGCGCTCGATGAGTTGGGCGCCATAGTCGAAGAAGCCCGCGGCGTGCCGATGACGGCCGGCTGCGTGGTTCCCCGCGGCGATGTCCTCGAGCTGATCGACGACATCAAGGACGCGATACCCGGCGAGCTTGACGATGCCCAGGACGTGCTGGACGCGCGGGATGGAATGCTGCGCGAGGCCAAGGACCACGCTGACCAGATGGTGTCCACCGCCTCGGCCGAAGCCGATTCGCTGGTCAACCACTCCCGCGCCGAGGCCGACCGGCTGCTCGCCGACGCCAAGGCGCAGGCCGACCGGATGGTGGCCGAGGCCCGCCAGCACAGCGAGCGCATGGTGGCCGAGGCTCGCGACGAGGCCAACCGTGTCACCGCGACCGCCAAGCGGGAGTACGAGGCCAGCACCGGCCGCGCAAAGACAGAGGCCGACCGTCTCATCGAGAACGGCAACCTGGCCTACGAGAAGGCCGTCCAGGAAGGCATCAAGGAGCAGCAGCGGCTGGTGGCGCAGACCGAGATCGTGCAGACCGCGACCGCCGAGGCGACCCGGCTGATCGATTCGGCCCACGCCGAGGCCGACCGGCTGCGCGGCGAGTGCGACATCTACGTCGACAGCAAGCTCGCCGAGTTCGAGGACTTCCTGAACGGAACCATCCGCTCGGTGGGCCGTGGCCGCCATCAGCTGCGCACCGCGGCGGGCACGCACGACTACGCCGCACGGTAGTCGCACGGTAGTTCGGCGGCGTCGCCGTAAGATTTAGATTTATGGCGACGCATGCGAACGCAAAGGCCCGCCGTGCGTCACGGTCGCCGCTGGTGATCAACATTTCCCGGCTCGGCCGGCGACCCGGCTCGATGATGACGTTCTCCGAGACGGTGCCCACCCCGTCGCGCATCGGGCTTGACCTGATCGGGATCGACGAAGGCGCGCCGCTGACGCTGGACCTGCGGCTGGAGTCCGTTTCGGAGGGTGTGCTCGTCAGTGGGACGGTGTCGGCGCCGACGTCGGGGGAGTGCGCACGCTGCCTGACCCCCATCACCGGTGACGTCGAGATCGACCTGACCGAGCTGTTCGCCTACCCCGACAGCGCGACCGACGAGACCACCGATTCCGACGAGGTCGGGCGTGTCATCGACGACTCCGTCGACGTCGAGCAGCCGATCATCGACGCGATCGGGCTGGCGCTGCCGTTCTCACCGTTGTGCGGGCCTGACTGCGCCGGGCTCTGCCCTGAGTGCGGGGTGGCGCTGGCCACCGCCGAACCGGGCCATCACCACGAGAAGATCGATCCGCGGTGGGCCAAGCTTGCGGGCTTGCTGGACGAGGACAAGCCGTGACGGATCGCGCGGCTCTGCTCAAGGCATTGGGTGTCGAACTGCCCGCCGAACTGCTGACCATCGCGCTGACACACCGCAGCTATTCCTACGAGAACGGCGGGCTGCCCACCAACGAGCGCCTGGAATTCCTCGGCGACGCGGTTCTCGGGCTGACCATCACCGAGGAGCTCTACCACCGCCACCCCGACCGCTCCGAGGGCGATCTCGCCAAGTTGCGCGCCAGCATCGTCAACACCCAGGCGCTGGCTGACGTCGGCAGGCATCTGACCGACGACGGTCTTGGCTCCTACCTGTTGCTTGGCAAGGGCGAGGAGCACTCCGGCGGCGCAGACAAGTCGAGCATCCTGGCCGATGGCGTCGAATCCCTGTTAGGCGCAATCTATTTGGAGCATGGCATTACCATCGCGCGCGAGGTCATCATGCGGCTGTTCAGCTCGCTGCTGGACACCGCGCCGACGCTGGGTGCGGGGCTGGACTGGAAGAGCAGCCTGCAGGAGCTGACCGCGTCGCGCGGTTTGGGAGCGCCTGCGTACGTGGTGACCTCCACCGGCCCCGACCATGACAAGGAGTTCACCGCGACGGTCGTCGTCACCGACGTCGAGTACGGCAAGGGCGTCGGGCGGACGAAGAAGGAGGCCGAACTGAAGGCGGCCGCCGCTGCGTGGACCGCGCTCTCCGCCTCGGGTGTTGATGCCTGAGCTGCCTGAAGTCGAGGTCGTCCGGCGTGGATTGGCGGCCCACGTGACGGGCCGAACCATCACCGCGGTGCGGGTGCATCATCCGCGCGCGGTGCGGCGGCACGAAGCGGGGCCCGCCGACCTGACCGCGCGACTGCTCGATACGCAGATCACCGGCACCGGCCGCCGCGGCAAGTACATGTGGCTGACTCTGGACGACGGTTCGGCGTTGGTCGTACACCTGGGCATGAGCGGGCAGATGCTGTTGGGGGAGGTTCCCAACGAGAACCATCTGCGCATCGCGACGCTGCTCGACGACGGCACCACACTGAGCTTCGTCGACCAGCGCACGTTCGGTGGCTGGATGCTCGCCGATCTGGTGACGGTCGACGGCACCGACGTGCCGACACCCGTCGCGCATCTGGCCCGTGATCCGCTCGACCCGAAGTTCAGTCGTGATGCCGTCGTTGCGGTGTTGCGGCGCAAGCACTCTGAGATAAAGCGTCAGCTGCTGGACCAGACGGTGGTGTCGGGCATCGGCAACATCTACGCCGACGAGGCGCTGTGGCGGGCGCGCGTCAATGGTGCGCGACTGGCGTCGTCTCTATCGCGCGCGAAGCTGGGCGAACTGCTCGACGCGGCCGCCGAAGTGATGACCGATGCGCTCGGTGAGGGCGGCACGTCGTTCGATTCGCTGTACGTCAACGTCAACGGCGAGTCCGGCTACTTCGACCGGTCGCTGGATGCGTACGGCCGCGAGGGTGAGCCGTGCCGGCGCTGCGGCGCGGTGATGCGACGCGAGAAGTTCATGAACCGGTCGTCCTACTACTGCCCGAAATGCCAACCGCGACCCCGGGTTTCGCGTACTTAACTACCGCGACCGTGCGTGTTTGTACACGAAACGCCGCCGAAAGTTGGCATTTTGCGCACGCTCGTGCCACTGCGTGGGCGACGAATTAATCACACGCCCAGGTCGTCGTCGCGCCCAGCTTCGATCCGCGACCACTGTGCCGTCGGGCGGCCGTCGAGCTGAAACTGTGCACCCAAGGTGTCGAACCGCTGCGGCCAGCCCTCGGGTGAGTCTTCCCAGAACTCCTGTCGGCCATAGACGGTCAGGTCCATCAGGCCGTACGACGGTGCCATCAGTTCGTTGCCCCGGCCGGTGGTCCAATAGGTCTCGTAGACCTTGTCTTGGTCTCGGAGGTAGCTGACCAGGATGCCGAAATGGCGGCCTGCGACCAACCGGTCGACGGATTCTTGCGGCACGGAGTACCACGGTGTCGTCCAGCCCATGAAGTCGTGATACCGCGAGCTCTCCTCGTATGGGCCTTCGCAGAACGTCGCGTAGCTCACGTCCCGCGAGTTCAGATAGGAGAGCTCGGTGACGTGGGTCGTGGAGAACGTGCATCCGACGCACTGCTCCGCGGCGGGCTTGCCGCTGTGCCACATGTGGAAGTAGGCGATCAGCTGCGACCGACCGTCGAAGGTATCGATCAGCGGCACAGGTCCGTTCGCTCCGGTGAGCGGAGTCTGCGGATCGACCTCGACCATCGGGAGGCGTCGGCGGGCGGCCGCGATTGCGTCGCCCTCGCGGGTGTGGGCCTTCTCCCGGACCCGAAGCCGGTCCAGTTCGGACTGGAATGCGGCCCGGTCTGCAATT
>DATJIX010000505.1:0-8690 GCA_035492865.1 Mycobacterium sp. | reverse complement strand
CGCAGGGTGAACGCGCTCGTGGAGGCGGGACTGGTTACCAGGCAACCGGATCCGGCCGACGGACGCGTCTCGCTTGTGGCCGCATCGGCGAAAGGGAAGCGCGTCGCGGGGTCCCTGCAAGATGTGCGGCGGCGTCACCTGGAGCGCGCGCTGTCGGGCTGGTCGGCCGCCGAGTTGAACGAGTTCGACCGGCTGCTCGCGCGCTTTCTCGCCGACACGACTGCGACGTCGATCATCGACGGCTGAGTTCGGCGATGCAGGCCCGGAGGGACCCGTCGTCGTCCTGTGCGCCCAGCGGAGGCAGCACGACTCCGTCGGCGATGTCGCCGAATCTCGCCGCCAGGGCGCTGGGCAGCTCGTCGTAGCGCCCGCAGATGAGCAACTCGTCGAGCACCGCGTCGCCGAGAACGGCAGGCAGGTCGTCCCATCGCTGTGCCCGCACCAACACTCGGAGCTGTTCGGGCAGGTCGGTCCAGCCGCGTCGCTTCAATGCCGTCGCGTACGACGGCGTCGAGTACAAAAACGCAAGCATGCGGCGTTGCCGTTCGCGGTCCTGTGCGACGGCATCGTCACTGTCGCCCGTTGCGATGGCCGCCGACGCCGCGATCAGCGGCCGGGTGGTGCGACCCGCGCCTGCCGCACCTCGCTGTAAGGCGGGCCGCACCACATCCCGAAGATAGGCAGGGTCGGAATTCGTCGAGTGAGTGACGACGCCATGGGCGGTCGCGCCTGCGAGTTCGCACATACCGGCGTTCACCGCGCCCAACCAGATCGGGGGAGCGACGGCGTCGCTCGGCCCGGGATTGAAGTACGGCTGCATACGTGTCACCCGGTAGGTGTCGCCCTCGAAGCGCACCGGTCCTCCGGTGCGGAACGCCTCGAAGAGAGCACCCACCGCGGCCAGGTATTCCGCCATCCGCCCCCGCGGTTCGGTCCACGGCATGCCGAAGCGATCCTCGATGTTCTGCTTGATCTGGGTGCCGAGGCCCAATTCGAACCGGCCGCCGGACAACACCGACAGGTCCCATGCCGTGTAGGCGACCAGGGTCGGGCTGCGCACGAACGCCAGCGTCACCGCGGTGCGGACGGTGATGCGGGTGGTGTGTTCGAGCGCAAGTAGCGCCACCGCCAGGGAGTCGTGGATGGTCTCGGCGACGTGGAGTCCGTCGAATCCGAGCTGCTCGACGCGGCGTGCGTAGGCGGGGGACGCAGCCAGAGGCAGCTGCGGGTCCATCGCCGCATACACCTTCATGACGGCACACTAACATTTGCTTGACATTGTCAAATTTATGGGGTTAGCCTCCGTCCATGGCCGGGACGCGCTTCTATTTCGACTGGGCCAACTACCGCACGATGCTCAGGTTGTTGCGTGAGGAACCGAATCGTTCGCAACGCCGAAAGATGTACGGCGCGTTCTTGATCGGTGTGCCGATCGTGGCGGCAATCCATGCGATTTGCTTCGCGCTCGATCCGGTCCTGTTCCCTTCGCTGCGCCGGACGCAAGTGCGCGCGCCGGTCTTTTGCGTGGGGCATGCCCGGAGCGGCACCACGTATCTGCACCGGATGATGGCGAAGGACCCGCAGTTCAGTTACGTGCTGATGTACGAGATGTTCTTCCCGTCGCTGCTGGAGAAGCGCGTGCTGCGAGCGCTCTTCCGAATCGACGAGGTGGCCTTCGGCCGGCGTCTGCGGCGGAAGCTCGATGCGATCGAGCAGCGCGCGTTCGCCGAGACCAATGACATGCACAAGACCGGGTTCTTCGTTCCTGAGGAGGATGACTTCCTGCTGACCTGGTCGCTGGGATCCGGTTTCTGGATAGTCATGTTCCCGTACATGGGCGAGTTGGACTTCTACCACGTCGACCGCTGGAGCGCGGGCAAGCGTCGCCGCATGATGACCTTCTACAAGGAGTGCGTGCGGCGCCAGCTCGCGTTGAACGGCGGCGGAATCCACCTGAGCAAGAACCCGACGTTCTGCGGCCGAGTCGAGTCCCTGATCGAGACCTTCCCGGACGCGAGATTCGTTGTGCCCGTGCGTAACCCGTACGAGACGATCCCGAGCCTGCTGAAGATGCTGCAGACGGAGTGGAATCTGCGCGGTCGCGACGACCACCTGATCAGGACCTCGCTACGCGTGCTGGCCGACCAGTCGTTCGACTCCTACGAGCATCCGCTGGAGGTCCTGGCGAGGCATCCGGGCACTCGATCGTGCGTGGTCGACTACCGAGACCTGGTGAGCCGGACGCTGATCACCATGCGTCGTGTCTACGACGGCCTCGGGCTGGAACTGCCGGCGACGGTCGCGGAGGCCATCGAGTCCGCGGGCGGTCAAGCCCATGAGTCGACCCACCGCTATAGCCTCGAGGAGTTCGGCCTCGACCCGGATGAGATCCACACCCACCTCGCCGACCTGTTCGAGCGGTTCCACTGGGATACCGAAGGAGAGGACGCACGTGTCAACTGAGCCCACCGCCGACGCGCTTCGTGCCGCCTGGAATGACCTGATCGACGGGCTGACCCGGGCTCGGGACGCCATCGACTCACCCGACCTGCATGCACCGCCCGAGAGCGAGCGCGGGCTCGCGGAGGGCTACCGCTACCTGCTCGGGTTCACCTTCGGTGCGATCGAGCGTGCCGTCGGTGAGGACCCCGAGTTCCCGTACTTTCGCCGGGCGATTCAGCCGGTCGACAAGGCGACCATCGACAACGCCGACGCCTTGTACCTGTCGGCCGCCATCGACGGCGTCGAGAGTTACCGCGTGCGGGGCCGGTTGGTCGGGCCAAAGCCGCCGCAGTACATGATCTTCGAGGCGCACACCGCGTACGCAGGCGACACCGGCAGCCTCGCGGAACTCAGTCCGGCACAACGTGCCATCACGGGATCGCTCGACAGCACCGACCTCGTCATCGACGACGACGGTCAGTTCGAGATTCTCGTCGCCCCGCAGCGGCCTGCCGATCACACCGGAAACTTCCTCGCCAGCCGCGAGGACACCAAGACCGCGCGATTCCTGATCGCCCGCATGCTCTTTCACGACTGGGAAAACGAGGTATCACCGGAACTGAACATCGTGCAGATCGGTAAGGAGGGTGCCCACCCGTCGCCGATCGACCCGGCCGCTGCTGCTGCGAAGCTGCGCCGCGTCGGCGAAATCGTGGAGAACCAAATGAAATTCTGGAATGAGTTCTACGACCTCATCCTGGAAGCACACGGCGACAGGAACGGCGACGGCCGAACCTTTATGCCCCGCAACGGACTCAACGAGCCCGCGCGGGCCAACCTTGCCACCGGCGGCGGTCAGTGCACCAACGTGTATTCCGGTGGCATGTTCGACCTCGGCCCCGACGAAGCGCTTCTGATCGAAGTCGACGTCCCAGTCACGCCGTCCTACACGGGCTTTCATCTCGGCAACCTTTGGGGTGAGTCGTTGGACTACGCCAACCACGTGACGAGCCTGAACGGATTCCAGACTGAACCAGATCCCGACGGGATTGTGCGCTACGTGATCGCCCACACCGACCCCGGTCTGCCGAACTGGCTCGACACCACAGGTTGTCCCACCGGTTTCCTGACAGCGCGGTGGACCTATCCGGAGTCACCGGATGAGCTCCCGAAGGTCAATGTCAGCAAGCTTCCGTTGGCACAGGTGCGACAGCATCTGCCCGCGACCACCCGTGTCGTTTCCGCCGACGGACGCAAAGAGCAGATCCGGATCCGTCAGGAACATGTCCAACGCAGGTACCGGCAGTACTGACGACGACACGTCGCGCGACGCGCATGCGTTCGACGGGCGCGATCGGTGTTCGAGCGCATAATGGGAATTGCCCCAGTGTTGGGGCGAGCAGAGCGCACGGTCCGACTAGCTCCACACCCCGGTAGCTGTCGGACAGCCCCTCACCAGGGGTTTTGCTCTGACCGCCTCCGCGCTGAGCACCTCACGGTTCGACGGCGGAACATGCCGTCACCGAACAAGGAGGCGGTATGGCTGAGGTATCTGCGGTGTCGACTTTCGTCGACCTGGAGCCGGTCCAACTCGTGGCCCCCGATGGGACTGCGACGTCCGAGGACCGCTACACACGCGATTTGCCCCCCGAGACACTGAGCTGGCTCTACGAGCTGATGGTCGTCACGCGCGACCTCGACGGTGAATTCGTCAACCTGCAACGCCAGGGCGAGCTGGCGCTGTTCGCGTCCTGCCGCGGCCAGGAGGCCGCGCAAATCGGCGCAGCGGCGCCCCTGCGCAAGACCGACTGGTTGTTCCCGCAGTACCGCGAGATCGGCGCTTTCCTGTTGCGCGGCATCACGCCGGCGCAGATGGGTGCCGTCTGGCGGGGCAAGTGGCACGGCGGGCTGGGATTCACCGAACGGTGTTGCGCACCGATATCCATCCAGATCGGAACGCACGGATTACATGCGGTGGGCGCTGCCATGGGAGCCCAGCGGCTCGGCGAGGACTCGGTGACCGTGGCGTTTCTCGGCGACGGCGCCACCAGCGAGGGCGACGCCCACGAGGCGCTGAATTTCGCGGCGGTGTTCAAGGCGCCGTGTGTGTTCTTCGTGCAGAACAATCAGTGGGCGATCTCGACGCCCGCAAGCCATCAGATGGCCGCGCCGTCGATCGCACATCGGGCGATCGGTTACGGGATGCCGGGCATCCGCGTAGACGGCAACGACGTGCTTGCCTGCTACGCGGTGATGTCCGAGGCAGCGCAGCGAGCGCGAGACGGTGGAGGCCCGGCGCTGATCGAAGCCATCACCTATCGGATGGGCCCACACACCACCTCGGACGATCCGACGCGATACCGCTCCGACGAAGAAGTCGCTGCGTGGGCCGCCCGTGACCCAATTGCGCGGTACCGCACCTATCTTCAGTCGGTCGGGGTGTGGACGGAGCGGCTGGAGGAACGGGTCACGGCCAAGTCGAAGCGACTGCGAACCGAACTGCGCGAGTCGATCGTCGATGCCGACGACTTCGACGTCGCGGAGATGTTCGACACGGTCTATCACGACATCACCCCCGAATTGGTGCGACAGCGCGAGCAACTGCAGACCGAGCTGGCAAGGGAGGTGTGACATGACGCAGATCATCGAACGACTGCCGATGAACGGCGACGATGCGCCGGAGCCGCATAGTCCGCTGCTGACAACCGTGCCGACTGTGCCGACGCTGACCATGGCGCAGGCGATCAATCGCGCCCTGCACGACGCGATGGCCGCCGACGACCGGGTGCTGGTGTTCGGCGAGGACGTCGCCAAGCTCGGCGGCGTCTTCCGAGTCACCGAGGGGCTCAGCGAAACCTTCGGCGAGCAAAGGTGTTTCGACACCCCGCTGGCAGAGTCCGGCATCGTCGGCATTGCGATCGGACTGGCGATCCGCGGCCTGATCCCGGTTCCCGAGATCCAGTTCGACGGGTTCGCCGCACCGGCGTTCGATCAGATGGTCAGCCATTTGGCGAAGTACCGCATGCGCACCCACGGCGACGTCGACATGCCGGTGACCATCCGCATCCCGTCGTTCGGCGGTATCGGCGCGGTGGAGCACCATTCGGAGTCGACCGAGAGCTACTGGCTGCACACCGCGGGCCTCAAGGTTGTGGTGCCGTCGACGCCGTCGGACGCGTATTGGCTACTGCGGCAATCGATTGTCAGCCGGGACCCGGTCATCTATCTGGAGCCCAAGCGTCGCTACTGGACTCGTGAAGCCGTCGACACCAACGCGCCCGCACTGCCCTTTGGGCGCGCTGCGGTGCGCCGCGCCGGCGCGGACGTCACCGTCGTCACCTACGGTCCCTTGGTCGCGACGGCGCTCAGCGCGGCCGACCTCGCCGAACAACACGGCTGGAGCCTGGAGGTCGTCGACCTGCGGACGTTGAACCCGCTGGACTTCGACACCGTCGCCGACTCGGTGCGCAAGACGGGTCGCGCTGTCGTGATGCATGAAGGGCCGCGAACACTCGGTTTCGGCGCCGAGCTGGCCGCCCGCATTCAGGAGGAGCTCTTCTACCACCTGGAGGCACCGGTGTTGCGCGCCACCGGGTTTGACACCCCGTATCCGCCTGCACGGTTGGAGAAGCTGTGGTTACCGGGCCCGGACCGGTTGTTGGACTGCGTCGAGCGGGCGATGGAGCAGCCGTGAGCACGGTGAAGGAGTTTCTCGTCCCCGATCTGGGCGAAGGCCTTGAAGATGCGACGATCACCGGGTGGAGCGTCGCAGTCGGCGACGACGTCGAACTGAATCAGACGCTGTGCACGGTAGAGACGAACAAGGCCGAGGTCGAGATTCCCAGTCCGTATGCGGGCCGGATCGTGGACCTCGGCGGTGCCGAAGGCGAGACGCTGACGGTCGGTTCCGTTCTGGTTCGCATCGCGACGACGGTCACGGAGCCAGAGCCGGAGCCGGTGGCGCCGCCGCCGAGCTCCAATGGCACTGTGCGCAAACCAGTTTTGGTCGGCTATGGCGCCGACGACGAGATGGACTCCAGCCGACGTGGATCCGTCGGAGAGCGCCCGCGCGCCAAGCCTCCCGTGCGCAAGCTGGCCGCGGAGCTGAATGTCGACCTCACCGGCGTTACCGGTTCCGGGCCTGACGGGGTGATCACCCGCGAGGATGTCCTCGCCGCAGCGGGACGCTCGGCACCGACGCCGGAGATGGTGGCCGTGCGTGGCGTACAGGCCGAGATGGCGCACCGGATGACGTTGTCGCGCAGGCAGATACCCGATGCGCACGCAGGCGTGCAGGTCGACTGCTCCAGCCTGATCCGGATGCGTGACCGGATGCGCGACACCACCGACGACGAGTCGCCGATCACGCCGTTCGTGCTGACCTTGCGGCTGCTCGCGATCGCGCTGGGGCACCATCCCAACTTGAATGCGACGTGGCTGGACACCACCGAAGGGCCGCAGATGCACTTGCATTCGGCCGTGCATCTGGGTTTCGGCGTGGCCGCGCCGCGCGGACTACTCGTGCCCGTCGTCAACGATGCGCACGACAAGACCACTCGCGAGTTAGCGACCGTGGTGGCCCGCCTCATCCGCGAGGCGCGCGCAGGCACGCTGAAACCCTCTGAGCTGCAAGGTTCGACGTTCACGGTGTCGAACTTCGGCGCGCTGGGACTCGACGAGGGCGTTCCGGTGATCAACTATCCGGAGGCGGCCATCCTCGGCATGGGCTCACTGAAGCCGCGCCCTGTCGTCGTCGACGGCGAAGTCGTTGTGCGGCCGACGATGTCACTGACGTGTGCCTTCGACCACCGCATCGCCGACGGCGCTCAGGTCGCAGCGTTCCTAAACGAACTCCGCGGCCTCATCGAGGCGCCGGAACTCGCGCTGCTCGACCTCTGATCAGCAGGGGTCGCCAGGGGGCGTGTAGTAAGGGACTCCCTCGACCGTGTAGCACGGTATCTCGCCGGGAACGTACGGATCGGTCGCGGCCGCGATGGCCACGCCCGTTGCCACATCGCCCGCGATGTTGGTGCAGCCACCCACCCCGACATGGCGTCCGTGCGCGCCTGCACATATGTCGGCCTGCGCCGCGGGTGCGATCGCCACCGGCACCACAGCCGCTGCTGCGGCAGTGATAAGCACTGCTGCCAGCTTCTTCATCTCGAACTCCTTCGCTGACCCGGCCCGCTTCAGCCTAAGCCGCAATCTTGACGCCCGGGTCATTTTCGCTGGGCAGCAGCCAACCTGTTGGCGAATTCGGGGGAGGTGATCGATGTGGCCTGCGGCCCCAGTTCGGTGTCGACAGCGATCCGATGTTGCTCGGTATCGACGACGCCGGGGTTGGCGGTCGCCCGCATGGATGCCTTGGTGGCCATGACCACGTCGCGGGGAGCGGCGGCGGGGCCCGCGGCGAGTTCCCGGGCCGCCGCGACGGGATCGTCGGCGATCCGCAGCGCCAGCCCGTAGCGCACCGCGGCCTCCGCGTCGAAGCGCATGCCGAAGAGCAGCGACGCGCGGGCCACCTGCGGACCGACGGCGCGCTGCAGCATCCACGTCGCCCCGCCGCCGGGATGAATGCCGAGCTTCTGGAATCGCGGGTCGAATAGCGCTGCCGGACCGGCGATCCGGACATCTGCGGCAAGCGCCAGATTCAGACCCGCACCCACGGCGGCGCCGTTGACCGCCGCAATCGTCGGCAATGCACAGTTCGCGACGGCAAGGAATCCGTCGTAGATGCCGCGAAGGCCGTCTTCGGTGGCAACGCCAAGGGCGCTGAGGTCGGCACCGGCGCAGAACGCCTTGCCTGCGCCGGTGACGATCAGGGCATGCACATCGGGATCGGCTTCGGCGGCGTCGACCGCCGCGCGCAGGCCTGCCGACATCTCGGCGGTGACGGCGTTGCGCCGCTCGGGGTCGTTGACCGTGATGAGGGCGACGTGATCGTTGACCTGGCTCAGTACTGAATCGGACACGGGCTCAGCCTAGTGACAGGGTCTTCGGCCGAGCGGCGACGGTGATACTCACGGCGAGCGTGATGGCGACCGCGGCGATGGCGGCGGTGGCGGACCAGCCGAACCATCCGACGGCGGCGGCACCGAACGCGGTGCCCGCCGTGCCGCCGATGAAGTAGACGAGCATGTAGGCGCTGTTGTACTGCGCCGGGGCGGTCGGGTCGATCGCAAGGACGGTGCTCTGATTGGCCACCTGAGCGGCGAACAGGCCCGCATCGAACATGGCGAGACAGGCCA
>DATJIX010000504.1:0-5683 GCA_035492865.1 Mycobacterium sp. | reverse complement strand
GCCGGTCCCCGAACTCGCCGAGTTGAGCGACGGCGAGGTCGGCGGCTTCCGGGTGTCGGGCGCCACCGCGCTGGCGTGCAGCGTCGGCGGTGGGATCTACGCGTATCGCGACCGATGTGCCAGTTGCACGGGCACCTTGGCGGGCGCTCAACTGAGCGGAGCAGTGCTGAGGTGTCCGAACTGCGGCGCCGGCTTCGACGTGGTGCACGCGGGGGCAGGCGTGGGTGGCGACAGCCACCTTGATCCGATACCGGTCCTGTTGCGCGACGGTGTGCTGTCGATGGCAGTGCCGCAGGGGGTGGCGTGATGGACGGTGCGTTCGATGTGCTGGCTCGTATCCGCGCCAACCGCGCGGCGCCCGCGGCTGCGGGCGAGCGCTGCGAGATGTGCGCGGAGGACATCGCCGACGAACACCAGCATGTGGTGAACCTCGAAGGCCGCCAACTGATGTGCGTGTGCCGCGGCTGTTACCTGCTGTTCACGGACAGCGATGCGCAGCTCCGTTATCGGGCCGTCCCCGACCGCTACCTGGCGTTCCCGGATTTCGCGCTCGATCGGCGGGCGTGGGAGGACTTGCAGATTCCGGTGGGGCTGGCGTTCTTCTTCAACAACTCGACGCTCGGCCGCACCGTGGCGTTCTATCCCGGCCCTGCGGGTGCCACCGAGTCCGAACTGGACCTGCAGGCGTGGAACGACATCCGTACCACCGACCCGCGAGTCGACACCATCGCAGCGGACACGGAAGCTCTGCTTGTCAGGGTGATCGACGCGAACACCGAATCTCCGCGCGCCTATTTGGTGCCGATCGACGCCTGCTACGAATTCATCGGCCGGTTGCGGATGATGTGGCGCGGCTTCGACGGCGGCCAGGATGTGCGCAACTACATCGACGGGTTCTTCGATCAGCTCGACCGCCGAAGCAAGGTGGTTGACCGCGCATGACCGATATCACCTTCGCCGTGCTCGAGGTCGCGCCGGAACCATACGCGGTGACGCCGATCCTGATGGCGCGGGTCGGAATTGCGTCCGTCGCCGAGGAGCCGGTGCACGCCATCGCGCTGCGTTGTCAGGTGCGCATCGAACCGTCGCGCCGTCAATACACCGACGATGAGGCCGCCGAACTCATCGACCTGTTCGGCCCGCGTGATCGCTGGGCCGCCACCCAACACTCATTCCTTTGGCAGCACGCCACTGCGATGGTGCAGGGATTCACCGGCACCACCCAGGTCCAGCTGCCCCTCGAGTGCACCTACGACTTCGAGGTGGCAGCGGCTAAGTACCTGCACGCGCTGCGCGACGGCACCATCCCGCTGCAATTCCTGTTCAGCGGAACGGTATTCGGCCGCGGAAACCAGGGCTTTGCCGTCCAGCAGGTGCCGTGGGACCGCGAGGAACGCTTCGACATGCCGGTGTCGGTTTGGCGCGATCTGATCCAGCAGCACTACCCGAACACCGGATGGCTGCGACTCGACCGCGACACCATCGATGCGCTGGCCGCGTACCGGTCGGCGCGGGGCCTGCTCGGGTTCGACGACGCGATCACCGCACTGCTCACCGACGTCTCGGCCAGCAGGGAGATCTCATGAGCGCCAATTGGGATCGGGCACGCGCCGTAGCCGACGCGGTGCTGTACGAGGGCTATCTGCTCTACCCGTACCGAGCCACCTCGGGAAAGAACCAGTCGCGCTGGCAGTTCGGCGTGCTTGGCCCGCAGGGCGCCGCGGACGCAGGCATCGGCGAGGACGACACGCTGTCCGCCCAGGTGCTGGTCCGCTCGAGCGGCGTCGCGTCGGTCTCGGGTGTGGTGCGGTTCCTGCAGTTGCAGCACCGCGACGCCACGGGCACCAGCTGGCTCACTTGGGATGAAGCCGTCGAACGCGAAATCGTGATCGACCGGATGCCCCTTGCGAGTCTGCCCCGTACCGTCGACATCTCGGTCCCCGCGGGGACGGACATCGAAGCTGTTGACGGTGGCCGACTGGTGCGCACCCGCCGCGCGTTACACGGTCAACTCGACGTCTCAGGTGAACGGGACGGCGACCTGTTGCGAGTCTCGTTCGAGGTGCGCAACACCGCACCGCCCGCCGCCGACAAGGACGAAGCGATCGCGGTGTCCATGATCGGCACGCACCTGCTCCTGCGCGTGACCGACGGCGAGTTCGTATCGCTTTTGGAGCCACCGGATTCCGCAGCGGCCGCCGTGGCGCGCTGCACGCACCATCGCTGCTTCCCGGTGCTGGCCGGTCCGCCCGACGATCGGAGCTTGGTCCTCGTGTCGCCGATCATCCTCTACGACCATCCCGAGATAGCCGAACAGAGCAAGGGCGCGCTGTACGACTCCACCGAGATCGACGAGATCCTCACTCTGCGGATCATGACGATGACCGACGAGGAGAAGGCGCAGGCACGCGCCACCGATCCACTGGCCGCCCAGATCATCGACCGCTGCGACACCATGTCGCCGGAAGCGCTGCTGGATCTGCACGGCGTGCTGCGCAGTCCGCACGCACCGAGCGAGGGACCCGGGTTGATACCGGAGGTTCCCGCCGACGTGGACTGGTGGGATCCGATGGCGGACAACGCAGTACGACCCGATCTCGACGCGATTCTGGTCAACGGCACACCGGTGAGGCGCGGCACTCGGGTCCGGCTGCACCCGTCGCGCAGAGCCGATGCCCAGGATCTGTTCTACGCCGACAGGATCGCGCGCGTCACCTCCGTGCACGAGGATGTCGACGGCGACCAGCATGTCGGCGTTGTCCTGGACGACGATCCAGCAGCCGACCTGCACGACTGGTACGGCCGCTACTTGTACTTCGCACCAGACGAAGTTGAACCACTCAACGAAAGGAGTTCGACATGGACGTAGTGGGGTGGGTGGCGCTCGGAGTCGTCGCCGCTGTGGTCGTCGGCGGTGTTGTCGTCGGTCTGATCAGCATTCCGGACGCGCGCCGGTACATGAAGATCCGTCGGATGTAACCGTGAGCGAGGTGAGATCACGTCTCGAATTCTGGTAGCTGGGCTCGGCAACATCTTCCTCGGGGACGACGGCTTCGGTTCCGAGGTGATGCGCCACGTCCCCCAGCGACTCGGCGGTGCGCGAGTTCAACTGGTGGACTACGGGATCAAGGGCATGCATCTGGCCTACGACCTGCTCGACGGGTGCGAGGCGCTCGTCCTGATCGACGCGATCCCCAGCCGGGGTGCGCCGGGCACCGTTCACGTCTTCGAGGCTGACCACGAGAGCCTCACCGCTGCCACAGGTCTCGACGCGCACGCGATGGACCCTGGCGCGGTGTTCGCGAGCCTGAACGCACTGGGCGGCACACCGCCCTACACCGTCGTGATCGGCTGTGAGGCCGCGAATGTCGAAGAAGGCATAGGGTTGTCCGATGAGGTCGCCGCCGCGGTGCCCGAGGCAGTGCGTGCCCTCGAGGACGTCATTGCTCGGCTACTGCAACCCGTTAAGGGAGGCTGACCATGTGCCTTGGCATCCCGGGACGTGTCATTCGCATGCTCGAGGGCTACGGCGACCAGCTCGCACTCGTCGACGTCGCCGGTGAGCAGCGGAAGGTGAACGTCGGGATGCTGCCCGAGGAGACCTTCGAGTCAGGCGACTGGGTGATCATCCACATGGGCTTCGTCGTCGAGAAGACGGACAAGGCCGGCGCCGACGCAGCGATGGAAGGCCTCGAACTGATGGGCAGAGGCCGAGAAACCGAGACGTCGCCATGACGACCCGGCGCCGGTTACGTGTCTGCGTGCACGGGGTGGTCCAAGGCGTGGGCTTCCGCCCATTCGTCTACACGACCGCGGCCGCACTCGGACTGTCCGGGTCGGTACGCAACGACACCGCCGGCGCCGTCATCGAGGTGGAGGGCGATCCCGCCGAGCTCGACCGCTTCCTCACCCGGCTGCGTGACCAGCCGCCGCCGCTGGCCGTCATCGAATCGATCGACACCCAAGACATCC
Organism: Mycobacterium sp.; assembly: GCA_035492865.1. Taxonomy (GTDB): domain Bacteria; phylum Actinomycetota; class Actinomycetes; order Mycobacteriales; family Mycobacteriaceae; genus Mycobacterium. The sequence continues at coordinate 1,711 of DATJIX010000504.1, read as the reverse complement.
CGCTTTTCGGTGGTACCGGCTTCGCGATCGCCGACACGTCGAGGTCCGACGGTGGCCGCACGTTCGTATCCCCTGACGTCGCCATGTGCGCGGAATGCGCTGCCGAACAACGTGACCCGTCGAACAGGCGCTACCGGCACGCGTTCGTCAACTGCACGAACTGCGGACCCCGCTTCACGATCATCGCCGCCCTGCCCTACGACCGCGCCTCCACGACGATGGCCGCATTCCCGATGTGCGCCGACTGTGCGCGCGAATACGCCGATCCCGCCGACCGGCGCTTCCACGCCCAACCCGTGTGCTGCCCGAACTGCGGACCGACACTGCGATACCGCGAGGGCCATGGTGGCGTACGCGACGGCGATGACGCACTGGTCCTGGCGCGGCGACTGTTGCGCGAGGGCGGCATCCTCGCGGTCAAGGGCATCGGTGGCTATCACCTGGCCTGCGACGCCGACGACGAGCAGGCGGTGACCGAGTTGCGACGGCGAAAGCGGCGCGGCGACAAGCCGTTCGCCGTCATGGTGCCCGACCTGCGAACGGCGCACTCGATCGCCTACGTCGACGATGCCTCGGCCCGCTTGCTCACCGGTTCGCAGCGTCCGATCGTGTTGATGCCCCGCCGACACGATGCATATGTCGCCGACGCGGTGGCCCCGCACAATCCCGATCTCGGCGTCATGGCTGCCTACGCGCCGCTGCATTCGCTGCTGTTCGGGCTGGCCGGCGACGAACCCGGCCCACCTGTGCTGGTGATGACGTCAGGCAATCTCGGCGGTGAGCCGATCTGCTTCACCGATGACGATGCGCTCGAACGTCTTTCACACCTCGCCGACGGCTGGCTGATGCACGACAGGGACATCCTGGTGCCGTGCGACGACTCGGTGGTGCGGGTTGTGGAGGGTGTTGAACTTCCGATCCGGCGGTCGCGCGGTTATGCGCCGTTGCCGATCGCGCTGCCGGTCCCGATCCCGCCGACCATGGCGGTCGGAGCGGACCTGAAGAACACGATGGCCGTCGCGGACGGCAAGTACGCGTGGCTGAGCCAGCACATAGGCGACATGGACGACCTCGCGACGCTGTCGGCCTTCGATGCCGCGCAACGGCACCTGCAGGCGCTGACTGCCGTCGAGCCTGAAGTTCTTGTCGCCGACGGCCATCCGGCGTACCGGTCGACGGCCTGGGCACACCGCAACTGCGCAGGACGGCCGGTTCGCACCGTGCAGCACCACCACGCACACATCGCCGCAGTGATGGCCGAGCACGGTCTTGACGGATCACAACAGGTGCTCGGCTTCGCGTTCGACGGAACCGGCTACGGATCCGATGAGGCCGTGTGGGGCGGTGAGCTGCTGCTCGCGAACTACAAGGGCTATCAACGACTCGCGCACCTCTCATACGTGCCACTTGCAGGCGGCGACATCAGTGTGCTGCGGCCCTACCGGATGGCGCTGGCCCACTTGTGGGCAGCCGGAATCCCCTGGCAGCCGGACCTGCCCCCGGTGGTCGCCTGTCCCGCCGACGAGCAGCGGGTGTTGCTTCATCAACTCGAGACTGGACTGGGTTGCGTGCCGACCTCCAGCATGGGCCGGCTGTTCGACGCGGTGGCAGCACTGACCGGCGTCCGGCAGGTGGTGGCGTACGAGGCGCAGGCGGCCATCGAGCTGGAGGGCATGGCCCGGGGCATCGACGGTGGCACAACGACTTACCG
>DATJIX010000503.1:0-4770 GCA_035492865.1 Mycobacterium sp. | reverse complement strand
CGCATCGCGGTTCCCGACGCAGACCTCGCCGACCTGAAGGACAGGCTCGCCCGCACCCGATGGCCGGAGGCCGAAACCGTCGATGACTGGAACCAGGGCATCCCATTGAGCTACACCCGCGAGCTGGCCGACTACTGGGCCAATGAATACGACTGGCGCGCAAGCGAAGCCGCGCTGAACAGGTTCGACCACTTCACCACCGAGATCGACGATCTCGACATTCACTTCATCCACCAGCGCTCGTCCGTCGACGACGCATTTCCGCTGTTGATCACGCACGGCTGGCCCGGGTCGATCGTCGAGTTCCACAAGGTGATCGAGCCGCTGACCGCAGCGGGCTTCGACGTGGTGTGCCCGTCGTTGCCGGGATACGGCTTCTCCGGAAAGCCATCGGGCACCGGCTGGGGCGTCGAGAAGATCGCAGAGGCCTGGGAGACGCTGATGGGTCGCCTCGGCTACCAGCGCTACGGCGCGCAGGGCGGCGACTGGGGCGCCGCGGTGACCACGCAGATCGGCCGCAACGGCGGCAATTGCGCGGCGATCCACCTGAACATGCCGCTGGCTCGGCCCACCGGCGACCTGAAGAACCCGACAGAGGAGGAGAAGCAGGCGCTGGCCCACCTCGCCTACCACCGCAAGTGGGGCACCGGCTACTCCAAACAGCAGTCGACGCGGCCACAGACCGTCGGCTACGGGTTGGTCGACTCCCCCGTCGGGCAGCTGGCATGGATTGTCGAGAAGTTCTGGTCGTGGACAGACAACGACGGCCATCCGGAAGACGTGCTCACGCGCGACGAGCTTCTCGACAACGTGATGCTGTACTGGGCGACCGCGACGGCTGCTTCGTCGGCGCGGCTGTACTGGGAGAGCTTCCGCATCTTCGAAGGCGGCGAACGCAAACGCGTCGAACTGCCCACCGGGGTTGCCTCGTTCCCGAAGGAAATCCTGCGCGCGCCGCGCAGCTGGTGCGAGGGCGCCTACAACATCACCCACTGGACCACGATGCCGCGCGGCGGGCACTTCGCGGCTTTCGAACAGCCTGAGCTGTTCGTCGGCGATGTGAGCGCCTTCTTCAGTACCGTGCGCTGAATGGGGAGGACGATCCAGGCCGACTACCTCGTCGTCGGCGCGGGCGCGATGGGGCTCGCGTTCACCGACGCGCTGGTCAGCGAGTCAGACGCCACGGTCGTGGTGGTGGATCGCAACGACCAGCCAGGTGGGCACTGGACGACCGCCTATCCCTTCGTGCGGCTTCATCAACCGTCGGCGTACTACGGCGTCAACTCGCGCAACCTCGGTAGCGACACCATCGACCAGGACGGTTTCAACGCGGGCTATTACGAGCTGGCCAGCGGCGCCGAGGTGTGTGCGTACTTCGACGCGGTGATGCGGCAGCACCTGCTGCCGACGGGCCGGGTGACCTACCTGCCGATGAGCGAGTATCTCGGCGACGGCCGGGTGCGCACCCTCGGCGGCGGAGATATCAAGGTCAACGCCCGGCGTCTGGTCACCACCCACGTGGAGATCATCGTGCCGTCGATGGTCCGCCCGTCCTACGCCGTCGACGACAGCGTCGAGTGCGTACCGCCAAACGACCTGCCGCGCATCCGCGAAGCGCGCGATCGCTATGTGATCGTGGGCGCGGGTAAGACCGCCATGGATGCATGCGTGTGGCTGCTGCGCCACGGCATCGCGCCGCAGCGCCTGACATGGATCAAACCTCGCGACTCCTGGATTCTGGACCGTGCCGCAATCCAGCCGGGATCGCAGTTCGCCAAGCGTGTGCTGCGCGACTTCTCCGCCCAGCTCGCGGCGGTGGCCGAGGCGGAATCGCTACCCGATCTGTTCGACCGGTTGGAGGCCAAAGGCTGTCTGATGCGCATCGACCGGTCCGTCGATCCGACGATGTACCGGTGCGCGATCCTGTCTCAGGCGGAACTCGAGCAACTGCGTCGTATCGACGACGTGGTGCGGATGGGGCACGTCCGAACGATCGAGCCGGGCCGCATCACCCTCGAAGGAGGGACCCGAAACATCGACGGCTCAGCGCTTTACATCGACTGCAGCGCAGACGGTTTCGCCCACATCGAGCCCGCGACGGTGTTCACCGATGAGCGCATCGCGCTGCAGGCGGTGCGGACGTGTCAGCCGGCGTTCAGCGCCGCCGTCATCGGCCACGTCGAAGCGGCCTACTCCGATGACGAGACGAGAAACGCGTTCTGCAATCCCGTGCCCTATCCATCCGAGCCCGCTGACTGGCTGCGAATGATGCTGGCATTCAACAAAAACCAGGTGCGGTGGTTCTCCGACCCGGACATGATGGCGTGGGTGGACGCGTCCCGCCTCAACGTCCTGCACCACGTGTCAGCGGGGGTCAGCGAGCGAGCGCGCGAGAAGATCATCTCAGTGCTGACCTCGCAGCTGCCCGCCATCAACGAGAAATTGGAAACGTTGCTCACACCTTGATGGCGGGTAACAACCGATCGAGGTTCCAGAGCCGGTTGCGCCTTGCGGACAGCGACGAGATCAGCAGCGCAACGGCCCAGACGCCGCACAACACGATGATCGCCTGCCAGAGTCTGTAGTCGATGCCGCCAAGTATCAGTTGGCGAAGTCCGTTGACTCCGTAGGCCATCGGGTCGTACGTGTGCAGAATCTGGAATGGCCGCGACGTGGTTTGCACCGGGTACATGCCGCCCGCGCTCACCAGCTGCAGCATGAGTAAGGCCATGATGAGTACCCGGCCGACGGCGGGGCCGACGAGTGCGTTGATCGCCTGGGTGGCCGCCACGAACGCGCACGAGATCAGCACCATGAACCCGAGCATCGCGAGGGGATGCACGGCGTGCATGCCTAGGGCGAACCGCACCACGCAATACAGGATGCCTGCCTGGATCATCCCGATCGCGACGGCGGGCAGATAGCTGGCCAGGACAACGCGGATGGCGAGCACCTCGGCCGCGATCGCACGATTCTGCAACGGCCGCAACACCATCCACAACACCAGCGCCCCGAAGAAGAGGGCGAGCGTGAGGAAGAACGGCGCCATGCCGGTGCCGAAGTTGGGCGCGGCGTTCTCATGCGTGGTTTCCAGGTTCACGGGTCCGCCGATTGTGTCGGCGATGGCGTTCTGCTGCTGATCGGTCCAGGTGGGCACCTGCTTGGCGCCATCGGCCAGCTTGGTAGCGAGCTCGGATGATCCCGAGCGCAGTTGCGCCGTACCTGTTTTCAGTTGTTGCGCACCATTGTCGAGTTTGACGATACCGCTGGCCAATTGAGCGCTGCCGGATGCGAGCTGCTGCACCCCGCTGCGTAACTGGGTCAGCTTGTTCGTCAGCTCCTCTGCCCTGCCGCCGACTTGGTCGAGTGCCGATTGCAGCGGACGCACGGCGTTCGCCGCATCGGTGAGCTGCTGGCGGATCTGCGGCGTGAACTGGTGTGCTCGAAGTTGATCCTGGATTCCGCGCAGCGTCCCTGCGGCGTTGTTGACCAATGGGTCTGGACTCAGAGAGAGCTGGTCGACGACCGCGGACAGTGATGTGGCAGCGGCGTCCTGCGCGGCGGCGATGCCACCGACCTGATCGCTGGCCTGCCGTAGTGCATCCGTGTTGCCGATCTGCGAGACCGCCCTGGTCACGGTGAGCAGCGGGTCGGTGGCCTGGCTGATCCCGTAGGACAGCTGCTTGGCACCGGAAGCGACCTGCGCCGAACCGGACCGTGCGGTGTGCAGACCGGTCGCCAGTTGCCCCGCGCCGTCATCGACCTTTACCGCTCCGTCGGCGAGTTGTTGGGCGCCGTCGGCGGCCTGCTTGATCCCTGCACCGGAGGAGACGATCACTGAGAGCACCTGATTGACGGCCTGCCCGGAGATCCGCGTCGATACGGCGTTGAGCACCTCCTGCATGGCGGTGGTGCCGATGCTGGACGAAATGTAGTTGTTGGCGTCGTTGAACACCGCGATCAGGTTCGCCTGCCTCGGTTGTTCAGTCATCGCTGACGCGATCGCCTCACTGAAGTCGGGCGGCAACTCGACCATGAAGTAGTAGTCGCCGTGCGCGACCCCGCTTCTGGCCTGTTCGTCGTCCACCACGTGCCAGTCGAGGCCGCCGTCCGCGGTCAGACTCTTGGTGATCTCGTTACCCGCGTTGACCTGCTGGCCGGAGACGACCGCGCCGCGGTCGGAGTTGACAAGCGCCACAGGCATCTTGTTCACCTCGCCGAAGGGATTCCAGAACGCCCACAGATACAGCGCCCCGTAGACGAGCGGCAGCAGCATCAGCACCACGATCGCCAAGCGCGTCATGCGGCTGCGGCCGAAACGCTTGATCTCCGAACCGAATGCGAGTCCTGCCAACATCGTCAGTTTCCTCCGGTCGGGATGCGGTGCTCATGCAGATCAGGTGCTGAGGCATCGAGCGTGTTGGTCACGCCGACCACGACAGTGCGCTCCGCTGAAATCGCGGTAAGCCGCTCGACCGCAATCGCCCGCCGGGCGATGTCGCGGACCTGCTCGAGGTCGCCGACCATCAGGATCGGACGCTGTGACAGCAGCGCCAGCGTGATTCGAAGCAGGAAGAGCTCGAGGTCGGATAGTTCGACGATGTAAGTCTTCGGCGCGGGCGGGTCGAGGTCGCCGAACACCAGATCCATCTCGGCTTGGCCCGCCTCGATCGGCACATGTGAATACCACGGCGCCAGCCATCGCCGTTGCTCGGCGAGCACGGTCTGCACGCTGACCGATTCGTCGAGTTCATCGATGTCGTCGAACGC
>DATJIX010000502.1:0-3391 GCA_035492865.1 Mycobacterium sp. | reverse complement strand
CGATGCCAGCGCGGCGGTCAGCAGCCTGCCCGAGTCCGCGTCCTCCCACAGGTCCTCCATCGGACCGTGGCCGCCGGGGTAATACACAGCGTCGTAGTCATCCAGCCGGGCGTCGGCCAGTTCGATGGGGCGGCGCAACTCCTCGGCGGAGCGCAGGATCTCTTCGAGGTCGAGGGCGATCTGCGCACTGCCCGCCATCTCTGGTCGCAGGCTCATCACGTCCACGTGCGGCACCACTCCGCGCGGCGTGGCGACCACGACTTCATGGCCGGCGCCGGTCAGTGTGCTGTAGGGGGCGGCGAACTCCTCGGCCCAATACCCGGTCGGATGTCTGGTGCCGTCCTTGAGCGTCCAATAGCTTGCACCGGTCACGACGAACAGAACTTTTGCCATCGTTGGCTCCCGTCCACGAGTGGCGAAAGTTTACGACGCGCCCGTCGCTAGGCGCTGAACTTCGCAGGCACGACTTCCTCGGCGTCCTCGGGTTCCGGCTCGGTGTCTTCGACGTCGACGGGCGCCCAGTAGGACCGCCACTCCTCCTCGGATATGTCGCCGAGCGTCGCGACGTCGAGTTCCTCCGGCACGTCCTCGTCCCGGCGCCCTGCGGCGATCGCATGCTCGACGCGGCGCACGGTGTCCATGAACTCCAAAACGGCTGAGCGCAAAACGTTTTCGGCGTCCGAATTCACCGACACGGTCACCGACGTGATGTTCTCCGGGAGTAGATCCGCGGGAAAACCGGCGGCCGTCACCCGCTCAATGACCTTCTGCGCCAACGCCAATGCGGGCTGTCCCGTCGGCACGTCGTCCATCGACGAGTTGCGTGACTTCTCGAGCTTCTTGCGCTCCTCCCACTGCGCGAGCTGCTCGTCAAGCGAAATCGACTCACCGGCAAGCACCGCGGGCACCCGATTGCCGAGCTTGCGCACCAGCGAATCGGCCACGTCGTCGACCGTGAACGGGTGATTCGGTGCATCCTCTGCGATGCGGGCGTGGAACAGCACCTGCAGCAACACGTCTCCGAGCTCCTCGCGCAGCTCGTCGGCATTGCCGCCGCGCACCGCGTCGAACACCTCGTAGGTCTCCTCCAGCAGGTAACGCCTCAGCGAGTCGTGCGTTTGCTCGCTCTCCCACGGTCCCGAGGTACGAAGCTTGTCCATCATCGCGACGGCGTCGACCAGCCGCTCCCCCGGCGCCGCCTCAGGCGCCGCGATCAGCTTGTCGCCGGCCGCCAGGCGCGCCTTCACCGCAGGGTGGTCGGGATCACTCGACAGCAACACCGGTGCGGCTTCGTCTTCCTGCGCGCCGAACCACGGCCGCGCAGCAGGCAACGACCACGGCACCTTGACGGGCATCTCCTCGGTGTACTGGACGTCACCCGTCAGCAAGTCAATCGCCTCGACAGGGACCAGCGAAGGGCGGCGCGGGTCGACAAGGACGACGGTCACGTCGCCTGTCCCTTGTCACCCATTGCCGTACCTCCGAACTTCGTTATATCAACACTTTCCTGGGGTTTTCCATCGAGGGCCAGCACCAAACCAGCCACCATGGCGACCAGTTCAAGATCACGAATCCGGGGTGCGCCAACGCCGGAACCCGCCCGCGGGATCGGCACTTGCACCGTCGACGTCGTCGCGCGGTACGTTGCGCTCGGGTACAGGCGCTTGAGCCGTAGTTGCTGAGAGTCCACCAATTGCAGCGGCGAAATCCGGAGCGTCGATTCCGAGATCGCGCTGATTTCGGTGATCCCGTAGGCGCGAAGCAACAGCCGCAGCCGCGCCACAGCAACCAGTCGCCGCGCGGGCTCGGGCAGCGGTCCGTACCGGTCGGTCAACTCCTCGATCACGGCGTCCACCGCGGCGTCGTCGGCGGCTGCCGCCAACCGCCGATAGGCCTCGAGGCGTAGCCGGTCGCTGCCGATGTAGTCCGGCGGAAGATGCGCGTCCACGGGAAGGTCGATCCGGACGTCCTTCGGTTCCTCAGGCGCCAGAACGGTTTTCCCGTCGGCCGCCGCCCGGTAAGCCTCGACCGCCTCGCCGACCAGCCGCACATAAAGGTCGAAGCCCACCCCGGCGACGTGCCCGGACTGCTCCGCACCGAGAACGTTTCCTGCGCCGCGGATCTCGAGATCCTTCATCGCCACCGCCATGCCCGCGCCGAGCTCGTTGTTCTGCGCGATGGTGGCGAGCCGGTCATACGCCGTCTCGGTGAGCGGCACCTCGGGCGGGTAGAGGAAGTAGGCGTAGCCGCGCTCGCGACTGCGTCCCACCCTGCCCCGCAACTGATGCAGCTGTGACAGACCGAACGTGTCGGCCCTTTCCACGATCAGCGTGTTGGCATTCGAGATGTCGAGTCCCGTTTCGACGATCGTCGTGCAGACCAAGATGTCGAACTCTCGGTTCCAGAACCCTTCGACGGTGCGCTCCAACTGCTCCTCGGGCATCTGCCCGTGCGCGACGGCGACGCGCGCCTCCGGCACCAGTGCCCGCACCTTGGCGGCCGCCTGGTCGATGGACCGGACCCGGTTGTGGATGTAGAACACCTGCCCGTCGCGCAGCATCTCGCGCCTCAACGCCGCCGCGACCTGCTTGTCGTCGTGCGGGCCGACATAGGTCAGCACCGGGTAGCGCTCTTCGGGCGGGGTCAGGATCGTCGACATCTCGCGGATGCCCGCCAGGCTCATTTCCAGGGTGCGCGGAATCGGGGTCGCGCTCATGGTCAGCACGTCGACGTGGGTGCGCATCGACTTGATGTGCTCCTTGTGCTCGACGCCGAACCGCTGCTCCTCGTCGACGACCACGAGTCCCAGGTCTTTCCACGTCACACCGGTCTGCAGCAGCCGATGCGTGCCGATCACGATGTCGACCGAGCCGTCCTTCATGCCCTCCAGCGCCGCCCGCGACTCGGCGGGGTCGGTGAACCGGGACAACCCCTTCACGGTGACGGGGAAGCCTGCCATCCGTTCGGAGAATGTCTGCAGATGCTGATCGGCGAGCAGCGTCGTCGGCACCAGCACCGCCACCTGCTTGCCGTCCTGTACCGCCTTGAACGCCGCGCGCACCGCGATCTCGGTCTTGCCGTAGCCGACGTCGCCGCAGATCACCCGGTCCATCGGGACGGGTTTCTCCATGTCCGCCTTGACCTCGGTGATCGCGGTCATCTGATCGACGGTCTCGGTGAACCCGAACGCGTCCTCCATCTCGGCCTGCCACGGGGTGTCCGGCGCGAACGCGTGGCCCGCCGACGCCTGGCGCTTGGCGTACAGCGACACCAGCTCGGCGGCGATCTCGCGCACCGCCCGGCGGGCCTTGGTCTTGGTGTTCGCCCAGTCGCTGCCGCCGAGACGGGACAGCGTCGGCGCTTCGCCGCCGACATAGCGCGACAGTTGGTC
>DATJIX010000501.1:0-5571 GCA_035492865.1 Mycobacterium sp. | reverse complement strand
TAAAGGGGGGACTGTGACGCAGCGACGCCAACTGAATGTGGCCATCATCGGCGCAGGCATGTCGGGGCTCTGCATGGCGGCCAAACTTCAGGACGCCGGGATCGACACCTACACGATCTTCGAGTCGGCCGACGAGGTCGGTGGCACGTGGCGCGACAACACCTATCCGGGGCTGTCGTGCGATGTTCCTTCACGCTTCTATACATATTCGTTCCGGCAGAACCCAGGCTGGTCGCGGCTGATGTCGCCGGGGCCTGAGATCCACTCGTACTTCAAGCAGGTCGCCACCGAGCGCGGGATCCGCCCGCATATCCGGTTCGGCACGGAAGTCAGGTCCGCGCAGTTCCGTGCCGGGCAGTGGTGGTTGACCACAGCGGCGGGCGAGGAGGCGTTCGACATCCTGATCACCGCGACCGGCGTGTTGCGGGTGCCTCGATACCCCGACATCGCAGGACTCGAAACCTTTGCGGGCACGATGTTCCACTCGTCGCGCTGGGACCACTCGGTCTCGCTGCCCGACAAGCGAATCGGACTGATCGGCACCGGCTCCACAGGCGTGCAGATCACGTCCGAGATCGGTGGGAACGTCCGTCAACTCAAAATCTTTCAGCGCACCCCGCAGTGGGTGTTGCCGATGCCCAATCCGCGGTACTCGCGGATCACCAGGGCATTGATGCAGCGGTGGCCGCGGTTGGACAAGGTCGGCTACCGCTTCTGGCAGCGGTTCATCGAGCATGGGTTGGGGCGCGCGGCCGTCGAGCCGTGCTGGCAGCGCCGCATGATGGCGGCGTGCTGTCGCTGGAACCTGCGACTGTCGGTGCGCGATCCGGAACTTCGCCGTCGACTCACGCCTGACTACCAGGCGATGTGCAAGCGGCAGATTCTCGCGGGGCACTACTACCGGTCCGTTCAGAAGCCCGGCGTCGAGGTTGTCAGCGACGCAATCGACCGTGTCGAACCCCGCGGCGTCGTCACTGCGGACGGCACTCTGCACGAACTGGATCTGCTGGTGCTGGCCACCGGATTCGACGCCCGCGCCTACGTCCGCCCGATGCAGATCACCGGGGAGAACGGCCTGACGCTCGACGAGGCATGGGTCGACGGCCCGCACGCATATCGGTCGATCGCGGTACCGGGCTTTCCGAACCTCTTCATGCTGATGGGTCCGCATTCGCCGATCGGCAACCAATCGCTGGTGATGATCGCCGAGAACCAAGCCGATTACGCGATGTGGTGGATCGACGAGATCCGCGACGGCCGTGTGGTAGCGGCTGCTCCGTCCGAAGCGGCCACCAAGGAATACAACGAGGAGATGAAAGCCGCCATGCCGCAAACGGTTTGGACAACCGGTTGCAAGAGCTGGTATCTGGGCAAGGACGGCCTGCCCGAGTTGTTCCCATGGACACCGGTGCGACACCGCGAGCTGCTGGCGACACCCCGGCCTGCGGACTTCGAGGTCCGAACCGCCTGATGTGACGGCCGCCACAGCGCGGCCCCTGGTGATCCGTGCCACACATCAAGATCAATACCGGCCGGTAACGCGTTAGTTTGTCGCTACTGCACGCGTGTGTAGTAACCGAATGTCACGGAAGGAACGACGATGTTCGCACTAATCGCATTCGGCGCGCTCCTGCTGGTACTCATCGCCGGCCTTGGATTGCCGTATCCGCAGACCTGGCACGGCCGCTGGGGCAGCGACAGCTGAGTACCGACCGCACCGCCGGAGGGGTCGGTGCGGTACGAATGGTGGGTGCCAGACCCCCGAGATCCCTGCGTGCTGCTGCTGTCGACGTCCGACACCGACCTGATCACCGCCAGGGCAAGCGGGGCGAGCTACCGGTGGGCGAACCCGTCGCGGCTGGTCGAGGGCGAACTCGAGGAGCTGCTGGCCGGCGCCGACATCGCCGTCATTCGCATCCTGGGTGGATATCGCGCCTGGCAAGACGGCATCGACACCGTGGTGGCCAGCGGTGTGCCGACCGTCGTCGTCAGCGGTGAGCAGTCGCCGGACGCCGATTTGATGGGCCACTCCACCACGCCCGCGGGCGTCGCGCTGCAGTCCCACATCTATCTGGCCCAGGGCGGTGTGCCGAACCTGCATCAGCTGCACGCCTTTCTGTGCGACACGCTGCTGATGACCGGGTTCGGCTTCGCGCCGCCCGAGACCACGCCGAGCTGGGGCATCCTCGACAGGACGACTCGGAAGACATCCGGCCCGACCGTCGCGGTGCTCTATTACCGGGCCCAGCACCTGGCAGGCAACACCGGTTACATCGAGGCGCTGTGCCGGGCCGTCGAGGAGGCGGGCGGTCGAGCGCTGCCGGTGTTCTGCGCGTCGCTGCGGACGGCCGACGCGGGGCTGCTTGACCTGCTCGCCACCGCCGACGCGATGGTGACCACCGTGCTCGCCGCGGGCGGTGTCGCGCCCGCCACCGTCAGCGCCGGGGGCAACGACGACAGCTGGAACGTCGCTCATCTCGCCGCGCTCGACATCCCCATCCTGCAGGGGCTGTGCCTGACGAGTTCGCGCGCGCAGTGGCAACACAGCGACGACGGGATGTCCCCGCTTGATGTGGCCACGCAGGTCGCCGTGCCGGAGTTCGACGGCCGGATCATCACGGTTCCGTTCTCGTTCAAAGAGATTGACGAGGAGGGTTTGATCTCCTATGTCGCCGATCCGGAACGCTGTGCCCGAGTTGCCGGCCTGGCCGTCAAACATGCCCGGCTGCGCGCGATTCCAGCCGAACGCAAGCGCATCGCGGTGGTGTTCTCGGCGTACCCGACCAAGCATGCCCGTATCGGAAACGCCGTCGGCCTCGATACGCCTGCCAGTGCGGTCGCGCTGCTGCGGGCCATGCGCGACGCGGGATACCAGATCGGCGACATTCCCGGCGTCGACGCGCAGGACGGCGACGCCTTGGTCCACGCGCTCATTGCGCGGGGCGGGCAAGATCCCGACTGGTTGACCGACGGACAGCTGACGGGAAATCCGATCCGGTTGTCCGCCAAGGACTATCGCGACTGGTTCGCCACGTTGCCGCCGGAGCTCACCGAGGCCGTCACCAAGCACTGGGGCCCACCCCCCGGCGAGCTGTTTGTCGACAGAAGTCAAGATCCCGACGGCGAGATCGTGATCGCCGCGCTGCAGGCGGGCAACGTGGTGTTGATCGTGCAGCCGCCGCGGGGATTCGGCGAGAACCCGGTGGCCATCTACCACGATCCGGACCTGCCGCCGAGCCACCACTATTTGGCCGCGTATCACTGGATTGCCGCCGAGTTCGGTGCCGACGCCGTCGTGCACCTCGGCAAGCACGGCAACCTGGAGTGGCTACCCGGCAAGACTCTTGGCATGTCCGCGGCGTGCGGCTCTGACGCCGCGCTTGGCAACCTGCCGCTGATCTACCCGTTTCTTGTCAACGACCCAGGGGAGGGCACTCAGGCCAAGCGGCGGGCGCACGCCACGCTGGTCGACCACCTGATACCGCCGATGGCGCGCGCCGAAACCTACGGCGACATCGCCCGATTGGAGCAGCTGCTCGACGAGCACGCGAACATCGCCGCGCTCGACCCCGGCAAGCTGCCCGCCATCAGGCAGCAGATCTGGACGCTGATGCGCGCGGCGAAGATGGACCACGATCTCGGCCTCGACGACCGGCCCGACGAAGACTCGTTCGACGACATGCTGCTACACGTCGACGGCTGGCTGTGTGAGATCAAGGACGTCCAGATCCGCGACGGGCTGCACATTCTCGGCCAAAACCCCACGGGCAGCGTCGAACTCGATCTCGTGCTGGCCATCCTGCGCGCGCGGCAGTTGTTCGGTGGTGACCAGACGGTACCTGGACTACGGCAGGCGCTAGGCCTGGCCGAGGACGGCAACGACGACCGGGCCGCGGTGGACGCCGCCGAAGCCGCCGCCCGCGACCTCGTCGCGGCGCTTCAGGAAACCGGCTGGGATGCAACGGCCGTCGAGACCCTCACCGACAACCCCGCCGTCGCCGACATCCTCCGATTCGCCGCCACCGAGGTGGTGCCGCGACTGGCCGAGACGGCAGGGGAGATCCCGCAGATCCTGCGGGCGCTCGACGGCCGCTTCATCGCATCGGGGCCGTCCGGCTCACCGCTGCGCGGACTGGTCAACGTGCTACCGACTGGCCGCAACTTCTACTCCGTCGACCCGAAGGCGGTGCCATCCCGGCTGGCGTGGGAAACCGGTGTGGCGATGGCGGATTCGCTGCTGGACCGCTACCGCGCCGACTATGGCGACTGGCCGCAGTCGGTCGGACTGTCGGTGTGGGGCACCTCGGCCATGCGTACCGCCGGTGACGACATCGCCGAAGTACTTGCGCTGCTGGGTGTCCGGCCGATCTGGGACGACGCATCACGACGGGTGGTGAACCTGGAGCCGATCCCGCTGGCCGAGCTCGGCAGGCCGCGCATCGACGTGACGGTCCGCATCTCCGGCTTCTTCCGCGACGCGTTCCCGCACGTGGTCACCATGCTGGACGACGCCGTGCAACTCGCCGCCGGTCTCGACGAGGCCGATGAGGACAACTATGTCCGCGCCCACGCGCAGGCTGACCTTATCGAGCATGGCGACCAACGTCGCTCCACCACAAGGATTTTCGGATCCAAGCCGGGCACCTACGGGGCGGGGCTACTGCAGCTGATCGACAGCCGCAACTGGCGCGACGATGCCGACCTCGCCCAGGTCTACACCGCATGGGGCGGTTTCGCGTACGGTCGCGGGCTCGACGGTGCGCCGGCCGCCGACGATATGAACCGGCAGTATCGCCGGATCGCGGTGGCCGCCAAGAACACCGACACCCGAGAACACGACATCGCCGACTCCGATGACTACTTCCAGTACCACGGCGGCATGGTCGCGACGGTGCGGGCGTTGACCGGCCAGTCGCCTGCCGCCTATATCGGCGACAACACCAGGCCCGACGCGGTGCGCACACGGACGTTGTCGGAGGAGACCACTCGGGTGTTCCGCGCCCGCGTCGTCAATCCCCGCTGGATGACAGCGATGCGCAGGCACGGCTACAAGGGCGCGTTCGAAATGGCCGCCACGGTCGACTACCTGTTCGGGTATGACGCCACCGCGGGGGTGATGGCCGACTGGATGTACGAGCGGCTGTCGGCGGAATACGTTCTCGATGACGAGAACCGCAAATTCATGGCCGAGTCCAATCCGTGGGCGCTGCACGGCATGGCCGAACGCCTGCTCGAAGCGGCCGGTCGCGGGATGTGGGCGCAGCCCGAATCGGCTACGTTGGACGGGCTGCGCCAGGTGCTGCTCGAGACCGAGGGCGAGCTCGAAGGCTAGGTTGGTCTGGTGCCAGTCACCTTCGCTGATGTCGCAAAGTCCGAGTACATCCTGCTGACCACGTTCACCAAGGATGGCAGGCCCAAGCCGACGGCCATCTGGGCCGCGCCTGCAGGCGACCGGCTGGTCGTCATCACGCAGGAACAGTCGTGGAAGGTCAAGCGGATCCGCAATACGCCGCGCGTCACCATCGCGCCGTGCGACCGAAGCGGTAATCCGAAGGGCGAGGCGGTCGAGGC
>DATJIX010000500.1:0-5447 GCA_035492865.1 Mycobacterium sp. | reverse complement strand
CAAGTCCGGCGATCCCGCGGCCCGCGCGGCCGCGATCGTCAAGGCAACGACTTTCTACGACGACCCCGACGTGCTGGCCAAGGTGTCGCGCGGGCTGGGGGAGGCCATGGTCGGCATCAACGTGGAGGACATCGCGGCCCCCCACAGGCTTGCCGAACGCGGCTGGTAAACACCGCAGGTTGCCGCTGCCTGCTGCGTCGGCGGCCCGATGGTTCCAGGGCCTGGTCGACGCCGGTCACCTCGGCATCGTCGACGGGCCGCGCACCCAGACGGTAAAGGAATTGCGTCAGATCGTGGCGTGGCTTTCTGGCCTCGAGGCATAGTCTATTGCGCGCCATACATACCGTATGTAGGCTCATACATACGGTATGTATCTACTGATGGGAGTGCGGGATGAGTTCTGCGATCAAGGCGATTGAGGAAGACCGGAAGGTGCTCTTGGAGCTGTGCCGGCACATGGACGACTCCGTCTGGATGAAGGACAGCGGCTGTCCCGGCTGGTCGGTGCAGGACCTGTTGTCCCACATGGCCTGCAGTTTCTGGTTGGCCGTTGATCCGTCGAACCTGCCCGATCCTGGGGGACTGCTCGCCGAGCGCGCCGCGGACTTGTATGTCGAGTCTCGCCGGTCCATGACGGCCGAAGAGCTTGTGGCGGACTACGAGTCGGTGAGCATGAAGGGGCTGGAGGTTCTGGCTGGGCTGGAGAACCAAGACTTCGAAGTACCTCTGGGAGATGTGGGAACCTATCCCGCGTCGGTCATTCCGACGGCGTTGGCCTTCGAGGAATACATCCACATTCGCTTCGATCTGTTCGCTCCTGACGGGCCGCTGGAAGGAGATCCGCCGGCGTCCGATGAGCTGCGCCTGTCGCCGACGCTCGACTGGATCGAAGTGGCTCTGCCCCAACAGAATTCGGAGCTGCTCGACCGCATGGACTCGGCGGTGGAGATACGCCTTGGCGGTCTCTGCGGACGGACGCTGCGAGTCGGCAACGGCGACGTGGTTGCCCACATCGAGTCTGACTCGCAAGCGTTCGTGCGGTGGGTGACTCAGCGTGGCACTTGGGACGAGCTGGGCGTCCATGCCGACGGAGATGCATCGGCTCTGGAGATCGTCCGGCAGCTGCGCGTGATCTGATGGCCGCCGAGCCTCCCATGCCCGACCATCTGCATACGGTATGTATGAGACGAGACACCGTATGTACGAGAGGCACGGTTGAGCAAGGACGAGCGCCGCACCCAGGCCGAGCGTGCAGCGGACACGCGTGAGGCGCTGATCGCTGCCGCCAGGGCCTTGTTCGCCAATCCCGGGTTCGCCGACGCGGCGCTGGAGACCATCGTGCGCGACGCGGGGGTCACGCGCGGCGCGCTCTACCACCACTTCGCGGACAAGACAGAGTTGTTCGCCGCAGTATTCGAACAGGTCGAGGGAGAGATGGCCGAGCGCATGGCAGAGGCCGTCGCCGCAGCACGCGAGACCGATCCGGTGGAGGTCATGCGGCTGGGAACACGCTTCTGGCTGGATGCCTGCGCCGATCCCGAGGTCCAGCGCATCGTGTTGATGGACGCGCCGGCGGTGCTGGGTTGGGAGCGTTGGACAGAAATCGGACAGCGCTACAACATCGGCGTCGTGACCGCGCTGCTCGTCGATGCCATTGACTCCGGCCGGATTCCGCCTCAGCCGGTCGAGGCAACCGCGTTGACAATGCTGGGCGCTGTGCGCGAGGCCACCCTCTACATTGCCCGCGCAAAGAATCAGCGTCAGGCACGCAAGGACGCAGGCGCGGTGATGGACCGGCTGATCGATTCCCTCCGCGCTTAGCGGGTACGAGGCACGTCCTTGTCGGGCACCGATGTGACTTAGTAATACTGGTGGGGTGAAGCCAGCCATCTGTGAACAGTTCGGTATCGATTTCCCGCTCTTCGCGTTCAGCCATTGCCGCGACGTGGTCGCCGCGGTGACCAACGCCGGCGGATTCGGCGTTCTCGGTGCGACAGCATTTACGCCGGACTGGCTGGACAAGGAGCTGTCGTGGATTGACGACCACGTCGGCGGCAGGCCGTACGGCGTCGACCTGATCGTGCCCGCCAAGTTCGAGGGCAAGGGCGAGAATCTGTCCCGCGGTGAGCTGGCCAGCCGGATTCCCGACGACTACCGCGGCTTCATCGCCGAGCTGCTGGCCGCCCACGACATCGAGCCCGAGGAGTCACCACGCACCGGGCCGGCGTTCCTGTCCGGCAATACGGGCAAGGACCTCCTGGATGTCGCCTTCGGCCACCCGATCAAGCTGATCGCCAACGCGCTGGGCGTACCACCGGACTACATGATCGAAGCGGGCAAGGAGCGCGGCGTCCCCGTCGCTGCGCTCGTCGGCGCAAAGGAGCACGCCGCCAAGCAGGTGACGGCGGGGGTGGACCTCATCGTCGCGCAGGGCACCGAGGCAGGAGGCCACTGCGGTGAGGTGACGACGTTGGTGCTCATCCCGGAAGTGATCGAGGCCATCGAGGGTGCGGTGCCGGTGCTGGCGGCGGGTGGGATCGTGACGGGCAAGCAGATGGCGGCGACCGTCGCGATGGGCGCGGACGGCGCGTGGACCGGCTCGGTGTGGCTGACGACCGAGGAGGCCGAGACAGAGCCGCACACCGTGCAGAAGATGCTCGCGGCGACGTCGCGTGACACCGTGCGATCGGCGGGACGCACCGGAAAGCCTGCGCGACAACTGAAATCGGACTGGACAGACGCGTGGCTGCCCAACGACGGCGGCCAGAAGCCGTTGCCGTTGCCGTTGCAGTCGATGTTGAGCGAGCCGATCATTCGCCGCGTCGACGCACTGGCCTCCCAGGGTCATCCGGGTGCGCAGGCGCTGGCCACTTACTTCGTCGGACAGGGCGTCGGCCTGATGAACAAGGTGAAGCCGGCGCGCGAAGTGGTGCGCGAATTCATCGAGGACTACCTGGCCGCGACCGAGCGACTGAGTAACTCGCTGCCGGACTGACCGCTCGAATGGCCAGCTATGACACGCCTTACCCGCAATCGCGTGTCATAACTGGCCAGCCGAAGAGTTGACCGCGTTACGGGACGCTGACGCAGCCCACGCCGGGAACGCAACCGCCACCGCCGCCGGGGCCGCCACCGCCGCTCGGGCCGCCGGGAATGCCGCCGCTGCCTCCGCCGGGGCCGCCGCTACCGGTCGGGCCGCCGGGAACGCCGCCGCCACCGCCGCCGGGGCCGCCGCCGCCGGTCGGGCCGCCGGGAATGGCGCCGCCGCCGCCGTTTTGGTCACCGCTACCGCCCGGTGCGGTGCTCGCCGGGGCCGGGCTGGTCGTTGTTGCCGTTGTACTGGTCGTTGTCGTCGTGGTGGTCGTCGTCGTGCTGGTTGAGCTGCCGCTGTCGCCGCCGCCGCAACCGACGGCCAGCACCATCGCGGCCCCGCCGCCAAGCAGCGCCAACCCTGTCCTGATAGGCGTTTTCATAGAACCCTTCCTCGTTTGCTCCGGTCGGCACGAGGAATACCCAACTGGGTTGGGGCAAAACCGGGTCAGGCCTTAGCTGTCGAAGACGATGCGCACCGAGATCGGATCGCTTTCCATGGCCCGCATGGTCAGCGCGGAGGCTGACTGGCTGAGCTTGCTGTTGCCGCCGAAGCTGCGGGCGCGGGCGCGCACGTCATCGCTTGGCTCGAAAGTGGCTGTACCGCTGCGCCATTGATTGTCGATCCGCACCCGCACCTTGGGATTGGCGGCGATGTTGTGGGCCCAGCCTGCGCGTCGGCCGTGTTGCGAAATCACCCACAGGCCGGTGTCGTCGGCGCGGCCGGTGAGCGGCACGCGGCGCGGTTGCCCGGTCTTGGCGCCGGTCGTCTCCAGTTCCACCACCAGCGACGAGCGGATGCCGATCCGGTCCATCGCGGCGACGAGCGGATTGACGATGGTGCGCCCCACCCGTCGTTCGAACTTGAACTTGCGCAGCGCTTTGTTGGCCATGTTGACGACGATACTAGAACGATCACTCAAAAACTAGAGTCGACCACACCCTCTTTTGCCCACATTTTCAAGCGGGCCGCGGCGCTAGTCGGCCAGCGGCAGGCGCACCTCGAACCGCGCACCGGTCGCCAGATTGTGCGCCGACAGCGTGCCGCGATGCGCCTGCACCAGCCCGGCGGCGATCGCAAGGCCCAGCCCCGACCCGCTGGGCAGCGAGGAATCCGCCCGCGGCACCCGATCGTTGGAGCCGCGGTAGGCGACGTCGAACACACGCGGCAGATCCGCCTCGTCAATCCCCACCCCGGTGTCGTCGACGCGGGCCCACGCACCGTTTTCGTCGGATCCCAATGCCAGCAACACCTTGCCGCCCGACGGTGTGTGCGCAATCGCGTTGGCGACCAGGTTCGACAGCACGCGCACCAACGCCCGGTCGCTGCCGAGCACCTGCACCGGCGCCTCCGGCAGTTCCGCCCGCAGCACAACGCCGGCCCGCTCCGCTGCGATCCGGTGAGCGGCCAGCACGTCGTCGACGACCTCGTCCAGCGCCACCTTGTCGAACGCCGGCTCCACCGCGCCCGCGTTGATCTTCGACATCTCGAAAAGGTCATCGACCATCTCTGAGAGCCGAATCGATTCCTGTTCAATCGTTTTCGCGTGTACTCGAACTTCGGCGTCGGGGACCACGCCGTCGGCGATCGCCTCCGACACCGCCCGGATGCCCGCCAGCGGCGTGCGCAGGTCGTGGCTGACGAACGCGACCAGCCGGCGTCGTGAGTGCTCGGCCGCCCGCTCTGACTCGCGAATCTCCTGCTCCCACACCGTCCTTCGGGCCTGGTAGCGCGCCAGCATCACCGCCGCGGGGATGGTCACCACGGAGACGATCACCAGCACGATCGCGGTCCGCTCGAACGTCGCGGTGATCATGAAGCCGCTGGCCCCCAGCACGCCGGTGAACGTCGCCAACACCGGGATCAACACCAACGCCACCATGCTGACCGCCAATGACCACGATCGCGCCAGCCTGATGATGATCGCCCCTGCCAGCACGACGGGCACCGAGCACGCCAGCGCCCACGCGGCGATCTCCCACAAGTCAGTCGGCACTACAGCCTCGGCTCATCGCGCGAGCGCTCCTCGCTGCTCCACAGATACCCGCGGCCCCACACCGTCTGCACCCGATGGTGATCGCCGAGTTTGGACCGCAGCCGCTTTACGTGCACGGTGACCGTCGACAGGTCGCCGAAGTCCCAGCGCCACACCTGCTTCAGTAGTTCCTCTCGCGAGAACACGGTGTCTGTGTGGGTGAGGAAGAACATCAGCAGGTCGAATTCCCGGTTGGTCAGGCTGACCGCTTCGCCGTTGATGGTCACCGAACGGGCGGCGGTCGACACGACCATGTCACCGACGCTGATGTCCAATGGGAGCACACTCACCGGCGACGGCGTACGCCGCAGCACCGAGCGC
>DATJIX010000499.1:0-3469 GCA_035492865.1 Mycobacterium sp. | reverse complement strand
AGGCATTGTGCGCATCGAAGACGCCCTCCGCGTCGCCGCGGATGCCGATCTCGACCTTGTCGAAGTAGCCCCGGACGCCAAACCGCCGGTTTGCAAGATCATGGACTACGGCAAGTTCAAATACGAGACGGCTCAGAAGGCACGCGAGTCTCGCAAGAATCAGCAGCAGACCGTCGTCAAGGAACAGAAGCTGCGACCGAAGATCGACCCGCACGACTACGAGACCAAAAAGGGCCACGTGGTTCGCTTCCTGCAAGCGGGGTCGAAGGTCAAAGTCACCATCATGTTCCGCGGACGTGAGCAGTCGCGGCCCGAACTGGGCTACCGGCTCCTGCAGCGGCTGGGTGCCGACGTCGCCGATTACGGCTTCGTCGAGACGTCCGCCAAGCAGGACGGCCGCAATATGACGATGGTGCTGGCTCCGCACCGCGGCGCGAAGACCCGCGCCAAGGCGGCGCACGACGCAGACGCACCCGCCGCGCAGCCCGCAAGCGCGCAAGCCGGCGAAGCACCGACCGATACATCACAGAACTGAGGACATATGCCCAAGGCGAAGACCCACAGCGGCGCTTCCAAGCGGTTCCGGCTCACCGGGACCGGCAAGGTCGTGCGCCAGAAGGCCAACCGTCGGCACCTGCTCGAGCACAAGCCGACCAAGCGCACCCGGCGGCTTGACGGCCGTACCGAGGTGGCGGCCAACGACACCAAGCGCGTCAAGAAGCTGCTGAACGGCTAGTTAGCCCACCCCGTACGACCTGAACGAAGAGGAAATCCCCCATGGCACGCGTAAAGCGCGCAGTCAACGCTCAAAAGAAGCGGCGCACAGTACTCAAGGCATCCAAGGGCTACCGCGGTCAGCGGTCGCGGCTGTATCGCAAGGCCAAAGAGCAGCAGCTGCATTCATTGACCTACGCCTACCGCGACCGGCGCGCCCGCAAGGGCGAGTTCCGCAAGCTGTGGATCTCGCGGATCAACGCCGCCGCTCGCGCCAACGACATCACCTACAACCGACTGATCCAGGGCCTGAAGGCCGCCGGCGTCGAGGTGGACCGCAAGAACCTCGCTGAGATCGCGGTCAGCGACCCTGCCGCCTTCACCGCGCTGGTCGAGGTCGCCAAGGGCGCACTGCCCGAGGATGTCAACGCGCCGTCGGGCGAGGCTGCCTGACGCTCACCGAGCGCTCCAACCGGGTGGCGGCAGCGATCAAGCTGCATCGCCATGTCGGACGACGCCGCGCCGCAAGCTTTCTCGCCGAGGGCCCCAATCTCGTCGAGGCAGCACTGCGGCGCGGACTCGTTTCCGAGGTGTTCGTCACCGAATCCGCGATGGATCGGTTTTCAGGGATGCTCGCCGATGTGCCGGTGCATCTGGTGACCGACCGGGCGGCAAAAGCGTTGTCCGACACGGTCACTCCGGTGGGTCTGGTCGCCGTGTGCTCGGTGCCCGAGGTGGAGCTGGCCGACGTGTTGCCCGCGCGGTTGGTAGCCGTCGCGATGGAGATCTCTGAACCGGGCAATGCGGGCACGTTGATCCGGATCGCCGATGCGATGGGTGCCGACGCGGTGGTGCTGGCCGGGCACAGCGTCGACCCGTACAACGGAAAGTGTCTGCGCGCCTCGGCGGGCAGCATTTTCTCGGTCCCCGTGGTGTCTGAACCCGATGCGGGCCGGGCGGTTACGGCGTTGCGCGCGGCAGGGCTGCAAGTGTTGGCGACCACCGTCGACGGCGAGGTCGGTCTCGACGAGGCGGATCTGTCGCCGCCGACGGCATGGCTGTTCGGCCCGGAGGCACACGGCCTGCCTGCCGAGTTGGCCGCGCAGGCCGACCATCGCGTTCGCATTCCAATGCCCGGCAACGCCGAAAGTCTCAACGTGGCGTCGGCCGCGGCGATCTGTCTGTATCAGAGTGCCAGGGCGCACCGACGCGACTGAGTGATTTCGCCAGGACCGCGACCCTCATGTCGATCTCTGCGGATCGATGTCGTACCCCCGTGCCATTCTCGGCGGATGAACTCGGTAGAGGTGAGGGGCACCGACCTTCGCTACCTGCTCACGGCGTACCTGTTTGATCACGGGGAGGCGACGGTCGCCGAACTGATCGAAGCGCTCGATTATCACGGCTTCTCCGTGGTGGCACCGTCTGCGGTATTGGAGGCGCTGGGCCACGAAACGGCACAGGGCAGGGTTCGCAGGCTGCGTCACGGTCGATACGGCCCGGTGGCGATGCCCCGGACCACGCGATACCGGATGAATCGCCGAGTCCTTGCGCTGCATGCCCGCGTCGCCGATCTCCCGGCCGCCTAGTCGCTCAACAGACCCCTGGCGACATGGGTGATCTGCACCTCGTTGCTGCCCGCATAGATCATCAACGACTTGGCGTCGCGGGCCAGCTGTTCGACGCGGTACTCGGTCATGTAGCCGTTGCCGCCGAACAACTGCACCGCGTCCATCGCGACGTCGGTGGCGGCCTGCGAGCAGTACCACTTGATCGCCGACGCCTCGGGCAGCGAGATCGACTTGCCGCTCTGCCCCGACTCGATGACGCGGAACAGGATGTTGCGCACATTCATTCGCGCCACTTCCATGTTCGCCAGCTTGAGCTGGATCAGTTGGAATTGGCCGATCTCCTGGCCCCACAGCTTGCGGTTCTTCGCGTAGTCGACGCACAGTCGCAGACATTCCTCGATGACGCCCAGCGACATGGCCGCGACGCCGATCCGTTCGGCCGAGAAGTTGGACCGCGCGCTGGCCCGCCCGTCACCTGCAGAATTGTCCTCGGTCTCACCGAGCAACCGGTCCCGACTCAGCCGGACGTTGTTGAAGAACAGCTCGCCCGTCCGCGAACTGTGAATACCCATCTTGCGGAACGGCTTTGACTGGACGAAGCCCTCCATGCCGCGGTCCAGCACAAAGGTCAGCACCTTGCGGTCGCGCTTGTCGACGCCGGGCTCGTCGAGCTTCGCGTACACCACCACGACGTCGGCGTCCGGGCCGTTGGTGATGAACGTCTTCTGCCCGTTGAGGATGTAGTCCCCATTTCCTGAACCGTCGCGCACCACATACGACTTCATGCCGCCGAACGCATCCGAGCCGGAGTCGGGTTCGGTGATCGCCCAGGCGCCGATCTTGTCATAGGTGACCAGATCCGGGAGCCAGCGCTCCTGCTGCGCGAGCGTGCCGCGCCCCATGATGGTCGGCACCGTCAACCCGAGCGAGACGCCCATCCCGGTGACGATGCCCATCGACACCCGGCACAACTCGCTCACCACCACGAAGCCCATGCCACCGGCGCCGTCACCGAACATGCCGCCGCCGGACGAGGGCTTGCCGGACGATTCGCCACCGTCGCGCAGCTTCGCGAGTCGCTTGTTCAGCGAGTCGCGCGCCATCTCCGCGATGCCGAACGTCGCGAAGAGCTTTCGGATGATGGGGTAGGGCTCCATGTCGCCGCTTTCCAGCGCATCGACATG
>DATJIX010000498.1:0-8177 GCA_035492865.1 Mycobacterium sp. | reverse complement strand
ACCACACGCACCGAGCAGGTGCGGTTGTCCATCCCCCACGCGACCGCAGTCGGCGCGAAGCTGCCCTCCACGAACCGCTTGTAGGAGTTGATGTTCGGTGCGTAGAACAGCGTCAGCTCGCGCAGCGTGGCCAGCTGGCCGGCGATGAAGCTGCGGAACATCTGCGACATGCCGAGTTCGTCGTCCGCATCGGCGAACACCGCAGAGCCGTCCTCGCCGCGCAGCGAGATGTGGATGTGGCAGCTGTTGCCCTCGCGCGCATCGAATTTGGCCATGAACGTCAGGCTCTTGCCGTGCTGGTCGGCGATCTCCTTGGCACCGTTCTTGTAGATCGTGTGGTTGTCGCACGTGACACGGGCATGGTCGTAGCGGAACGCGATCTCCTGCTGACCGAAGTTGCACTCGCCCTTGACGCCCTCGCAGTACATGCCTGCGCCATCCATGCCGAGCCGGATGTCGCGCAGCAGCGGCTCCATCCGGGTCGATGCATGCATCGCGTAGTCGACGTTGTAGTCGGTGGAAGGCGTCAGCCCGCGGTAGCCGGCCGCCCACGCCTCCCGAAATCCGGTGTCGAACGCGATGAACTCCAGCTCGGTGCCGACGTAGGGCACCAGGCCTGCCTCGGTGAGTCGATCGATCTGGCGGTTGAGGATGCTGCGCGGTGCCTGGGTCACGGGGTTGCCGTTGGTCCACGACAGGTCGGCCATCACAAGGGCGGTGCCCTGCAGCCACGGGATGAGCCGCAAGGTGGAGAAGTCGGGCGTCATCACCATGTCGCCGTAGCCGGTCTCCCAGCTCGATATCGCGTACCCGTCGACCGTGTTCATGTCGACGTCGACTGCGAGCAGGTAGTTACAACACTCCGCGCCGTGCGCGGCGACGTCCTCCACGAACAACCGGGCCGAAACCCGCTTACCGGTCAGCCTGCCCTGCATGTCGCAGAAGGCGACGATGACGGTGTCGATGTCGCCTGCGGCCACCAGCGACTCGAGCTCGGATTGCGACAGCATGCCAGTCATGACGAGCAGTCAACCATTAGAAACCACCTCGTGCCTGCCTGACCTTGGACATTTACCGAATTCTCACCCTAAAGGTAGGTCATCCGACCAATAGAATTCAATCTAGGCCGTCGGCGCCGAGACCGCACGCAGAGTGTTGGCCTGCCGGTTGATCCGGACGTCGAAGGCCTCCGACACGTGCCACTCCCGGGACAGCATCACCGGCGTGCCGTCGCGGCCGTAGTCGACCTCCTCGATATACAGCAGCGGTCGCCCCCGCCGGATCCCGAGCACCTTCGCGGTCTGGCTGGTGCTCGCGACGGCACGCAGGGTGGCGGTCGCGTGGTCCGCGGCGTGCCCAGAGGAACTCAGCAGCGCGAACAGCGACGGGTCGAGGCTGGCCAGATCGAGGTCGGCGCGCAGCAGACGCGCCGGTATGCGGTCCAGCGAATAGATCACCGGTCGGTCGTCTGCCGTGCGCACCCGTTCGACCGCCAACACCCGGTCACCCGGGTTGAGCTGAAGCGGCGCATCGTCCTGGCAACTCGGCTCGAACGCCGCAGCGAGGATGCGCATCCCGGCATGCGCACCGGCGGTCTCGATCATCGCGAGGTAGCTCAGAGTCGAATCGAGTCCGTGCGGCATGCGACGACGTTCGGTGACGTAGCTGCCCGAACCGCGACGCCGGGTGACATACCCGGCCTCCACCAGCCCGCGCACCGCTTCTCGCACGGTGGCGCGAGATACGTTGAACCGCTTGGCAAGCTGACCCTCGCTGGGCAACTTGGTCCCAGGCGGAAACTGCGCGCTGGAGATCTCTTCCAGCAGCTCGTCACGCAGCCGGTCGGCGAGCAGGGTTCGGCCGGGCACGCGGAAAGCCTACGTCCGGCTTTCGCGGGCCGCGCTGGCGGTGGTCGCCTCGATGACGCCGCGGACCTGGTCCGGCACCGACGGCGCACCGGGCAGCAGCCCGTCGAAGATTGCGCTGCCGATGGTGAATCCCCATGCCCCGGCGTCGCTGACGGCGAGCACGCGGTCGATGGTGGCGATCGATCCCGCAACGATCACCGGGCCGCTCGACCGCCGCACCACCTCACGGATCAGCGCCACGTGATCGGCGGTCGGATGACGATAGGCAAGCAGGTCGAGGCCGCTGACATGGTCGAGGGCCGTGAGCGTCGCTGCGTCCTCGGCGATTTCGTCGATGCTGCCGAGCAGGACGCTCGGGTGGTCGACGACCTTGCCGGGGAACGGGCAATACCGCACGCCGTCCGGCAGGACGCCCGCCGCGTCCGAGGCGTTGGTGCCGCCCAGCACCCAGTCGACGCCTGCGGCGGCCGCGGCGTGCAACGACGCCATTTCGTCCTCCTTGCTGGTCGACACGACTTCCAGCATCACCTCGAGGCCTGCGTCGTGGGCCAGCGACGCCAGTTCGCGCTGACGTGTCGCGTCCGCTCCGACGTCCTTGAACCCGATGTATCGCAGACCGGTGTCGGCCAGTTGCGGCACGACCTCCGCCGCATGCTCGATGGTCCTATCGCCGTGGGTGAGCATGAATACGAAGTGAGACACGGCAGCTCTCCTATTCCGTTGGCTTTGCGGCGTCGGCCACGATCGAGGTCGCCGCGTCGTCCGACCAGACACCGAGCAGATCGGCGAGGTCCACAATCGAAATCCGTTCGCGCAGCAGGTGGGAACTGCGCAGCGCCCAGAACAACAGATCGTCGTCATAGCCGTCGCCGAGGTCCTGCGCCCGGGTCGGCAGCTGGCTGGCATGACTGATTTCGTCGAACTGTTCGGGCGTCGCCAGCGCCAGCGCGTCGGCGAAGGCATCCCATTCCGAGACCACGCTCTCGACCGCGGACTGGTGCGCGAGCAGCCAGTTCCGCTTGGCCGAGTAGGCCGCCCAGCATTCGTCGAAAGTCTGCGGGTCGAACTCGGCGAACGCGCGTGCGACGGCGTCGCGGCTCGTCGCCTCGTCGGGTGCCTGCACCTTCGCATCCCCTGCACGAATCGTGGCGTCCACCAGTTGCCAGACGCGCAGGGCCAGCCGGGTCGCCACCGTGACCTGCATGCCGTGCGCCGCGACGGGCCTGCCTTGATGGCTGCGGGCCATCTCCATCAAGTGCGACACCGCGTGCTCGGTGCCCGAGGCAGGCGCCGTCGACCCGACGACGCCCATCGACAGTCCACTGGCCGCCAGCAGCCTGGCCAGGTCGGCGATGCCGTCCGGCTCGGCGTCACGCGCGGCCCGCGCGAGGGTCGGCAGCACCGGATTCGCGGCGATGATGCCGTCCACAACTGCCGCGGTGTACGCAGGCCCGTGGCCGAGCCGTGCCGCCAGCCGCCATTCGGCGACCGCGTTGGGGACCGTCGAAAGATCGCCCACCCCAGCCAAATTCAACTGCCATGGGGCCGAGGTGAGGATGTCGGTGTCGGCGACGAGGACGTCGGGCCACCGCGACTTCACCGTGCGCTTCGCGCCCGCGATCACCAGCACACTGCGGTCGGCGATGAAACCGTTGATGCTGCAAGCGGTTTGGACTGCGACGTGGTGGTTGCCGGTGCGCTGCGCGGTGACCTTCGCGATATCGGTGAGCGTCCCTGAGCCGACCGAGATCAACAGCCGGTGCTCCCCCACCTCGGCGACGGCGCGCTCGACGGTTTCCTCGTCGGCGCGTACCGTTCCGGTGCCGAGTTGGACCACCGGGCAGCCGAGGTGACCAGCGAGCCGATCCACCACCGGACCGGCCGGTGTGCGGTAGGGGCCGCCGTCGCTGAGGATCAACGGCTCCCGCGCGATGAACCTCTGCAGGCTGTCGGCTATCGCACCGTCCAACACCGACGCTCCGATGCGGACGTCGACGTCGGGCAGTCCGTTGTGGCCGTCGGCGCGAAGGGTCGACAGCAGCGACGACGGGTCGGGGACGGTGATCACGTTGGCCGAGCCAACAAATGAGGCTGCGCCAGCGCCGATTCGACGGCATCGAACGCAGCGAGGTAGCGGCGGTAGGCGTCCGCGTAGGTCTTGGTCGCCTCCGGGTCGGGCTCGATGGCGGTGGGAGCCAGCCGGACTGCGGCCGACGCCGCGGTGAAGTCCGCGAAGAACCCGGTGCCGACCCCGGCGACCATGGCGGCGCCGACGGCGGTGGCCTCCTCGGTGAGCACCCTGCGCACCGGACGTCCGAGCACGCTGGCCTTGATCGTCGCCCACAGGTTGTCTCGCGCGCCACCGCCGACGATCCGCACCTCGCCCTGGCCGAGGCCGAGCGCGTCGAGCCGGTCGACGATGTCGCGCAAGGCAAATGCGCAGCCCTCGAGCACCGCCCGCGCGACGTGGGCGGGTGTGTGGTTCATCGCCAGCCCGAGCAGCCCGCCGCGCATCATGTCGTTCCACCGCGGCGCCGTCGCCCCGGACAGCGCAGGAAGGAACAACACGCCCTCACTGGCCGGTGGCGCCTTGCACGCCAGCGGAAAGACCTCGGCCTGCGGAATACCGAGCAGCCCTGCGAGCCAGAGTGTGCTTCCGCCGCTGACGAATCCGGGGTTCTCGATCAGCCACGCGCCGGGTACCGCGTGGCCGTGGGTTTCGACAAGACCGAGCGGATCGCGCACCGGTGTCGCGGACACCGTCGTCACCGGCTCGGCGGTGCCGGTCACGTCGACGACGACGCCTGCCTCGATCGCACCCGCGCCCACCGACGCGGCGTGCTCGTCGCCGGTGCCGACGACAACCTCGCATTCGGCAGGCAGCCCGAACTCCGCGGCGATACCGGGCAGCAGGGTGCCTGCCACGTCGGTCGACGGTCGCACCGGAGCGAACATCGACGGGTCCAGATCAGCTGCCGTGCACAGCGATCCGTCGAAGTCACCGCGGGTGACGTCGTAAACCATCGTGGACGACGCGTTCGCCGCGTCCTGGGCGTGCGAGCCGGTCAGGTGATGCAGCAGATACGACCCGACGGGCGCCAGCGTCGCCGTGCGCTGCCAGACCGGCGGTTCGTGGTCGCGGATCCACATCATCTTCGGCGCGCTGTGCGAGGCGTCGGCCACCAGACCGGTCCGCTCGGCCAGCGCCTGGACCCCGACCGCTGCGACCAACCGGTCGCATTGCTCGGTCGCGCGCTTGTCCAGCCAGATGATCGCGGGGCGCAGCGGCCTGCCCTCGGCATCGCACGCAACGACGCCGTCGACCTGACTGCCAAGACCCATCGCCACCACCCGCGTCGGATCGACCCCGACGGTGGCCGCGTGGACGGCGTCGCGCAGTGCCGCGCAATAGCTTTGCGGATCCTGCTCGGCCCAGCCGTCGTGCGCATGGGTCATGCTCAGGGCGGCCGCGCCGGTGGCCACCACGTCGCCGCCCTCGTCCACGAGGACGACCTTGATGCTCTGGGAGCCGACGTCGACTCCCAGGACCAGAGACACGGCTTCCCCTCAGCTCACGGCGAGCGCGTCGGTGTGTCGTCCTGAGTGATCTTGGTGACGGTGATCTCGGTAACGGAGACCACGCCGTATCCCTCCTGCTCGAGGTTCACCCCGTATTGCCCGTGCGAGAGCGCGAACTCCTCTTCAGGCGAGAGCACCAGCTTGTGCCTGCCCGCTATCGCGAAGTAGATCAGCCCGATCACGAAGTAGACGAGCGTTCCAACGACGCCTGGCCGGTAATCCGGGTTGAGGAACAGCGATACGAGCGCGACGAGTGCGATGAAGCCGGCGATCGCGGCACCCCAAACGCCGACCGGACTACGGTATGGCCGTTCGATATTCGGCAGCCTTCGGCGCAGCATGATGAACGCAAGGCACTGCATGAAGTACGAGATCACCGCGCCGAACACGGCCATGTACAGCAGCGCTCCGACGACCTTGCCCGCGAGCGCGTTCTCGGTCTGCCCGAGGAAGTAGATCAGCACCGCGAGGGCGTAGCCGACGACCGCGCCCGCGATCAGCGCGACGTACGGTGTGTGCCGCTTCGGGTGGGTGATCGAAAGAACCTGCGGGAAATACCCTGCGCGAGAGAGCGAATAGGTGTTGCGCCCGTAGGCGTAGATGATCGTGAAGAAGCTGGCGATCAACCCGATCAGGCCGATCAGCGCCAGTATCGCAGCCCCGGTGCCCTCGCCGAAGACGGCCTTGAAGCCGTCGAACAACGGAGTGGCCGACGTTCCGATGCTCGCCGCTCCACCACCCACACCGGTGTTGAGGAACAGGGTCAGCACGGCGAACAGGACCAGCGTGTTGAGGCCCCAGATCGTGGCGCGCGGGATGTCGCGCTTCGGATCGTGCGACTCCTCAGAGGCCAACGGTAATTCCTCGATGGCCAGGTAGAACCAGATCGCGAAGGGTAGGGCGGGGAAGATTCCCGCGATTCCCTTGGGCAGGAAGCTGCTTCCGCCGTCCTCAGGCGGGATGTTGGTCAGCAGACTGAAGTCGAACTTGCCCGAGAACAGCACGGCGAGGAAGAAGAAGCCGAGGATGCCAAGCGCCAGCGCCGTGATCACCACGGTGAACCGCATGGTGACCTCGATGCCAATGATGTTGATCCCGACGAAGATGATGTAGAAGATCGCGAACCACACCACCGGGCTGTTCCACAAGCCGTCGGCCCCGGTCAGCTCGACAACGATGTCATGGGACAGGAAGCCCATCGCGCCGACGACCACGGCGGGTGTGATCACGTATTCCATGTTCTCGGCGAGGCCGGTGACGAAGCCGCCCCATGGGCCCATCGCCGACCGTGAGAACGAGTAGGCGCCGCCGGTGTGCGGCAGTGCGGGCGACATCTCGGCGATGCTGTAGCACAGGCCGTAGTACATGACCGTGATCACGATGCCCGCGATCAGCAGGCCGCCGAAGCCACCCGCGTCCAGGCCGAGGTTCCAGCCGTAGAAATCTCCTGAGATGACCGCGCCGACGCCGAGCGCCCAGAGCGACCAGAACGCGGCGTGCCGGCGCAGCTTGCGCCGTTCGAAATAACCGTGTTCCGCGTCCCGATAGGTGACCGCTCCGACTGTCCGCTTGTTATCCGCCATGACGCCCTCCTTGGCAATTTGGCGCAAGTTGTCAGACAACTTGGACAATAATAAGGACGAATGCGCACGTCAATATCGAGACGGAGACAGTTCGGAAACAGCTGAAACGCCAGCTAGCCGCCCCGCGAGAGGCCCCGTGGGGAAGTTTTACGCTGCCGTCATCCCCAAAGGTAGGACGCCAGACCAATAGCGGCCTATTGTCCGTAGGGAATCTGCTCTGTCCGATCCCCCGAAGGAGAACAGTCGTGCCAGAGGGCCATGAGCATTTGAGTGAAGACGAAAAGCTACTCGCGGAACTCGGTTACACCCAGGAGCTGCACCGCTCCTGGTCGGGCTTCTCCAATTTCGCCATCTCGTTCTCGATCATCTCCATCCTCGCCGGATGTTTCACATCGTTCGGCCTGGGCTGGAACAACGGCGGTCCTGCGGCGATCGCCTGGGGCTGGCCGCTTGTCTCGGCCTTCATCCTGATCATCGGGCTGTGTATGTCCGAACTCGTCTCCGCGATGCCGACTTCTGGCGGCATCTACTGGTGGGCAAGCAAACTCGGCGGGGTGAAGGCCGGCTTCTATACCGGCTGGCTGAATCTCATCGGCCTCATCGCGATCCTGGCGTCGGTGGCGTACGGCTGTGCCACGTTCCTGGACCTGACGCTCAGCACATTCTGGGAGAGCTGGGCCGCCGGCTACAGCCTGACCAGGGTGTTCTGGATGTTCCTTGGCATCCTGGCGATCTCGGCCATCATCAACATCTTCTCCAGCCATCTGCTCGCCTTCATCAACAACATCTCGGTGTGGTGGCATGTGGCGGGCGCGGCAGCAGTCATCCTGATCCTCTTCTTGATCCCCAAGCGGCACGCGAGCTTCAGCGATGTGTTCGCCACCACCGTCAACAACACCGGAATGTTCAACGGCGAGAAGGGCTTTGGCTGGCTCATCTTCGTGCTGCCGATCTCCGCGATCCTGACCCAGTACACGATCACGGGCTATGACGCGTCTGCGCACCTGTCCGAGGAGACCAAGAGCGCGGCCGACGGTGCAGCCAAGGGCATCTGGCGTTCCATCTTCTATTCGGCCATCGGTGGCTGGATCCTGCTGCTGTCGTTCCTGTTCGCGGTCCAGGACGTGGACGCGGTGACCAAGGGCGG
>DATJIX010000497.1:0-4860 GCA_035492865.1 Mycobacterium sp. | reverse complement strand
GACCTGGTTGGGGAATGTGGCGATCATGACGTTCGGGAACAGGTGATACACGTAGGTCACCCGGTGGTCGATCACCCACGTCGATTCCGGACGGTCTCGCAGTCGTTCGATGTTGCGGTACGGGAACGTGATTCGGGTGTTCGGCCCGAAGGACTCCACGACGTTGAGGTCGTCGTACTGGAGCGGGAAGAAGGTGTTCTTGTGCGTGGTGCGGATGTGGTAACCCTCGAGGAACTGCTCGACGAGAACCTTCCAATTCATCGCGCGCAGTGTGGGTCGCACAGCGACAAGCCGCTCGGCGGCCAGCAGCTTGTCGCGCCACGGGCTGCCGTCGGTCAGGGCCGCCATCGCGGCATCGGCTTGCGGTGCCGGTGTCTTTAGCGGGCCGATGACGATAAGGCCGTCTACTTCTCGGCTGTCGACCTCCACCAGCCCGCGGGTAGGCATGTCGAGGTCGGGAAAGGCCTCCGCGTGCGGCACGTGGGACAGCGAGCCGTCGAGGCGATAGGTCCAGCCGTGATACCGGCACACCAGCGCGTGGCCGCAGCCCGGCCCCTCGACCAGGGCCATTCCACGGTGGCGACACGAGTTCCGGAACACCCGCGCCCGACCGTCTCGGCCGCGGACCGCGAACAGTGGCACCCCGAAGGTGGTCCGCTCGGCGTAGTCGCCGGGGTTGGGGATCGCCGCCGACGGCAGGTACACGCTCGGGAAGGAGCGCAACGTATCCAGTTCAGCGGTGAATCGGCCTGGGCTCACATAGTTTTCGACGGGCTCGCGCCATGCGTCACCTTCATCGGTGGTGCCGGCGTCGATGTGCGCGAGGATGCGGCGAACGATCTCCACATCGTCGGCGACCGACGCCTTTGTCGGAGTGCTCATGACAATGAAGTATCACAGTCAAATAGTCGCGTGTCAATGATTCTGTGAGATACTCACAGGTACCTGTGAACTGGATTGAGACCAGTGAGTTCGTGGAAAGCTGGGCCTATGGCAACCGATACACCGATGCAACTCGGAATGGTGGGACTTGGCCGGATGGGCGCCAATCTGGCTCGCAGGCTGATGCGTGACGGGCATCGCTGCGTGGTCTTCGACATGAACGCCGACGCCGTGAAGGACCTCGCGGACGAGGGTGCGACGGGTGCGGCCTCGTTGGCCGAGTTCGTCGAAAAGCTGGAGGCGCCGCGCACGGTGTGGCTGATGCTTCCGGCGGCCGTGGTGGACGCGACGCTGGACCAGTTGATCGGTCTGCTGGAGCCCGGTGACACCG
Organism: Mycobacterium sp.; assembly: GCA_035492865.1. GTDB lineage: Bacteria > Actinomycetota > Actinomycetes > Mycobacteriales > Mycobacteriaceae > Mycobacterium. The sequence goes on along the minus strand of DATJIX010000497.1, from coordinate 3,587 downwards.
TCATCGACGGCGGTAACTCCTACTACCGCGACGACATCACCAGGGCCAAGAACCTGTTGACCAAGAACATCCACTACGTCGACGTCGGTACCAGCGGCGGGGTGTGGGGACTCGAGCGCGGCTACTGCCTGATGATCGGCGGCGAGACGGAGATCGTCACGCGGCTCGACCCGATCTTCAAGACGATCGCGCCGGGCCATATCTGCGAGGAGCCCACCCCCGGTCGAACCCGCACCGACAGCACGGCGCAGGACGGCTACTTGCACTGCGGGCCAAGCGGCGCAGGGCATTTCGTGAAGATGGTGCACAACGGTGTGGAGTACGGGATGATGGCCGCCATCGGCGAAGGCCTCAGCATCATCAAACATGCCGACGTTGGATTGCAGACGCATACGGTGGACGCCGAGACCACTCCGTTGCGCGATGCGTGGGCCTACCAATACAACATCGACGTCGGGGAAGTGGCCGAAGTCTGGCGGCGCGGGTCGGTGGTGTCGTCGTGGCTTGTCGACCTGATCGCCGCCGCGCTTGCCCGCTCACCGGAGCTTGATGACTTCACCGGGAGGGTGTCCGACTCCGGTGAGGGACGCTGGACGGTGCTTGCCGCGGTCGACGAGGGCGTTCCCGCACCGGTGATCACCACGTCGCTGTTCGAGCGGTTCGAGTCGCGGGATCTCGGCGAGTTCACCGCGAAGGTCCTTTCGGCGATGCGCAGCGAATTCGGCGGCCACCACGAGAAGAAGTCATGACCGAACCGGCGGCGACGCCTGCTGATGTGCTGGTGATCTTCGGCATCACGGGGGATCTGGCCAGAAAGATGACCTTTCGCTCGCTGTACCGGTGTGAACGCAGCGGCAGGCTGGAGTGCCCGATCGTCGGCGTGGCGCTCGACGACTGGTCGGTCCAGACCCTGCGCGACCACGCCCGCAAGGCGATCGAGGACAGCGGCGAGACGCTCGACGAGGACGTGTTCGCCCGCTTCGCAAAACGGCTGTCGATGGTGTCCGGTGATTTCGCCGACGCGAAAACCTATGACCGGGTGGCCAAGGCGATACAGGGCAAGCACACGCCGGTCTTCTATCTCGAGATACCGCCGTCGTTGTTCGGGCGCGTCGTCGAAGGTCTGGCCGGGGCCAACCTCACCACGCGGGCAAGGGTTGTGGTGGAGAAACCCTTCGGCCACGATCTCGAATCGGCGCGGGCGCTCAACCATGAACTGCGCAACGTGCTGGAGGAGTGGCAGATCTATCGCATCGATCATTTCCTCGGCAAGGAACCGGCGATGGACATCATGTTCATGCGGTTCGCCAACACGGTCTTCGAGCCGCTGTGGAATCGCGACCGGATCCAATGCGTGCAGATCACCATGGCCGAGAACTTCGGGGTCGAGGATCGCGGTAGCTTCTACGATCCGGTCGGTGCGTTGCGTGATGTGGTGCAGAACCACCTGCTGCAGCTGATCGGGCTGTTCGCGGCCGAGCCGCCGAGCGTCGCCGACGCAGACGGGCTGCGAGACAAGCGTGTCGACGTCTTCCGGTCGATTCCCTCCATCGATCCCGCTCATTACGTGCGGGGACAGTACGAGGGCTATCGCTCCATCAAGGGGGTGAAGCCGGATTCGCAGACGGAGACGTTCGCCGCGCTGCGGCTGGAGATCGACAACTGGCGGTGGGCCGGCGTCCCGTTCTTTCTGCGGGCGGGTAAGGCACTTCCGGTGCGGGCCACTGAGATCCGCGTCATCTTCAAGCGGCCACCCAAACTGGCGATCACGCCGTTCAAACCGGATGCCAACGAGCTTGTGCTGCGGATCGATCCAAACCCGGGCACCGACATGGTGATTCAGGCCAAGGAGCCCGGCGAGAACCGCACTCGTTCGGTGGACCTGTCGTTGATCTTCGCCAAGGAGCTGGGCGATGCGCCCGAACCCTACGAGCGGCTGCTGTCCGATGCGATGCGCGGCGATTCCACGCAGTTCGCCCGTGAGGACGGTGTCGAGGAGACGTGGCGGATCGTGCAGCCACTGATTGACAATCCGCCCCCGGTGCAGCCATATGAAGTCGGGTCGTGGGGTCCTGCGGATGCGGCCAAACTGTGTGGCGGACAACCCAGTTGGCATGAGCCCTGGCTGGAGTCCTAGGTGCCGACAGCCTCCCGCAGCGACGTCGCCGACTTGATCGGCGATCGTCCGCTCAGCGCGCGGTCCGTCCTCGCGACGGCGTTGTTGGGTGCGCCCCAGCCGCACCTGACGGTCGGCGAACTCGTCGCGATGGCATCGCTGTTCGGCATCAGCGACGGGGCCGCCCGCACCTGCCTGTGGCGCATGGTCTCCACCGGCGAGCTGAGCAGCGACGACGGCACCTACACGCTCGCGGGAGACCTGCTCGAACGGCGTCAGCGGGTCGACGAGGCGTCCCGCACCGCGGTTACCAGGCAGTGGGATGGCACGTGGGAGTTGGCGGTGGTGTCGCTGGACCGTCGTTCGGCGGCCGATCGGCTGGCGCTGCGCAAAGCCGCAACGGCGTTACACCTGGCCGAGCTGCGGGAAGGAGTCTGGATTCGCCCGGATAACCTCGACCCGGACCGCTTGCCGACGCTGCGCGCTGTGCTGGACCGCCAGTGCGTACACTTCCACGACGCGGCAACCAATATCGCCGCGGAAACCATCAGATCCCTTTTCAGCCTTGATGATTGGGCCGCGGATGCGCGACGACTGACCCGCGCGCTGCGTGACGAGGTCGAATCGGAGGCGGCCGGAGCGGCCGACTTCGCCTACTGGTTCGGGCTGATGGTCACCGTAGTGCGGCACCTGCAGCTCGACCCCCTGCTGCCCGACGAGCTCATCGCGGACGAATGGCCGGGCGACGACCTGCGTGATGGATACCGCCGCTTCAACGACCTGTTCCAGCAGCGCCTCAACACGGCCTTCCGCTGAGTCAGGCGGCGTCCGGGAGTAGGCGCTGCAGCACGTCGGTGAGTGTGATCAGGCCGATCGTCTCGCCGTCCTCGGTCACCACCGCAAGGTGATTGCGGGTCTGGCGCATGATCTGCAGCGCGCGGTACACCTTCACGTCGGCAGGCAGACTCAACATCGGCCGCATCAGGTCGCGGGCCGTCGCGCCAGGGCCGGCGCGCAGGCTGTCGCGCACGTGCACCACTCCGACGGTGGCGCCGCCGTCGCGCACGAGGATTCGTTGATGTCGAGTGGCCCGTGATTGAGCCTGGATGCCTGCCGCGTCGGCGGCTGTCGACACGCCGCTCAAAACCTCAGTGCGCGAAACGATATCGCCGACGGTGAGCCGGTCGAGCTCTAACGCGATGGCCAGGTTACGGTAGTGCCGCTGCTCCAAGGTTCCGACCTTTGCCGAATGTTCGACGAGGTGGCGCAACGCGTCGGGATCTTGGCCGCTGTCGATGTCGTCGACGGGTGTCACCCCGACCCGTCGCAGGCACCAGTTGGCCGCATGGTTCAGCGCGATCAGCAGCGGACGCGTGACAGACATGAAGGCGCGCATTGGAATTGCGAGCAGTGTCGCCGCGCGCTCCGGATGCGCGATCGCCCACGACTTCGGCGCCATCTCACCGATCAC
>DATJIX010000496.1:0-7479 GCA_035492865.1 Mycobacterium sp. | reverse complement strand
GGGTGGTGGTGGTTCGCCGGGATCACCGCACGACCGGCGGCCACCTCGTCGCGCACCAGTTCGGCGGGCATGCCTTCACGGACCGCGATGAACGCCATCTCGGCGGTGATCTCGCCATTGCGAGCGCGTTGCAGCTGCGTGCCCTTGTCATGCACGACGCCGGGCCGCGGCGGCAAGCCGGCGTGCAGATCGATCACCGCGTGTGGATCGGTGTACGGGCCGGACGTGTCGTACAGGTCGAAATGCTCGCCGTTGGACAGATTCACTCGCCGTAACGGCACGCCATCGATGTAGACCTTCGTGCTGCCCGCAATCGGGCCGGTGGTGACAGACGGATCGACAACAACAGAATCAACCATTTTCAGCTCCCTACGCCGGCATTACCCGGTCAGGTTCGTACGGTCGACAGCCCCAGCTGTCCTCTCAGCGCACTTGGTGTGCGCTCCCGTGTGTGGACAGTATGCAGGCTAGCGCAGGCCTGCCGAACCTGCCCAGTGGGAATACGGAATTGCTCCGCGTTGGTTTGTATAGCTAATATATGTGTTTTGTGCAGCTTGCTGCGCGCTAGATAGCTGAGTGAATAGATGACGACTGAGATTGAGATGACGAAACCCCCGGTTGTGGCCGATGCCGATGCGGCTCTTGCCGAGACTGCGCGACGCAGGCATCGCATGGACCACGACCACCCGCACTACAAGTGGGTCGTGCTGTCCAACACGACGTTGGGCACCTTGCTGGCAACCATCAACGCATCGATCGTGCTGATCTCGCTGCCCGCCATCTTCCGCGGCATCGGGCTCAACCCGCTGGCGCCGGGCAATGTCAGTTATCTGCTGTGGATGCTGATGGGCTACCTGGTGGTCACCGCTGTGTTGGTGGTCCCCTTCGGCCGGCTTGGCGACATGCTCGGGCGCGTACGCATCTACAACGTCGGGTTCGTGGTGTTCACCGTCGCCGCGATCGCATTGTCCTTCGATCCGTTTCACCTCGGCGGCGGCGCGCTCTGGCTGATCGGCTGGCGGGTGGTCCAAGGTGTGGGTGGGGCGATGCTGATGGCATCGTCGTCGGCGATCCTGACCGACGCATTCCCCGCCAACCAGCGTGGCATGGCGCTCGGCGTGAACATGGTGGCTGCGGTTGCCGGGTCCTTCCTCGGATTGCTGATCGGCGGCTTTCTGTCCGAATGGCATTGGAAGGCCGTCTTCTGGGTCGGTGTGCCGATCGGCATCATCGGCACCATCTGGAGCATCCGCTCGCTGAGGGAACTCGGTGTACGCACTCCAAGCAAGCTGGACTGGGCGGGCACGCTGACATTCGGCGTCGGCCTGACAGTGCTGCTCACCGGGATCACCTACGGCATTCAGCCCTACGGTGACTCCACCACCGGATGGACAAGCCCCTGGGTGCTCGGCGCGATCGCATTCGGATTGCTGTTCCTGGTGGCGTTCTGCTTCATCGAACTGCACGTCGAGTCGCCGATGGTCGACATTCGGTTGTTCCGCTCCGCCTCATTCGGGATGGGCAACCTCGCGGGGCTGATGTCCTCGATGGGCCGCGGTGGCCTGCAATTCATGCTCATCATTTGGCTGCAGGGCATCTGGCTTCCCTTGCACGGCTACAGCTTTGAGTCGACACCTCTGTGGGCGGGTATCTACCTGCTCCCGGTCACGGTCGGCTTTCTGGTGGCCGGGCCAATAGCCGGATCGCTGTCTGACCGCTTCGGCGCCCGGCCGTTCACGGTGGGCGGGATGCTCCTCATGGCAGTGTCATTCGTTGCGCTGGTGCTCATCCCGGTCAACTTCGACTACTGGGTTTTCGCGGTCCTGGTGTTCCTCAACGGCCTCGGCGGCGGCATCTTCACCGCCCCCAACACCGCTGCGATCATGTCGAGTGTGCCTGCGGCCCAGCGCGGCGCCGCCTCAGGTGTGCGTGCGACGTTCTTCAATGCCGGCTCGTCGCTGTCGATCGGAGTGTTCTTCTCGCTCATGATCATTGGCTTGGCCAACACGCTGCCGGGCGCGATGAGCTCGGGACTGCAGCAACAAGGTGTGCCCGCATCGGTCGCGCACGAGGTGGCGAACCTGCCGCCGGTCGGCAGCCTGTTCGCGGCGTTCCTCGGCTACAACCCGATCGCCGAGCTGCTGGCCCCGTCGGGTGCGTTGCAGCAGCCCGGTGCGAATGCCGATGTGCTGACGGGTAAGACATTCTTCCCGCAGCTGATCACCGAGCCCTTCCATTCCGGGCTGGTGGTGGTGTTCACCGCTGCGGCGGTGATGATGGTCATCGGCATGATCGCGTCGCTGTTCAACCCGGGCCGCTATGCCGATGCGCCGGGCGCCGACAACGAGGCGTAACTCCAAGCCGGCGAGGACCATCGCGGACTCGATGGGGCATTAAGACCCTGCTCTTCGAAACAGCATCCTCTCTAGGTTTGGATCATGGCAGCGTCGCCTGTTATCGACAGAGTGTTCGACCACTCGAAAATCGAGGGTCGCCCATCCTCGGTTGCGCGCATGATCGTCAACCGAGTCAAGGCGACGCCGAATGCTGAGGCCTTCCGCTTCCCCACGGATCACGCTTGGCAGAGCGTTACGTGGCGGGAGGTCGGTGACCGGGTCAAGCGAATCGCCGCGGGCCTGGCAGCCCTGGGAATCGTGCCCGAGGACCGGGTCGCGCTCGCTTCATCGACCCGCTACGAGTGGGTTCTGGTCGACTTCGCGATCATGTGCGCCGGCGCGGCTACGACCACCGTGTACCCGACGACCAATGCCGTAGATGTGGCCTATATCGTCGCCAACTCGGGCAGCCGTGTCGTGTTCGCCGAGGACCAGGTGCAGTTGGACAAGTTGCGTGAGCATCGCGCCGAGCTCCCCGAGGTGGTCAATGTCGTCATCATCGACGGGGACGGCGATGGCGATTGGGTGATCACGCTCGACGATCTCGAGCAGCGCGGTCGGCAGCTACTCGCGGACACGCCCGATATCGTCGACAACCGCATCGCCAACATCGCACCTCAGCAACTGGCCAGCGTCATTTACACCTCGGGCACCACCGGCAGGCCGAAGGGCGTGAGGCTGCCCCACGCGGCGTGGACGTACACCGCTGCCGCCATAGACGCGCTGGACGTGCTTGGACCGGACGACCTGAACTTTCTGTGGTTGCCGCTTGCCCACGCCTTCGGCAAGGTGATGCTGGCGCTGCCCTTGTTGATCGGCTTCCCGACGGCCATCGATGGCCGGGTGGACCGGATCGTCGACAATCTCGCCGCTCTGCATCCGACAGTGATGGGGGCAGCGCCGCGCATCTTCGAGAAGGCGCACGCACGAATCCTCGGAATGGTCGAGCAGGAAGGCGGGGCAAAGAAGCGGATCTTCGATTGGGCAATCGGCATTGGGCTGGAGGTTTCTCGGATCAGGCAGGCAGGCGGGAAGCCGTCGCGGCGCCTGATGGTGCTGCACAAGATCGCCGACAAATTGGTGTTCTCGACCATCCGTGAGCGATTCGGCGGCCGGCTGCGGTTTTTCGTATCCGCGGCAGCGGCCCTTGACCGCGACATCGCCCAGTGGTTCGACGCCGTCGGCATCGTCGTGTTGGAAGGCTACGGACTGACCGAGACCGCGGCGGCCTCGTTCATCAACCGGCCCGACGCTTACAGGTTCGGCACTGTGGGATGGCCGGTTCCCGACACCGAGGTGAAGATCGCCGCCGACGGCGAAATTCTGCTCCGCGGCCCCGGCGTGATGACGGGCTATCACAACCTGCCCGAGGCCACCGCGGAAGCGCTCGAGCCGGACGGTTGGTTTCACACCGGCGACATCGGACAACTCGACGCCGATGGCTTCTTGCGGATCACGGACCGCAAGAAGGACATGTTCAAGACGTCGCAGGGCAAGTACGTGGCACCGTCTCCGATTTCTGCGGCTTTCAAGGGAATCTGTCCGTATGCGGGTGAGTTCATCGTGATCGGTGAGGGCAAGCCCTACTGTGTCGCGCTGGTCAGCCTCGACGGCGAGGCGATCACCGAATGGGCGGCCAGGAGCGGTCTTGCCGGCAGATCCTTCGCTGAGATCGCGCGCGACGAGAAGACCCGCGACCTGATCGCCGAATATGTCGACACCCTCAACAGTCAGCTCAATCGCTGGGAGCAGATAAAGCGGTTCGCAATCATCGAACGGGAATTGAGCATCGACGCCGGCGACCTGACGCCAAGCTTGAAACTGAAGCGCAACGTCGTCGTCAAGAACTTCAGCGACATGGTGTCCGCGCTGTACGCCTGAGGTGGCGCTCAATCAGAGCAATCGCAGATTTGGCCAAGTGGCCGCATGGGTACTCAGGCCCCATGACTACGACAGATCAACGGTCTCCCGAGGTGCGTCAGCAGGCGCGCGAGCACGCCGATGAGGCGCGCGCCCGGATGGACGCGCGGCGCCGTCAGCAGGACGAAGGGCTCGTCGGTTGGCTCAATGAGCGTGCCGGGGAGTGGGAGCTGAGCGGTCCCGACGAGGCCACCATGCAGCGTCAGAAGTACCTCTGGAACTTCCTGGTCGACTACTGGTTCCGGATGGAGTTCGACGGCTGGGACAACCTGCCCGATCCGCCGGTGCTGCTGGTGGGCATTCACTCGGGCGCGCCGTTCGTGTGGGACGCGTGGACGGTGGGCGTGCAGTGGTGGCGGCGGTTCGGCCAGGAACGGCCGTTGCACGGCACCGCACACGATGTGCTGATGGCCATGCCAGTCGTCGGCCGATACTTCCGGGCGATGGGCGTGCTTCCGGCCGCGCCCGACTCGATGGCCACCGCGCTTGCCGAGGGGCGAGACGTCGCAGTGTGGCCCGGTGGCGAGGTCGACTCATTGCGGCCCTGGACCGAACGCGACCGCGCTAACCTGGCCGGCCGCAAGGGTTTTGTGAAGATGGCGATCCGCGCCGGGGTGCCGATCGTGCCGATCGCCACCGTCGGCGGTGCGGATGCGATGCCGGTGCTGATTCGCGGCGATCAGCTGTCTCGCGCGCTGCGGTTGGACAAGCTGTTGCGGCTCAAGGTCTTTCCGATTGCCGCCTCGCTGCCGTGGGGTATCGCGCCCGCCGCGCTGCCCCAGTTCCCGCTGCCCGCCAAGATCCGCACGCGGTTGATGCCTGCCGTCGAGCTGGACCACGATCCCGACCGCGCCGACGATGACGAGTACCTCGAGGAGAAGTACTGGGAGGTGCAGAACAGCATCCAGCACGGCATGGACGCTTTGGCGCGCAAGCGCGCCCTCCCGCTCTTCGGTTAGAAGGGTGGTTTGTCGTCGAGAGTCTGCAGTGGCGGGGGTGGTGGAATCCAGTCGGGTGGGAGTTCTTCTGATTCGGAGGGGTCGTTGACCCATTCGCACCACGGGCTGGTGCTTTCCTGTTTGCCCTTGAAGAAGAGTAGCCACCGGCGTGTTTGATTACGCCACTTGCGGAGCTCGATCTCTCTGCGGCGGGCATAGTTGATCCGCCGGGTCTCGGCGTTCACCGGGCGCTGCTCGCGAATCGCTTTGCGGGCGCGCGCAATCCGCTTTGCCCTCTCCTTTGACCTGCTGCGCTTGCGCGGTGTGGGCGCCCGACAGGCCTCGCGTAGCTGCGGGAAAAGGTCATACCCGGCGGGCGTGGTCTGGTAGATCCGCCCGGTCGGCGAGGTCCACACGATGGTGCCGTCGGCCAGCTGTTCATCCTGCCAGCCGCCCGGTCCGTCGTGAAATGTCTTGAGCCGGTGATGCTCCCGGCAATAACAGGCCAGATCCCAGGGCACCGTCAGCCCGCCCGACGCCGGGTTGGCGTGGTTGAACGGCGTGGTGTGGTCGATGTCGCAGATCCACGCCTTGCGATCACATCCCGGGAACCGGCACGTCAAGTCTCGACACCGAATCCAGCGCTCCAATGCCGCCGACGGCTGATACCGCACCGCCTCCTCGCCCGTGACCGCCGGGCACTCCACCGGCACCAGCGTCGCAGTCTCGGCCAGGTCGCGGACCTGGTCGGCGTCGATGACCCCGTAGCCCTCCAGATAGCCCGGCTGATCACTCTCGCCGACGATGGTGTCCGCGCTGGCAATCACATTGATCACGGTTCTCACCGCGCCTGCGGCCGGTTCGTTCTCGGTGGCACGGGCGGGGCAGTCGGCCTGCCCGCAATCACACGCCAGCGCTCGACCCTCGCACAGCGCCGTGATCGCATCCCCCCGACGCTGAGAAATCGTGCGGGAATCCTTCGCGCACACCGACGTCGCCATCTCTGAGAGCCGCTTGTCGAACACCGCCCCCGCGGTGGCAGGCAGGCTGCCCCGGATCTTCGCCGTCCCGTCCGGGCCTGGCGTGACGCTGATGTGTCGCTCATCGTCGGCGCGCACCCGGCGCTCCTTGGCCGCATCGGGATCGATCGCGCGTACCGCAGCGTCGACGCCGTTGATGATCCGTCGCCGCGACCAGCATTGCCAATTGCCGATCCGCTCGGCCAACGATGCGTCCAGCTGCGCCATCAGCGCTTCGTCAGACACAAGCTCGGTGCGTGCGATCACCAGTTGCACGGTGCGCCAATCGGTCTCGCCTGCCGCCAGCGCCGCCGCAACCTTGGGCAGCCGGGTGTCCAACGCCTCGGCCTGCGCCACGAGGTGATTGGCCGCCATCGGCGACATGTTCATCGCCGCCGACACCTCCGCGGTGGTCCTGGCGAAACCGCTGATCAACGAATACCCCGGATCCGGGTCCGCCTCCTCGGCCTCACCGATGCGGCACCACAACAATGCGGCGATCGCCGCCACCCGATGCGCCATCAACGCCGACTCCCGCCGATGGCTGGCCTCGATCTCACCGATCAAGACCTCCGGAGCCGTGCTATCGAACATATGTTCGACTATGCCATAACCCGCCGACAGAGAAATCGGGTTATCCACAGGCCGATCTAGGTGAGCTCCACCAGTACCGGGGCGTGGTCGCTCGGTGCCTTGCCCTTGCGCTCCTCGCGCACGATCTCGGCATGCGCGACGCGCTGCGCAAGGGCCGGTGAGCCGAGGATGAAATCGATGCGCATGCCCCGGTTCTTCGGGAATCGCAACTGCGTGTAGTCCCAGTAGGTGTACACCGCAGGTCCTGGTGTGAAAGGCCGCACCACGTCGGCGAATTGAGCGTCGACGATCGCGTTGAACGCCGCCCGCTCAGGCGGCGTGACGTGGGTGCTGTCCTTGTAGAACTCGACGCTCCAGACGTCCTCGTCGGTGGGCGCGATGTTCCAGTCGCCGACCAATGCGATCGGTGCCGACGGATCCGCAGCGAGCCACCCGTGAGCCGTATTCCGAAGTGCAGCAAGCCATTCCAGTTTGTACGCATAGTGCGGTGACCCGACGAATCGGCCGTTGGGGACATACAGGCTCCACACCCGCACACCGTCGCACGTCGCGCCAAGCGCCCGCGCTTCAGCCGCGGCATCCCACATGGGTTGACCCTCGAAGCCGATCTGG
>DATJIX010000495.1:0-7349 GCA_035492865.1 Mycobacterium sp. | reverse complement strand
TTCGTTCGGACCGTGGCTCGAAACCGAGCCTCGCTGACGAGGGTTTACCTCGGAGAACTGCATCCGAAACCAATCGCGGATGTGACGTTGTTGGCTACGCGTCCTGCTGGGCCTCCTCTGCGGCTGCCGGATCCGGCAGGCTCTGCACATCGCCGTCGACGCTCGAAGTGATGTAGCCGGTCAACGACTGCTGGAACGCGTTGATGGTCGCGTTGGCTTTGATGTAGCCGATGTGCGTTCCCGTGACGGTGACGTCGGCGAGATAGTGCACGGCCGTCTGGCTAGCGGTGTAGTCGGCAGATTCCGTGCCGTTCAAGATCATTCCGTCTTCGTTGACATAGTTGGTGTATTTGACGGTGCGGATCGTGCGGGTCGCATCCGCCGGGTCAGGTGCTTCGCTGACGACTGCGGTGCCACCGCCCACGCCGGCATACGTTCCTGTCGCCGGCAGTGGCGTCGTGGCGGCAACGTAGCTGCCCAGGCTCGGCGCCCACGAATCCGAACTTGGGGTCGACCTGTCCGCCGCCACCGGCCCGACGCTGGTGGTGTACTTCAGGTTCGCGATGACCAGCCGTGAAACCGTCGGGTCGGTGATGCTGGACTCCCAGAAGGTGACCGCGTCACCGGTGGGATTCCAACTCGGCATGCTGCGTGCGGCGTATCCGTCACCGGTGTCGAACAACGGGATACCGTTCTCGCGCTTGAGTTCATCTTCGAGCGCGACGACCCACTCCTGGTTCGAGACGTTGATCGGAAGCGCATAGTCGTCGTACACGGGCGCACCGACATACACCGGCAGGAAGTTCTGCCGGATGATCCGCGTCATCGGCGTCAGGGCGTTGAGCCCGCGGGTGCTTCCGATCGCGATCCACTGTTCGTTGGGTGAGAAGTCCATGTCTTCGTCGTAGTCGAGATTGGCTGTCACCCTGCTCACCTTGCCGGTGGCAAGGTCGACCTCGATGTCGTCGACATTGCCCGCGTCGAATTGGCCGCCGAGGATGACCACACCCTTGCCGTCGGGCGTCCACTGCTTGCCCTCACCGGTCGGGTAGACCACCCGTGCGTCGGTGACTTCGTACCCGGTGGCGGTGCGGGTCAACGTGCCCACGATCGGCAGGGCTTGCAGGAGGTTGTTCGGGCCTATCACGATCCGAGTGAACAGCACCTTCGTCCCGTCGGGTGAAACCCTCATCTCGCGTTGCGGATCGATGGCGAATCCGCCACCCGGCGGAGTGGTGATGGGAACCAGTTGTGCTCCGGTGACACCGTTTTCCAACATGGAATACCGCGGCGACTGGTTAGCGACGTTGACCAACACCAGTACCCGGCCCGAACCATCGTCGACGGGAACGGGTTTGGCCAAGTTCCCGGTCTCGCTCGTGGTGACGCCACAGGTCACGCACTGAACCTGCTCGGTATCGACATTGATCTGATAGATCTCCGAGCGGCCACCTGCGGCCGGTTGGCCTGCGAAGTAGATTGACTTTCCGTCAGCCGAGTAGCGCGGGTTGGCTGGGCTCTTAATGCCATCGGGCAGGTTCAGGATCACGCGCTGAACGGTGGGATTGAGCACCGTCAGGCCGATGTCCGCCGTGGCGCTGCGCGGACTGAACAGCCCCAGCAGGTTGAACTTGCCGTCGGTGACGGAAACGGTGAACGAATCTTCTTGCGCCGCACTGTAGTTGATGTCATCGGGCGTGTAGGTGAAGTCGCCCGTCGTTTGGTCGATCGTCAGGGTGCCGTGCTCAGGCGCCTTGGTGACCTTGTAGGTCAAGGCGTCATCCTCGGGATCGGTCGCTCCGATGTTGCCGGCGACTGTCTGCCCGGTCTGCACCGTCGTGGTCGGGTTGTAGGCGATGGTCGGAGACTGATTGAACAGGTTGCGTCGGACCCAGGCCAACACCGCCCACACCACCGGGGTGACGGGTTCCGGAGTCGAAGGAGCCGGCGCGAGGAAGGGTTTGAGGAGGTTGGTGACAACGGTGTTGAGGAATCCCACGACGCCGGTAACGGGAGCCGCGAGCTGGGCGGTCGGCGCGACGAGCGCGGTAGCCGCGGCAGCCACCGGGGCGGTAAGCGCACTGCTTGCGGTGTTGACCGTGGACGCTTGCGCGGTGGGCGTCGCAGTCGACTTGGTCACCGTGGCAGCCGGTTTCGCGACGGTCGCGGCGACGTCTGCCTCGTCAGCCGAGGTGGCTACCTTCGCGACGGTGGCGGTGACGGAGTGCGTCGAGTTCGATTTGGGCTTGGCGGGAGCCGATGGCTGAGGGGTGTCCGCCGGTTCGCTTGACTTCGGTTCGGTCTCAACCACGCTGGTGTCCTTCGGCGATTCGGGAGTCGTCGAAGTTTCTGACTCGGTGGTGCCGGTGTGGGCCCCGCCGCTGCTGCTGACCGTGACACCGGATCCGACCTCGGTGCTCGTAGACGTCGCGCCTGAGGTGTTCGTGGTGCCGGTCGCCGCCGTAGGGGTACCGGTTGACGTCGGTCCGCCGGTCGTCGACTCGGAACCGCTGCCCGCTGTGGTGGCCGAGGTGTTGCTCGATGCCGTGCTCTCCGGACTCGGCGACGAGGCCGCCGAGGAGGATTCCGAGGACGTGCCGGTGGTCCCGGTCGTGTCGGCCGCGGCCATCCCGTAGCCGGTCGCTACCGCGGTCACCAGCCACGCCGCGACCGCCATGCCGCCGTATCCGCCGAGCTTCGCGGCGCTATGGGCTGCTTTTCGAGACGGCGCGGGTGCCGCAAACAGGGGGTTGACGGGCAGATGGTTATCGGTCATGGGCTCGACTCCGATGGCGTAGCGACCAATCCTGATCGATCGATCAAATGATAAGGTGGCGCATGTCTATCACGAGCCCAGATTTGTGGTCAAGCCCCTCACGGCTGGAGTCTTGAGTGGCAACGCCGCGGAAGGCGAAGGCTGAGGACGGCGGCACCCGACGCCGACTACTCGAAGCCACCGCCCAGATCATGCACGACGAGGGGTATGCCGGCGCCACGTCACGCCGGGTGGCCGCAAAGGCGGGCGTCAGACAGCCTCTGGTCCACTACTACTTCCCGACGATGGACGACCTGTTTCTTGCAGTCCTGCGCGAGGGCGCCGACGAGGCGCTGGATCAGATGCGCGCTGCGCTCACGAACGACGACCCGCTGCGTGCGTTGTGGGCGATCAACAGCGATCCCCGCCGGACCATCCTCAACACCGAATTCATGGCACTGGCCAACCACCGCAAGGCAATTGGTGTGGAACTCAAGACGTACGCCGAGCGCGTGCGCGATATCGAGACCGCAGCCGTGACCGTCGTGCTGCGCGCCCGAGGCATCGACTTGGAGACCTACCCGCCTGTCGTGATCTCGATGCTGGTCGCGCAGATCGCACGCAGCCTGTGCAACGAGGCTGCCGTGGGCGTCACGCTCGGCCACGACGAGATGCGCAGCTTCGTCGAGCGGCAGATGAACGCATTGACCGAGCCTGCCGCGACCGCCTAGGGGCTGATCCCGGCCAACCCGCGACGCGCGGATCACCCTGTCGAGCGCGGTGCATGGCGGCGGCACGGGCGCTTCGATACCCGCAGCTCTGATTGATCGATCAATAAATCCGGGGGCGGACGCGCATGTCTGAATCTGTGGATTTTGTGTCGCTTTCCATGCTGTCGCGATACCCACCCCCGGGCGAGATTGGAATCAGTCCAATTACGTCCTGCGGCCGAGGAGATAGCGATGGCATTCCAAGAGAACATCAATCCGCTGACCACCGCGGCGGGTGCGCCCGTCACGGACAACCAGAACAGCTTGAGCGCCGGTGCGCGTGGTCCACTCCTCCTGCAGGATCTGTGGCTCATCGAGAAACTGGCCCACTTCGCCCGCGAAGTCATCCCCGAACGGCGCATGCACGCCAAGGGGTCCGGCGCCTTCGGCACATTCCGTGTCACGCACGACATCAGCCGGTACACGAAAGCGGCGATTTTCAGCAAGGTCGGCAACACCTGTGAGATGTTCGCCCGGTTCTCGACCGTCGCCGGCGAGCGCGGCGGGGCCGACGCCGAGCGCGATATCCGCGGATTCGCGCTGCGCTTCTACACCTCTGAAGGCAACTGGGACGTGGTGGGCAACAACACGCCGGTGTTCTTTCACCGCGACCCGCTGAAGTTCCCCGACCTCAACCGCGCGGTCAAGCGCGACCCGCGCACCAATCTCCGTAATCCCGAAAACAATTGGGGATTTTGGACCAACCTGCCCGAATCGCTGCACCAGGTCACTATCACCATGAGCGACCGCGGCATCCCGAGGTCCTTTCGGCATATGCACGGCTACGGTTCACACGCCTACAGCATGATCAACGCTGCGGGCGAACGGAATTGGGTCAAGTTCCACTTCCGCACCCAGCAGGGCATCGAGAATCTCACCGACCAGGAAGCAACCGAAGTGATCGGCCGCGACCGCGAGTCCCACGGCCGCGACCTCTACGAGGCCATCGAGCGCGGCGATTTCCCGAAGTGGACTGTGAGCATCCAGGTGATGCCCGAAGACGATGCCTCGACCTACCGTTTCCACCCCTTCGACCTGACCAAGGTGTGGAGCCAAAAGGACTACCCGCTGATCGAGGTCGGCGAGTTTGAGCTGAACCGCAACCCGGACAACTACTTTGCCGACGTGGAGCAGGCCGCGTTCACTCCGGCCAACCTCGTGCCGGGGATCTCCTTCAGCCCCGACAAGATGCTGCAGGGCCGGATGTTCTCCTACGGTGACGCGGCCCGGTACCGGGTGGGCGTCAACCACCACCAGATCCCGGTCAACTACCCGCGTGCGGCAAAGCTGGTCAACACCTACCACCGCGACGGGGCGATGCGCGTCGACGGCAATCAGGGCGGCGTGCCGGGTATCGAGCCGAACAACTTCGGCCGGTGGGCCGAGCAGCCCGACTACGCTGATCCCGCTCAGTCGATCGGATCCACCGCGGACCACTTCGACTTCCGCGAGGACGACGACAACTATTTCGAGCAGCCCGGCGACTTGTTCCGACTCATGACGGGTGAGGAGCAGCAGCGGCTCTTCGACAACACCGCGCGCGCCATCAAGGGCGCCCGGCGCGAGACCGTCGAGAAGCACATCGAGAACTGCACCAAGGCCGACCCCGCCTACGGCGAGGGTGTGCGTAAGGCCTGTGAAGCTGTGGGTGCGCTATGACGATCGATGTCGAGGTGATGGATTTGGCGGCGCGATTGTTCGAGATGGCTCGCGACGGGGACGCCGCAGGGTTGGCCGCGTACCTCGACGCGGGTGTACCGGTGAATCTCACCAACACCAACGGGGATACCCTCGTGATGCTGGCGGCCTACTACGGACACCACGCGGCGGTCGCCGAGCTCATCGAGCGCGGGGCCGATGTCGATCGGCACAACAAACGGGGACAGACTCCGTTGGCGGGCGCGGTGTTCAAGAACGAAACGACGATCGTCGACCTGCTGCTGGAAGCCGACGCCGATCCGCTCGCAGGCTCGCCGTCGGCATTGGAGACGGCACGCTACTTCGAAAGGACGGAACTCGCGCAGCGGCTAGGCGTACCGAGTAGGTAGGAAACTGCCGAGCCCTCCAGCGCCCCTCGAACGTGTTTCGCAGTCGCGCGCCCGGGTACCCAAACAACCGAACGCTGCAGGTAGCGGCGGTCGCGGAAGGCACCATGAGTAACACCGACCAGACGTCAGAAACAACCGGAAAACACGGCAACGAAGGGACGAGTCGACCGGAAGGCACCGTCGACGAGGACGCCAACCCGCCGTTGACCGATCCGACAAAGACAGAACCTGACCGCAACACGGAAACAGTTCCCCCACAGGACACCGGATCTGCGGTGCCGCCCTACAAGGGACGCACCTAGACGCCTGAGTTGCTTTGACGGCGGCCCGCCACCGATATGTCTCCACAGGTGGCGGGCTCAACTGCGTTTGCGCGAGATGCCGATCGGGCACTCCGTCCGTAGCGGGGCTTCGCTTTTTGGTTGCTCTGGTCGCCCCCGCTAGGTCGGCCCAGGGTGCAACTCTGACGTTGAGACCACAGCGCAGCCTTGGGCTTGCCGCACCCACCCCGCCGGCTATCCGTTTACCGAACGCGGCCACCGGCTACTTCTCAGCCATGAGCGACGTTTCAGACGGGAACGCATCGCTACAGCAGGCCCTGACCGGGGGCGCGCTGCAAACCATCGGCGAGTACCGCTTCTACTTTGACGAGGAGCGCTGGGAGTGGTCAGACGAGGTCCAGCGGCTCCACGGCTATGAACCCGGTGCCGTCACCCCCACCACCGAACTCGTGCTCTCCCACAAACACCCCGACGACTACGCGCAGGTGGCGGCGACCCTCGACGACGTCCGCCGAACCCACAAACCGTTCAGCACCCGCCACCGCATCATCACCGTCCAGGGCGCAACCCGCGACGTCGTCGTCATGGGTGAACGCCTCCACGACGACAACGGCAACGTGATTGGCACGCAAGGCTTCTACATCGACGTCACACCCACAGCTCAGCAACTCAGGTCCAGCGTGACCGAGGCCGTCGCCGACTTCACAGAAAATCGCGCCGCTATCGAGCAAGTCAAGGGCGTGTTGATGTTCGTCTACCGCATCACCGCCGACGCCGCCTTCGAACTTCTTGTCTGGCGCTCCCAAGAGTCACAAGTGAAACTGCGCGCCCTTGCTCAACAAGTGCTCATCGACATCGGGTCGTTCGATAGCGACGAGGATTCTCAGCGGTCACGAGAGAAGTTCGACCAACTGTTCCTGACCGCGCACAACCGCGTCGCAGCCCGAGTTAAGCAGCTGGACTGAAGAACGAAACACCAGAAGTGGTACTCAATTTCGGCTCGACGGGCGTCGCCGGTGGTGTCTGCAAACAGGCCGCGCACAGGCCAGCACCCAGTCGTGGGTATCCGCACGCCGGGCAAATCATCACACGCCCGCCGTCTATACCGGCACTGGCCATCGGGGTTCCTTTCGCCTTTGCCGGAGTACCCGTTCAGTGGGCCGTTCACGCAACAAAACACGCGCACCAGATGCGAAGTTCACACCGGCCCCATTGGTAACTCCAGGCGCAGAACGCGTCGCGTAGCGTTGCGACAACGGCGGTGACGACTCGATGCCTCAGTGACGGTGCCGGTCGTGCCGTGGGCTGTACGGGTTGCTGTACGGGGCGGAGGTCACTCCACTCCTCACGATTCGTAGCGGATTGCCAGAGTCTGTCCAGCGATCGTCCAGTTCAGCGGGGAACTCTCAAGACATCCGCACGTAATTCAAACGCGCGCCACAGAGACCAGGAGGGACATCATGCAACAGTCGACAAAGTTGCGAGCAATACTGGT
>DATJIX010000494.1:0-4867 GCA_035492865.1 Mycobacterium sp. | reverse complement strand
CTACCTGGCCGAATTCGTCCCCGCTCGAGTCCGCGGGCGAATGACGGCGTGGGCCTACACGATCGGCTTTCTCGGGGTACCGCTGGCAGCACTGCTGGGCGGCAAACTCGTTGCGCACCAGCAACTGTTGGGCATCGACGGTTGGCGTTGGCTACTGGTGTTCGGCGGTCTCGGCGCGGTGTTCGTGCTCGCGGTGCGCACCATGCTGCCGGAATCTCCTCGCTGGCTGGAAAGCCGCGGCCGCCATGCCGAGGCCCGCGAGGTCGTCGCCTCGGTGGTGGCCAAGATCGCGCCGGGAACTCCGCTGCCGGACCAACCACAGTTCAGTGAATCCCACACGGAGGACGCGCGCAGCGTAGCCGAGGTGCTGCGGATCGCGTTTCGCGACTACCGCAAGCGCACGGTCATGTTGGTGATCTTCCAGGTGCTGCAGACGGTGGCCTACTACGGATTCGGCACGCTGGCACCACTGGTGCTGGTGAGCAAGGGGTTCGAGGTGACGCAGTCGCTCGGGTATGCGGCGCTCACCTTTGCCGGCTATCCGCTGGGCTCACTGATTTCCGTGCCGCTGGTGGAGCGGTTCGAGCGCAAGCACCTGATCATCGTTTCGGCGTTGGGAATCGCCGTGTGCGGCTTGGTGTTCGCCGCGGCGAGCAGCGTCGCGTTGATCGTCGCATCCGGATTCCTACTCACCGCGGTGTCCAACATCTTCTCGAACGCATTCCACATCTACCAGGCGGAGATCTTCCCGACCGCGATCCGCAGCACGGCCAGCGGCATCTGCTACTCGCTGTCCAGGGCGACGTCGACCGTGATGCCCTTCGTGGCCGTGCCCGCGCTGGCGGCACTAGGTCCGGTGGCGGTGTTCTCTGGCTCCGCGGCGCTGATCGTCTTGCTCTGCCTCGACGTCGGACTGCTCGGTCCGCGCAGCACCGGGCTCAAGCTGGAAGAGGTGCAACAGATCGGCTGATCTCTACACCGGGCTGGCCGTCGCGATGTCGTCCCGCAGCGGTGAAATCGCTGCGAGGATCTGTTCGATGATGCCGTCAGGAACGCCGGCGGCCGCGAGGCTGTCGGCCAGATGCACTGCCACCAGCGTGAAGTGGTGAGTGGTGATTCCGCGGCCCTGATGCACCTGGCGCATCGGCGCGCCCGTATACGGTTCGGGTGCGCCGAGCGCGGCAGCGAAGAACTCGACCTGCTTGCCCCTCAGCCGCGCCATGTTGGTTCCGGTGAAGAATGTCGCCAACTCGTCGTCAGCCAGTACGCGATCGTAGAAGTCGGCGACAACGGCTTCGAGCGCCTCGTGGCCGCCGATCTGCTCATAGATAGTTGCCATCTAGCGAGTGAACGCGGTGCACGTTTCGCGCCCGGTGTGCAGGTGTTGCCCGGGTGCAACGAAAGCCTCACAACTCCGCGCCTTGATGCGTGAGACCCGGGCTCGGCTTGGTCAGACCCGGCTGTAGATCGTCGAGTCCTCGATGTTGGCACGTGACCGGTCAGGCAGCGCAATGCAACAGACCACCGTGATGACCGCAGCGATGACGATGTAGACCGAGATCGAGTAGGGCGTGCCGGTCTCATGTAGCAGCCAGGTCGCAATCAGCGGGGCAGGTCCACCTGCGAACACCGAGGCCAATTGATAGCCGAGACCGGCGCCGCCGTACCGCAGGTGCGTCGGGAAACTCTCGCCGATCAGTGCGGCCTGCGGGCCGTACATCATCGAGTGCACGACCATCGACAGCACGACCGCGACGAAGATCAGCACTTGCCCGCCGTGGGTCAGCACGGCGAAATACGGGAAAGCGAACACCCCGGCCAGCACCGCGCCTGCGAGGTAAACCCGTTTTCGGCCAATCGAATCCGACAGATGCGAGAAGTACGGGATCGTTGCGAGCTCCACGGCGGCGCCCACCAGCACCGCGGTCAGCACGAAGGTCTTGCTGTAGTGGTGGCGTTGCACGACGTAGGTCAGGACGAACGTGGTGAACAGGTAGAACGGCATCTGCTCGGCGAAACGCAGGCCCGCGGAGAGCAGGATCTCCCGCCAGTGCTTTCGGACCACTTCGGCGACCGGGGTGGTTGCGGCCTTGCCTTGGTCGAGCACCCTTTTGAACATGGGTGTCTCCAGGATCTTCAGCCGGATCACCAACCCGACGGCAACGAGAATCAAACTGGCCAGGAACGGTATTCGCCAACCCCAGGAGTCGAACGTTTCGTCCGACATCGTCGCCGAAAGCAACGTCATCCCGCCGGTGCCAAGGACGAGCCCGACCGGGACGCCGACCTGGGCGAAACTGCCGAGCAATCCGCGCCGTTTCTGGTCGCCCCACTCCATGGTCAGCAGCACCGAGCCGCTCCACTCACCGCCGACGGCGATACCCTGCAGCACGCGCAGAGTCACCAGCAGAAGCGGTGCGGCGACGCCGATGGCTTCGGTACCGGGCAGGATGCCGATGACCGCCGACGCGAGGCCCATCACGAGCAGCGTGATGATCAGCGTGGTCTTGCGCCCGATCCGGTCGCCCCAGTGCCCGAAGATGGCGGCGCCGATCGGGCGTGCCGCGAACCCGACGAAATAGGTCGCGAACGACTGCATCACACCCGCGTAGGTGCTGGACGCGGGAAAGAACAAGTGCGGAAAGACCAGCGCGGCGGCCGTGTTGTAGAGGAAGAAGTCGTACCACTCGATTGTGGTGCCGATGGCGCTCGCCATCGCGGCGCGTCTGACCTGAACCCGCTGGTCTCCCGGGTCGAGTTGGGCCGTGCCGACTCCATTGTCTGCGGTAGCCATCAGGCGACCTCCTATGACCGACGCCAGCTCATAGGATGCGCCACGGCGGCGGGTTTTAAACCCGAATTGATCAGCCGGGTATCACCGGCAGCGTCACAGCAGACGGGTGCTCCGCGTCATGAAGGATGGTCTGCGTCGCAGTCTGAGTGACCGCGTCCGTTCCGCCGAGTGCACCGGTGTTGGGATTCGGCGCGAACTGCGGGTAGTCGCTGCTGGAAATCTCCAGACGGATGCGATCACCCGCGCGGAACTCGTAGCTCGTTGGCCAGACCTGGATTCGATATTCGTACGGCCGACCGGGTGTCGTCGGTGTGGGGTCCGAAAGCGAGTCCCGGAACGGGGTTCGCACTATGCCGTTATTGAGGTTGACGACGGCTCCGCCGGGCTTGACCACCGCCACCTTCGCCGTGAAATCAGTGTCAGTCGCGCTGGATTGGGCCCACAGTCGCACGGAGATCGGGCCGGTCACCTCGATGTCGTGGTCCAGCGGCGCACTGCTGTAGACGAGGACATCGGATCGTTGTTCGACGGGAAGCTGATCGTAGGGCCCCTGCGGCCCGGAGCTCGCACCGCAGCACGAATGACCGCCCAGGCTCGGCGCTGGAAATGCCGGGTCGTAGGTATAGGTGTCCGAAGGTTGGGCGCCGGGGGCGGTCGAGATGAGCTCACCTTTACGCTCGTCGCTTCGCCCTGGCCCCGACAGGTAGAACGTCGTCCACTTCGTCTGAGGCAGAGGCCAACCCGTCGCCGACTTCCAGGTGTCGGCACCCATCACGAAGTAGTCGACCCGGGGTTTGCCTGCGACGTCGTCGTTCTGGCCCTTGAGGAAGTGGTCGAACCACGCCACCATCAAATCGTTGATGGGGCTGTCCCCTGCCGCTCCGATGTCCTTCAGCAGCGGCGCCGGTGCGGACTCCGCCCGCCCCCAGTTCACGTGATCCCAGGGCCCGATGACCAGCCGCTGATTGTCGCGGACGGACGCGGTGCCGCCATGGGCGACCATGCCTGCGAAGTTCTCGGTGCCTCCTTGAAGGAATGCGTCGTACCAGCCCTCGAAGTCGAGCACCGGCACCTTCACCGAGGGATAGCGGTCCCTGATGCTGAATTGCCGCCAGAAGTCGTCGCGTGTGGAGTGTCTGAGCCAATCGAAATACCACGGCGCGACCGCGGGATTTTGCGGTTGCATCGGCGGCAGGTCCCTGAGCGGGCGAAAATTCATCCATCTCGTCGGGTCGGCACCCGCGGCCTTCAGTTGGCCAACGGTGGATTGATCGTTGCGGTTCTGCGCGGCCGACTTGGCGAGGCCCATCGCCCACGGCTCGATGAACGCCAGACGGAACTCCCCGCCCTCATACGTCCACCCGTCGTAGTAGTCGGACGCGGTATTGGCAGGCACGATCGTCACGAGGTGCGGCGGTGCGGTCACTGCGGCAAGCCACTGCGTGGCGCCCACATAGGACGAGCCGTACATCCCGACCTTGCCGTTTGAACCGGGCAGCGAAGCTGCCCACTCGACGGAGTCGTAGCCATCCGACATGTCGTGGGTGAACTCGCTGAAAGTGCCACCCGATGCGCCTTGCCCGCGCACGTCCTGGATGACCACCAGATAGCAGTGCGATGCAAACCAATCCGGTGGCTGATAACGCGATCCGGCCTGTGCGTCCGACTTTCCGTACTGTGTGCGCATCAGGATGACGGGGACCGCGTCTGTGGTGCGCGGTCGGTAGACATCTGCACGCAACACGGTGCCGTCGCGCATCGTGGCCGGTACGTCGGACTGTTTGGTCACCGCGCACGGCCCACGCCCAGCGTGGTTGGGAAACTGTGGCGCGCCGCCCTGATGGTCGCCCCCGCAGCCGCTAATTGCGAGTACTACAACCGTCGCGACAGCGCACGCGCGGAAGGGAACAGAACGCACTTCCTCAAGCTAGCGCGTCGAGAGCCTCCGGCAGGATTCGAACCCGCAAACCGGCGAGGTAGAAGCTCGCTGCTCTGTCCGTTGAGCTACGGAGGCACGTGGTGGAGGAAGGCAAAGGAGTCGAACCCTCGGGACGTTGAGCCCGGCACGGTTTT
>DATJIX010000493.1:0-7135 GCA_035492865.1 Mycobacterium sp. | reverse complement strand
AACGCGTTCGGCTCGGATCCGTCGTCGAGGAACCCGAATGTCTTCTCCGGCTGCGGAATCGAGTGAATCTTGGCGATCACCTCGACGGTGCTGTCCTGAAGTTCGCGCTGGCGCGCGGCGGGGGAGTCGGCGAACCAGTTGTTGCCGAACGTGTACGGCATGACATCAGGCGGCACCTGACCCTCGACGTAATCCATCAGGAAGAACGGGGTGCCGAGCACCGAGCCCGTCGGCTCGAGCCACCGCACCCGGGGCACGGGGACGTCGGTCTGCTCACCGACGAGTCGGATGACATCGAACTGATGGTCCATCCGGTACGACGAGAACACCGGTACGTCCTGGGCGGTGGGCGCCACCCGCGCCACCCACTTCTCCTCGCGGCGCCGCCCGTCTTCGTCCCAGCGGCCGGTCAGGATGATCGTCTCCGACGACATGCCGTTGGAGTCGACGCCGCTCTCCACGGTGATCTCGGGCCTGATCCCGCCCGGCATCACGGTAGACAACCAGCCCGACATCAGGTCGGGCAGCGTGCTCAGATCGCGACTCGAATGTTCGAGGCGGCCGATGTCTTCGACAGCCGGTTCAGTAGCCACAAGTTCTTCCTTCGGCCGATAATTACGATACGGTGGGTAGCGTTATGAAAGCAGACCCGTCATCGGTTGACAAGCCCCAGGGCGCGGGGCGGCCCCGGGACCCGCGCATCGACGCTGCCATTCTGCGCGCCACCGCGGATCTGCTTGTGGAAATCGGCTATTCGAACTTGACCATGGCCGCGGTAGCCGAGCGGGCGGGAACCACCAAGACCGCGCTGTACCGCCGGTGGTCGAGCAAGGCCGAACTGGTGCACGAGGCCGCGTTTCCCGCGGCGCCGACGGCGATCGAGACGCCGCCGGGCGACATCGCCGCCGACATCCACGCGATGATCGCCGCAGCCCGTGACGTGTTCACCAGCCCGCTGGTGCGTGCCGCGCTGCCGGGGCTCATCGCCGACATGGGCGTCGATGCCGATCTCAATGCGCGGGTGATGAGCCGGTTCGCCGACGTCTTCGTGGCAGTCCGCACCCGGCTGGCCGACGCGGTCAGCAGGGGCGAGGTGCACGCCGACGTTGATCCCGACCGGCTGGTCGAGGTGATCGGCGGCGCAACGCTATTGCGGGTGTTGCTGCTGCCCGACGAACCGCTCGGTGAGGAATGGGTCGCGCAGGCCACCGCCATCGTGGTCCACGGTGTGGTGGCATAGGCATCGATGCTCGAGGATTTCCCGACCGACTGGCACACCGCGCTGCTGCTCGTGCCCCATCCAGATGACCCGGAGTACGGCTGTGCGGCAGCCGTCGCCAAGTGGACGGCGCAGGGGAAGGCCGTGCACTACGCATTGGCCTGCCGCGGCGAGATGGGCATCGCGGGCATGCCGCCCGAGCAAGCCGGGCCGCTGAGGGAAGTCGAACAACGCCGGTCGGCCGCCATCGTCGGCGTAGCAGACCTGCAGTTCTGGGACTTCCCGGACAGCCAGATCCGCAACACACCCGAGTTGCGCGCCAAGGTCGCCGACACCGTCACCGCCCTACGCCCCGACCTCGTGCTCACGATCTACAGCGGTGCGGAGTGGGCGCCCGGCGAGCCGAACCAGCGTGACCACATCGAGTTCTCGAACGCCGTTGCGGCGGCCTATGACTCGTTGCCCGACCCGCCGCGATGGCTGTTCGAGAACGGCCCGGATGTCACGCACGCCGAAGTGATCGACGACCACTGTTTCGACCGCGCCGTCGCGTCCCTCGCGGCGCATGAGGTGTACTTGTCGGTGCTCGACACGGACACGCCGGTGCTCGAGCAGGCCCGCAGGCAGATCGATATGACTACGACGCCGCGACCCGAATACGGCGGCTTGCGCACGGTCGAGTTCATTCTGCGACGACGCTCGACCAAAGGTTTATCCAGCTAACCCGTAACTTTCTTTGTTTCCCGGCGATTCATTCACGCCGCTCGGTGGCTATTACGCGAACACCCACTGAACTTGCACGTCGGGAATTTACACAACAACTCACAGCTACTGCACAGCTATGGGAATTCATTTGCAAAGCCCAGCAGCAGCGAACGCATCGTGATTAACTACAGACGCATTTTGGTTTATTGGGGGCGTTACGAGGGGGCAAAACGGCGTGCAGCTTGGCCGACGTTATAACGGGGGCGGAAGCGCCGTCGGGGGAAAGACCGCGCTGATCACTGGCATCACCGGCCAGGACGGCTGGTACCTGACCGAGTTGTTGCTGTCGAAGGGCTATCAGGTATACGGCCTGATCCGCGGACAGAACAACCCGAAGGAGGCCGAGCTCAGACGCGAGTTCCCCGAGGTGCACGTGTTGCACGGCGACCTGCTGGACCTGTCGAGCCTGTTGACCTCCCTGCACATCGCGCGGCCCGATGAGGTGTACAACCTCGCTGCGGTGACGTTCGTGGCCTATTCGTGGCAGAACCCGCGGTTGACGTTCGACGTCACGGGCGGCGGCGTGCTGAACATGCTCGAGGCCGTGCGGCTCTACCAAGGGATGTCCGACGGCGCCGTCCGCTACTACCAGGCCTCCAGCGCCGAGATGTTCGGCAAGGCAAAGGAAATCCCGCTGCGGGAGACCAGTCCGTTTCATCCTCGCTCGCCGTACGGGGCGGCAAAGGCTTACGGGCACTACATGACCGTGAACTACCGCGAGTCCTACGGCATGCACGCCAGCTCGGCGATGCTGTTCAATCACGAATCACCGCGCCGTGGCACGGAATTCGTAACCAGGCGGATCACCCAGGCGGTCGCGCGGATTGCGTTGGGGCTGCAGGACTGCATTTCGCTCGGCAATCTGCAGGCGCAACGGGACTGGGGCTATGCCGGCGACTTCGTCGAGGCCATGTACCTGATGTTGCAGCAGGACACGCCCGACGATTATGTGATCGCGACCGGCGAAGCTCACTCGGTCGCCGATTTTCTCGACCTGGCATTCGGCGTTGTCGGTATCGACGATTGGTCGCAATACGTCCGGGTTGACGCGGCCCAAATGCGGCCGGCGGAGGTCGACGTGTTGATCGGAGATGCCTCCAAGGCGCGCTCCGTCCTGGGGTGGAAACCGCGGCTGTCATTCGTCGACCTCGTGCAGACGATGGTCGAAAGCGATATCCAGGCGCAATCGGTGTCGGCCCCACGGCCGCTGTAGGCGGCATCTGCGATCATCGCAGGGTGACGGTCGTCCCGACGCGAACGGGGAACGTGCGAGGAACGCGGCAACGCGGCGTGCACGCCTTCCGTGGCGTCCCATACGCACAACCGCCCGTCGGCCCGCTGCGCTTCGCCGCGCCCGCGCCGCACGACCACTGGCGCGGCGTGTTCGACGCCGACGAGTTCGGTCCTCCGCCTCCACAGCCGATGCGGCTCACGTCGTCCGATGAGTGGCTGACGGTCAACGTATGGACACCGGATGTCGGCGCATCGGGGCTGCCCGTCATGGTGTGGCTCTACGGCGGGCGGTTCACCACCGGCGCATCCGACGAATCCCATTGCGACGGAAGCCGGTTGGCTGCAGACGGGGTGGTGGTTGTCAGCCCGAACTATCGTGTGGCCGGCGAGGGCTTCATGCTCATCGACGGCGCAGTGCCCAATCGGGGACTGCTCGACCAGGTCGCGGCGCTGCAATGGGTGCACGACAACATCGCGGCGTTCGGCGGTGACCCCGACAACGTCACCGTGTTCGGTGAGTCGGCGGGCGCCGCATCGGTCGCCACGCTGATGGTGATGCCTGCCGCCGCAGGCCTGTTCCACCGCGGCATCGCCGAAAGCGTGCCGAACTTCCTGTTCGGCTCCGATCTCGCCACCGACGTCGCAGCCGCCGTCGCCGAAAAGCTCGGGCGGACGGCCACGGCGACCGAGTTGGCGCCCGTGGCCCCGCAGGCTCTGGCCGACGCTACCGACGGCATCGACCACCGGGAAAGGTGGGGCTACGGGCTAGCGGTGCGCCGGGCGCAGTTCGGACCGGTGATCGACGGAGAAATTCTGCCGGACAGCCCTTTCCGTGCGTTGGCGGCCGGAGCGGGCCGCGGCGTGGACCTGTTGATCGGCCACAACCGCGACGAGTACCACTTCGTCGTCTACGAGAACGGTCCGGTCTCCGCCGAACAATCGGAGAGGGCGTTGAACACGCTGGCGCCGATACCCGATGGCGCCCAGGCCTATCGCGCCGCGCACCCGCGAGCAGACGACACCGGGCTCTACGAACTCGTCTGCTCCGACTTCGTGTACCGGATGCCGACACTTCACATCGCACAGGCACATGCCGCGGGCGGCGGAACAACGCATCTCTACGAGTTCTGCTTCGACGCCTCGCCGATCAGGGCGTCGCACACCACCGAGATCCCGCTGGTGTTCGGCACGCTCGAATCCGAGTTCGGGTCAGCGCTGTACGGCGCCGCACCGCATGCCGAGGCGGTATCGCGCGAAATGAGCGCAGCGTGGCGGGCGTTCGCGACCCACGGCGATCCCGGCTGGCCGCCCTACGATCCCGCCGAGCAACTCGCCAGGCTCATCGACGTCGAGTCGCGGACGGCGCGCTATCCGGAGCAGGCATCGCAACAGATCTGGGCGGACTACCCGTTCGACCCGTTCACGTTGCAGCGCTAGTTGCCGATCTGCCGTTTGTTGCGCTCGGTCACCGCGCGGAACTGGTCGCCGAGGCCGTCGAAATCTCGATGCTGGGCGAACGCGATCTTCTCCTCGGCAGCCAGCGCGGGATCGACCGCTGCGGCGGCCCCGGTTGTGTAGATCTCCTTGAGCCCCAACATGGTCGGGCCTGGCACCTCGGCGATCTGGCCGGCCAGCTCGAGTACCCGGTCGAGCAACCGGCCGTGGGGTACCACTTCGGTGACCAAGCCGATGCGCTCGGCACGGGCCGCGTCGACGACCTCGCCCGTCATCGACAACCGTCGCGCCATCGCGTGGCCGACAACCTGGGGGAGGCGTGCGGTCATGCCGCCGCCGGGCAGGATCCCGACGCGGGCGTGCGTGTCGGCGAACACCGCGCGCTCCGACGCCACAAGGAAATCACAGCCCAGCGCGATCTCCAGTCCGCCGGTGAACGTCGCCCCGTTGATCGCGCCGATGATCGGCGTGCGCATCTTGGCGACCGCAGCGATGCAACTCTGCGACCGGAATTCCTCGAAGTACTTCAGCCCGTCGCGCTGCGCCTCCTTGAGGTCGACGCCGGCGCAGAACGCGGGATCGGCTCCGGTCAGCACCACTGTCCGCACCGACTCGTCGGCGTCTGCCTCGGTCAGCGCGGCGTACGTCGCCCTGATCAGGTCGCGGCTCAACGCATTCCGGGCCTGCGGCCGGTTCAGCGTCAGCACCCTGACCGCGCCGTGGTCGGCGGTCAGGACGAGCGGTTCAGTCACCGCAGGAACTGGTTGGCGGTATTCGCCAGGTCGAGCAGCGGCTGCGGCAGTGCGCCGAGCGCGAACGTGACGGCCGCGGTGATCGTGACCACGGTGGTGCTCAATACGCTGGGCACGACCACCGCGGGCGCGTCGTCGGGTGGCTCGGTGAAGAACATCAACACGATGACCCGCACGTAGAAGTATGCGGCGATGGCGCTGGCGATGACGCCGATGACGACCAGCGGAATTGCGCCGCCTTCGCCCGCGGCCTTGAACACTGCGAACTTGCTGACGAACCCGCTCGTCAGCGGTATGCCTGCGAACGCGAGCAGGAACAGCGAAAACACTATGCCGACAACCGGATAACGCCGACCGAGCCCGGCCCAGCGGGCCAGCGCCGTGTCCTCTTCTCCTTCGGGATTTCGCACCAGGCCGACGACCGCGAAGGCGCCGACCGTGCTGAACCCGTAGGCGAACAGATAGAACAGGGTCGACGACACGCCCGCCTCGTTCTGCGCGATCACGCCGGTGAGGATGAAACCGGTATGTGCCACAGCCGAATACGCCAGCATCCGCTTGACGTCGTTCTGGGTGACTGCGGTGACGGTGCCGACCACCATCGTGAGGATCGCGATCGCCCACATCACCGGGCGCCAGTCGTCATGCAGACCGGGAAGCGCGATGTAGAAGACACGCAGGACCGCGCCGAACGCGGCGATCTTGGTGGCGGCGGCCATGAATGCGGTGATCGGCGTCGGCGCCCCTTGGTAGACATCGGGAATCCACGAGTGGAACGGAACCGCTCCGACCTTGAAGAGCAGACCCACGAGCAGCAGCGCGGTCCCGATCAGCGCCAGCGACGTATTGCCCGACCCGTTCGCAACGGCGTCGGCAATGCCGCCGAGATCGAGCGTGCCCGCGTACCCGTACAACATCGCAACGCCGTACAGGAAGAAGGCCGACGAAAACGCGCCGAGCAGAAAGTATTTCACCGAGGCTTCCTGCGAGAGCAGTCGCCGCCTGCGGGCCAGCCCGCACAGCAGGTACAGCGGCAGCGACAGCACCTCGAGCGAGATGAACATCGTCAACAGATCGTCGGAGGCGGGGAACAACAGCATGCCGCCGATGGCGAACATGGTCAGCGGGAACACCTCGGTCTGCATGACACCGGCCTTGGTGGCCAGCTTCTCGGCGACGCTGCCCGCGACCGCCGACGCCTGCGGCGTGAACGCATCCAGACCGCGGCCGCTCTCCTCGTCCGTAGACGCGGGAATGCGCCGTTCGGCGATCAGCAGGATGCCGAGCACCCCGACCAGCAGGATGGTGGCCTGAAGGAACAGGGTGGGGGCGTCGACTGCGATGGCACCCGACACCGCTGTTCGTCCTGTGCCACCGCGCAGGTCCCGAGCGAGTGCGACGACCGCCACGAACGAGGCGACCAATCCGCCGAGACTGAGCACCAACTGTGCCGCGTAACGCTGCTGGCGCGGCAGGAACGCCTCGACGAGGACTCCGACGACGGCTACTCCGAGCACGATCAGCATGGGGGACAGCAGGCCGTATTCGATGCTTGGGGTCGGCAGGTTCATCGTGTCGGCCCTTCCGCGAACTTCGGTGCCGGGTCAGGCTGATTGATGGTGGTCAGGGTGTGGGTGACCGCGGGATTGATCACGTCGAGTGCGGGTTTGGGATACACGCCGAGCAGCAGCAGCAGCGCGATAAGCGGCGC
>DATJIX010000492.1:0-18213 GCA_035492865.1 Mycobacterium sp. | reverse complement strand
ACGAAGCCGGCCCGCAGTGCCTCTGCGAGCATCCGCTCCATCTGGGCCTGCTCGCTCTTGGTCGGGCGTTCGCTCTTGCGGGTGGCGCGGTCCAGTCCCATGGTCGCGGCCCGCATGTCGGAATGCCCGATGAAGGCCGCCAGGTTGGGCCCGAGGGGCCGCGCTTCAAGGGCCTGGATGTATTCCTCGGCGTTGGTCCACGTCTTGTGGTCGTCGACGGCGCTGATCACGTGTTCGCGGGGGATGGCCTCGACGCGACCGAAGATGTCGCCGGCGTCCTCGCCGTCGACGTAGATGGTCGACAGTGAACACGATCCCAGCATCACGGTGGTCACACCGTGGCGTAGCGACTCCGAGAGCGACGGCCCGTTGAGCACCTCGACGTCGTAATGGGTGTGGATGTCGAGCATCCCCGGCAGCACCCACTTGCCGCTGGCGTCTACCACGCGGGCACAGTCCGTGGCGTCGAGCTCATCAGGCGAGACTGCTACGACGTGGCCATCGCGGATACCGATGTTGCGCACCGCCGAGGGTGCGCCGGTGCCGTCGAACCAGCGGCCGCCGCGAATGATCGTGTCGTAGGTCACCAAGTCATAGAACAGCGCGTGCTGGCGGGTGTCAACGATATCCGTGAACAGATTTGAGAATTTGTCTACTGTGGATGCTGAGCTGCGCTTATACCTCGGCCCAGCCGTCTGGCTGGTGGCCGTCGAGGTCGGTGAAGCCGTACTCGCGGGCCAGTTCGGCGGAGGTGACGGAACGCTGGTTCCAGCGGGCGCGGTTGTCGTCGGCGGCCATCGCGGCAATGCCCCGCCCCACGAATCGCGGCGACTCCGACACCGCGAATCCCGGGGGAGCGGTGGGACCGTCGGACCGGTTCGGATCGAGCGCGGTGTGCCAGTTCTCTTCGGTGACGCCCCAGTTGTCGAGCATCATCTCCGAGCGCAGCCAGCCGGGCGTGACGGCGACGGCGGTGGCGGCGAACGGTGCGAGGTCGTGGCCAAGGCTGTAACCGAGCCTGTTCACCGCGACCTTGGACAGATCGTAGAAGATCGAGATCCGGTAATTGTGATCGTTGTATTCCTTTGTCCCGTCGGTCACTTCGACGTGCAGGCCGCCCGGCCGCGCGATGAGCAGCGGCAGCAAGCAGTGGGCGGTGATGAGGTGGGTGCCGATGCCGAGCCGAAGTATCCGGATGCCGTCGTCGAGGTCGTGTTCCCAGATCGGCCTGTTCCACGTCGGCGGGGGCCCCTTGAGCACCTCGGCGCCCCAGATGTCGTTGACCAGGATGTCGATGGCGCCGTGGTCGTCGCGGATACGGTCGGCGAGGGCCTGCACTTGAGCGATGTCTAGGTGGTCGACCTGGATCGGGATACCGACGCCGCCGAGTGCGGTGACGAGTTCGGCTGTCTCCTCGATGGTTTCCGGGCGGTCGTAGTCGGACTGCGAGTTGCCGGCAACGCTGCTGCGCCCCGTACAGATCACAGTCGCACCTGCCTCGCCGAGGCCGGCGGCGATACCGCGTCCTGCTCCGCGGGTGGCTCCCGCAACGACCGCTACGCGCCCCCGCAGCGCATCCGCATCCGGCGTCCAGTTCATACGGGCATACTCGCCAATGTGACCCCGCTACAGCGCTATATCGCCGAAGAAATTGCCACAGATCACGTCGATGGATTGCTGTCCCGCCGCGAAGCCCTGCGCAGGCTCGCGTTGCTGGGGGTGAGCACCGCCGCGGCAACGGCACTGATCGCCGCGTGCGGCGAGGACAAGAAGACCACCTCGAACGCCCCCGTGACCTCCAGTGCGCCGGCAACCTCCAGCGCGGTGCCGCCGGGATCGGCGAACGCGCTGCCCACCAATCCGATCACCTGGGCCGGGCCGCAGGGTGAGCTGCAGGCCGCATGGGCAGAGGCGCCGAACGCCAAGGGCGGAATCCTTGTCATCCACGAGAACAAGGGCCTCAACGACTGGGTTCGGTCGGTGGCAGGCCGATTCGCAGGCGTCGGGTATTCCGGCCTGGCGATCGATCTGCTGTCCGCGCAGGGTGGTACCGCGAAGTTCACCGACCCGGCGGCGGCCACCGCGGCGCTGAGCACCATCCCGCCTGACGAGTTCGTCGCCAACCTCAAGTCCGGTATCGGCGAGCTGGCTCGTCGCGTTCCCGGCAAAAAGCTGGCCGTCGTCGGGTTCTGTATGGGCGGCGGCCTGACGTGGCAGCTGCTGGCGGCGGGCGAACCGCAACTCGCCGCCGCGATGCCGTTCTACGGCCCCGCTCCGGACAATCCCGATTTCAGCGGCTCGAAAGACGTTGCGGTGCTCGCGTTCTACGGCGAACAGGACCAGCGTGTCAACGCCACCGAACCGGTCGCCAAGGCGGCGCTCGAGAAGGCCGGACTGGTGCATCAGCTGGTCACCGAGCCCAACGCCAACCACGCGTTCTTCAACGACACCGGCGATCGGTACAACGCCACCGCCGCGGCGGACGCATGGCGTCAGGTGCAGGACTGGATGACCAAGTACGTGGGCTAGTTCTCCGGCGAGCAGACGCAAAAGGCCCTCGACACGCCGTGAAAAGGGGCATTTTGCGTCTGTTCGCCGTTAATTCGCCTACTGGTTGATGTCGCGTTGTTGACCGAACACGCGTGCCGGTTCTGATTCATCACATGCGGGTTGTGCAGGTTGCGAACTTCTACGGCCCGCGTTCCGGGGGCCTTCGCACGGCGGTCGACCGGCTCGGCGCGGAATACTGCGCAGCGGGCCACGATGTCTACCTCGTCGTGCCGGGGCGTTACTCGGAGTGGCGCGAATTGCCGTCGGGTGTCGTGCGTATTTCCCTGCCCGCCAGGCTGATCCCGTTCACCGGCGGCTATCGGGCAGTGCTGCCCGGCCCTGTCACGTCACTGCTCGGGCAGCTCGCCCCCGACGCGCTG
Source organism: Mycobacterium sp. (assembly GCA_035492865.1). Classification (GTDB taxonomy): domain Bacteria; phylum Actinomycetota; class Actinomycetes; order Mycobacteriales; family Mycobacteriaceae; genus Mycobacterium. The sequence continues at coordinate 15,283 of DATJIX010000492.1, read as the reverse complement.
GAGGTGTCGGACCGGCTGACCCTGCGCTCGCTGGGCGGCTGGGGTCGACGCCACGACGTCGCCACCGTGATGATCTCCCACGAGCGTCTCGATCGCCTTGTCGGACAGATACTTCCGGCCCGCCTGGCGCGGGCGATCGCCAACGTGGCCAACCGCAGGACCGCCGCCAGCTACGACGCGGTGGTATGTACCACGGCGTTCGCCCGTGAAGAGTTCGATCGCATCGACGCGACGAACGTCGTCACGGTGCCTCTCGGTGTCGACCTCGACCTGTTCCATCCCCGCCGCCACTCGACGGCGGTGCGGCAGCGCTGGGCACGGCCCGATCAGACACTGCTCGTGCACTGCGGACGGCTGTCCGTCGAGAAGCACGCCCACCGCAGCATCGATACTATTGCCGCGCTTCGTGATTCGGGTGTCGATGCCAGGCTGGTGGTGGTGGGTGAAGGTCCGATGCGCGCCAGGCTGGAGCGCCAAGCAACGGGCCTGCCCGTCGACTTCACCGGCTTCATCGGCTGCCGCGATACCGTAGCGACCATCCTCGCCACCGCCGACGTCGCGCTTGCGCCAGGCCCGCACGAAACGTTCGGGCTTGCGGCACTCGAGGCGCTCGCGTCCGGCACCCCCGCCGTGGTGTCCCGGACATCGGCGCTCGCCGAGATCCTGACCACCGAATGCGGAGCCACCGCCGACAACGACCCCGACGCCATCGCCCGCGCGGTGACCTCGATCATCAGCAGGCCGGAACCGCTGCGCCGCAACAGCGCACGCAGGCGTGCCGAACAGTTCACGTGGCCCAGGTCCGCGGCAGGGATGCTCAGCGCACTGGGTGCGGGGTAGCCGCTGCGCTAGTTTGTCCGGGTGGCCGAGGACACCGAACGCGCGAGGAGCCTCTGGTTCGCGCTGCTGCTCACCCTCGCCAACGGCTTCCTCGATGCGCACACCTACATCTCGCGCGGCGGGGTGTTCGCCAATGTGCAGACCGCGAACGTGATCTTCGGCGCCATCGATACCTCGAAACGGGAGTGGGCGCTGGCGCTGGCGCATGTGTGGCCCCTGCTCGCGTTCATCACAGGCGTCGGACTGGCGTCGCACATCAAGTCCGGCCGCGCGGAACGTTTTGTGTCGCGACCGCTGGTGTGGACGATGGCGATTCAGGTTGTCGCGCTCACCGTCATCGGCTTCGTCCCCGCGTCGGTCCCACACAGCTATGTCACCGTGCCGATCTCGTTTCTGGCCGCCATGCAGATAGGCCTGTTTCGCAACGTCGGCGAACTCGTCTACCTACCGGTCGCGACAACCGGCAACCTGATGCGGTTCGTCGAGGCCGGATACGACGGGTTCGTCGAGAAGCATGCCGAATCGCGCCGGGCATCCGGCGTGTACGGCACGTTGATCGTCGCGTTCGCATCCGGGGCGCTGATCGGCGCGTTTGCCAGCCGGACATGGGGTGTGCACGCGATCTGGCTGCCTGCGGCATTTCTCGCGATCACGCTATGTCTGTTCATCATCGATGAACGACACCTTCGGTGATCTACCATCCAGGCATGCTCCGGTCGCCGATAGTCCTGGCCGGCGCGGTGGCGTTGGCGCTCGCGGGCACCGCACCGGTCGCCGACGCCGATCCCAGTCCGCCGCCGTGCACGTACACCCTGTCGCCACCGCAGGTCGTGCCGCTTTCCGGCACCAACACGGTGACGGCGACACTGTCACCCGCGGGCTGCGACCATTCCGTGACATATCTGACCGTTGCCTGCGTGCAGTTGCAGGGCAGCGACGGCCCCGGCCAGTGTGCGCAGCAAGTCGGCATCCTGCCCGCGCAGGTGTTCTTCCAGCCATACCGGCCAGGCGCAACCTATGTCGCCACCGGGCGCGGATGCGCCACCACGGGCAATCCGCCACAGCCCGTCTGCAAGCCGATGGGCCCGCTGACGGCGACGCTCTAGCCGGTCACGCCGCCAGATACCGCACGCCGGGCCCGGGCTCGAAGCGATAGCCCCGACCGCGGATCGTGGTCAGCACCCGCGCGTACGGGCCGAGCTTGCCACGCAACCGCCGGATATGGGTGTCCACCGTACGAGGCGACACCTCGCCGCCATGCGCGCGGTCGTGCCACACCTCGCACATCAATTCGGCGCGCGACACCGGTCGCCTCGGCACCGATGCGAGATAGCACAGCAGCTCGAACTCGCGGTAGGTCAGCCGGACCCGCCCGCCGTCGACGCACACTTCGCGGTTGACCCGGTCGATCGTCAGGCCCACCGAAGGGACCGCCGCGGCCCTGATGGCCGTCCCCGCAGACACCACGGCCTTGCGGGCGCGCACCCCCGGCACCGAGTGGGCGATCATCCGGCCGAACTCGTCAGCCAGTTGCACTGTGCGACTTGATAATTCCGCGGATCCGGCTGGAACGTCGAAGACCAGCACCACCCGGACGGTGTCCGCGGGTGGTCGCGAAGGCCGCGATGCCGCCTGGTACACAAAAACACTGTCGCGGCCCCGCCTGGCAGGGGACAGGGTTTATATCGGCTTGAGCACAACTCAGAACGCCGCGAGCACCTGCCCGGCATAGGTGTCCGTGATGAACTCGCGGGTGGCTTCGCAGTTCAACGCCTCGGCCAGCGCGCGCACCCCGAAGCTTTGACAGTTGTCCGGCCGGGCGACCAGGTATTCGGCATACGCCGGATTGCCCCGGTCGCAGTGCAGCGCACTGCCGGTGTCGACGCCCCATTCCATCGCCTGGTTGCCGAACAGGAACACCACGTCGAAGTCTTCGCGCAGATCGCCGAGCAGCCAGCTGGTCAGCTCCTTGAACACCAGACGGCGCGGATTCGACCTCACGTCGCCGACGGTGGCCAGGCCCCGGCGCGTGGGCGCGCATTCGATGAGTCCGAGCTGATCCAGCATGACCAGCGACCGGTCCACATTCACCGGATCCGACGGCAGCGCGACCTCCGCGTATTCCGGAATCGCACCGAGGTCGGGGATCGAAACGGAGTACAGCCCGAACGGCTCGATGTGCACCGGCGCCACCGGCCGCAACCTGTTGCCGGTGCGACGGTTGAAATCGTCGAGGAACGGCAGGTACTGGAAGAAGTTCGCGTGCAATCGACCAGCGACCAGCAGGTCGTTCGGCTCGTCGAAACTGTCGAAGATCTCGATCTGCAGGTCGATCTCGCGGTCCGCCAGCGGTTCGCGCACGAAATCGAGGATCTCGGCGTGCGGCACCGGGGTGGCGCCGACCCGTAGCGGCCGCTTGCCCTTGCCGCCGACGGCGCGCACCGAGCTGCTCACCGCCCGAACACTACCGACGCACGCTTGTGCCGCAAGCCCGGCCGATCGGCGAATGTGTCCAATTGTGACAACGTATGACTCACGGTGACTCCAGATGTGGTGCCGCCCTTGGCGTTCTCCTATCGTCTGCTCAACTTCCATCGACAGGACGGCCAACACATGTCCGAAACCACTACCACCCCAGAGGCTTTGGGGGAGCAGCCCGCCACACCGGTACGTCAGCTGAAGGGCAATCTCGGCGTGGCTGCCATCGTATTCATGGTCGTCGCCGCGGCCGCGCCACTCGGCGTGATCGGCGGTGTGGTGCCGCTGGGCATCGCATCGGGCAACGGCGCGGGTTTCCCCGCCACGTTCGTGGTATCCACCGTGATCCTGCTGTTCTTCTCGATCGGCTTCACCGCGCTGACGCCGTTTGTCGAGGAAGCGGGGGCGTTCTTCTCGTATGTGCGCAAGGCCCTTGGGTTTCCGACCGGCATCGGCATTGCGTTCGTTGCACTGGTGAGTTACGTGGCAATCGAGGCGGGCGTATACGGCCTGCTCGGGCCTGCGGGCGCCAGCATCGTCGAGCTGTTCCACGGGCCCACAGTGCCGTGGTGGGTGTTCGCGGCGGTCGCCTTCGTGGTGACGACCTATCTCGGCTACCGCAACATCGAGCTGTCGAGCCGGGTACTTGCCGTGCTGTTGACCGCCGAGATCGCGATCGTGGCCGTGCTCGACCTCGTCATCGTGGTGCAGGGCGGCGACCACGGTCTGTCGAGCGGCATCGTCAATCCCAGCGCGATCTTCTCCGGATCACTGGGCATCGGACTGCTTTTCGCGTTGATCAGCTATGTGGGTTTCGAGGCCACCGCCATCTTCCGCGACGAGGCCCGCACCCCCGAGCGCACCATCCCTCGCGCCACCTACGCCGCACTGATCCTGATCGGTGTGTTCTACGCCGTCACCAGCTGGGCACTGATTTCGGGCTGGGGCGATGCGGAAGCCGTGCAGCGGGCCACCGACTCGGGTTCGACCTTCCTGGCCGACACCGCGCAGCGCTACATCGGCCTCCTCGGCACCGACATCATCACCGTGCTGTACTTCACCAGCCTGTTCGCCTGCATCCTGTCGTTCCACAACGTGGCGTCGCGCTATGTGTTCGCGCTGTCCCAGCGTGACGTGCTGCCTGCGTCGCTGAGCTATGCGCATGGCAAGCACGGCTCCCCGCATCGGGCGTCGCTGTGGATCTCCGGCATCGTCGCGGTGAGCGTCGTGTTGGCGGTCGCCTTCCACCTCGACCCCGCCGCGCAGTTCTACACCTGGTTCGCGGGCGCCACCACGGTCGGATTCGTGCTACTGCTGATCGCAACCTCGGTGGCTGTGCTGGTGTTCTTCGGCCGCGATCGGCGCGGCCACTCGCTGTGGCGGGTCCTGATCGCGCCGGCACTCGGACTGGTGGGGCTGGCGATCGGGCTGATTCTGATCGTCGCCAATCTCAAGGACCTCGTCGGCGGTTCCAGCGTGTTGGGCTGGGCCATCGTCGGACTGCTGGTGCTCGCGTTCGCCTTCGGCGCCGTCGTCGGCGCCAGGGTCGGCGACAAGGCGACGCAGTCATGACACAAACGGTCGACACGTCGGCGGCCGAACGGGAACTGCTCGACGGCCTCGAGGACGGCTCGCTGACCGAGATCGAGGTGGCGTGGAGCGACCCGTTCGGCCACGCACAAGGCAAGCGAATCCCCGCCCGGCAATTCCTCGACCGTGCGAAGGGCCACGGCTTCGCCTTCTGCGAGGCCTCGTTGGGCTGGAACACCGACGGCACCGTCATCGACGGGCTGGGGCTGACCAACTGGGACGGCGGTTATCCCGACGTGTTCGCGGTGCCCGACTTCGCCACATTCCGGTTGCTGCCGTGGCGACCGGGCGTCGGCCACGTCATCTCGGACATCGTTGCGCACGATCGCAATCCATCGCTGCTCGACCCGCGTGCTGTGCTGAAACGGGTGCTCGCGCGGCTGGCCGGGCTCGGCTATACCGCCAAGGTGGGCGTCGAGCTGGAGTTCTATCTGCTGGACCCCGACGGGACGCCATTCCAGGGCGACATCCACGCCTATTCGCTCGAGAACGCCAACGCGCTCGACCCGCTGCTCGCCGATCTCAACGAAAACCTCGGGGCCTTCACCCGATTGGAGGGCATTCAGACCGAGTACGGGCCGGGTCAGGTCGAGACCAACCTGGTCTATACCGACGCCCTGGAGGCCGCCGATGACGCGGCGCGACTCAAGTACGCCGCCAAGGAGGTGGCCCGCAGGCACGGCAAGGTCGCCAGCTTCATGGCCAAGCCGTTCTCCGAGCACTCCGGTAGCTCCCAGCACCTGCACATCTCGTTGTGGCGTGACGGCGCAGCGGCTTTCGCCCCACACGACGGCGCAGAGAACGAGGTGGCGTTGCACGCGATTGCGGGACTCCTGGAACATCTGCCGTCGATCACAGTGTTCGGAGCCCACTCGGTCAACGCGTACCGGCGGTTCGTCCCTGACTCGTTCGCGCCAGCGACAGTGACGTGGAGCCGCGACAACCGAAGCGCGGCAGTGCGATCGCTGATCGAGTCGGATCCAGCAGCCACCCGTATCGAACTGCGCAGCGGGGCCTCGGACGCCAACCCGTATTGGTTGGTGGCCTCGGCGCTGGCTGCCGTGGTCGCCGGGCTGGAGGCGCAGCGGCAGCCGCCGCAATCCGAAGGCGGCAACCTGTACTTCACCGGCACACCGCTACCCGAGTCACTCGGTATCGCGCTGGCCCTTGCCACCCAGGACGACACGATCCTCGACATCCTCGGTGCGGAGTCCGTGCGCGACTTCGCGGCCATCGCCCGCAGTGAGTGGCAGCAGTATTCCAACCACGTCAGCGACTGGGAACGCCATCGCTACCTGACCAGTTCATGACCGCACCACGGTTCGGCGTCTGGGCTCCCGTATACGGAAACCACGGCGCCCGCAACCATCCGGCCGATGCGCCCGACGCCGGCTACCGGCGCAACCGCGACCTCCTGGTTCGCGCGGAGCGGGCGGGATTCGACTCAACCCTGTTGGCGCAGCATGTCATTCACCCCAGCAATGTGGAAGATGACGTGCTGGAGACGTGGTCGACGCTGGCTGCGCTGGCCGAAGCGACCAGCCACATCGAGCTCATCGGCGCGATCAAGCCACTGCTGATCAACCCGCTCGTGTTCGCCAAGCTTGCCGCCAACATCGCGGAGATCTCCCGCCGTCGGCTCGCGATCAACGTTGTCAGCGGCTGGTTCCTGCCCGAACTCGAGGCGCTGGGCCTTGACGCCGCCGACCACGACGACCGCTACGCCTACACGCGCCGTTGGCTCGAGACAGTGCTGGACCTGTGGGCAGGCAAACAGGTCGACATCACCGGCCGCGGCGGTCAACCCGCGCTGGTGCGCCCGACACCCGAAGCACCTGCGCCGGTGTACTTCGGGGGAGAGTCCGAGCCCGCCCGCGCGCTGGCCGCTCAGCACGCCGACGTGTTCTTCATCAACGGCCGCCCACTGCCCGACACCATCGACGTGATCGAGGACATGCGCGCCCGTCCACGCGACCGCGACCCGTTGCGGTTCGGCCTGTCCGCCTTGGTGATCGCCCGCGACACCGAGGCAGAAGCGACCGCGGAACTGGCACATCTGCAGGCGCTGGTCGACGCCGAGCGACGACCGGAGATCTCGTCGGGCACCGATCCCAACACCCAGATGTACAAAGTGCTGGCAGGCGCCAGCCGCGTCGGGTCCAACGGTGGCACACTCGCGGGCCTGGTCGGCAGCTACGAACAGGTCATCGAACGCATCGAGGCCTTCCACGCGGCCGGAGTGGAGTTGTTCATGCTGCAGTTCCAGCCGCTGGACGCAGAGCTGGACCGGTTCGCGGACAAGATAATTCCGCACTTTCGCTAAGAGGAGACGGCAGTGACGCTTGAAGCCATCGGGGCGCGCCCCGCGTTTTCCGATGAGCCGCTCGGCGGCTCCACCGCAGACCGGCTGGCGCGGCTACCAGAGCTCGTCGACGAACTGCGCCGTGACGACGCCGCCGCCGAACGCGACCGTGTGCTGCAGTACGGCGCCGTCGAGAGGTTGCGCCACGCCGGGTTGCTCACCCTGCGGGTACCCGCCCGCTACGGCGGACCCGGCGGGGCCGCGCGCGACGTGTTCACGGCCGTCATCCAGATCGCACGCGGCAGTTCCAATGTGGCGCAATCCCTTCGGGCGCACTTCGGCTTCTCTGAACGGCTGTTGAGCAACCGCGCCTCCGAGGCCGAACGCGAGCGCTGGTTCCCGGTGGTCAACTCCGGGCTGGTGTTCGGCAACGCGATCACCGACGCGAACGGCAAGGCCCCTGGCAGTTCCGACACCACGCTGCTCGCCGACGCCGAAGGGGTGTTGCGGCTCAACGGCTACAAGTTCTACTCCACCGGAACACTGTTCGCCGACGTCATCGCCGTCTCCGCGGTGGACGCCGACGGCAGGGACCTGCAGGCGATCGTGCCCGCCGATCGGCTCGGCGTCGAGCTCTACGACGACTGGGACGGTTTCGGCCAGCGGCTCACCGCCAGTGGTGGCACCCGCTTCACCGACGTCGTCGTCGAACCGTTCGAGGTGACCACCGTTTCCGATGGCAAGCACCTGGGCCACTCGACCGCCTTCCTGCAGCTGTACCTCGCGGCGGTGGCCGCAGGCATCGCGCACGGCGTGTACGACGATGCCGTGTCATATGTGCGGGAGAAGGCGCGCCCCGCTTCGCATTCGCTGGCGGACTCCGCGTCTGGTGACCCCTTCATCCTTTCGGCGGTCGGCGACATCGCCGCCAATGCCGCGGCAGCGGAGGCGTTGGTGCTCACCGCCGCAGCGGCAATCGACACCGTGGTGGACGGGGGGCAGCAAGCCGATCCGGACGCACTGGCTGAGCTGTCGGTCACCGTAGCCAAGGCTCAGCTGGTGGCGGAGCGACTGACACTCGCGGCAACGGAACGACTCTTCGACACCGGGGGAGCGTCGGCCACGGCCCGCAAACTGAACCTGGACCGGCATTGGCGAAACACCCGCACACTGGCCAGCCATAATCCGTTGGCCTACAAGGCCTTTGCCGCAGGCAACTACGCGGTCAACGGGGTGTGGCCGCCGGCCAACGGCTACTTCTGAGGTTACCCGCGGAGCGAAATCGCGCTTGGTTGAACTAATTCGAATCGTCGAACGTGTCTCTCCCGAAGGTCAATCGAGAGGGGTCACGATGAAGAGAATTGGTTTGTTCTGGGCCGGCATGTTTCTGGTCGCGGCATTGGTCACGGCTTGCGGCGGGTCGAGCAACTCCACGGACGCAAGCGGATCAGGCACCGCCACCGCCACAGCCAGCGGTAGTGAGACCAAAGCCGCGCCTGCGGCGGCCAGCGCAGCGACCATCACGATCGCGGATATGAAGTTCGGCGAACCCGTCACGGTCCCGCCAGGGGCGCAGATCACCGTCAAGAACGACGACTCCGCCGAGCACTCCGTAACTTCAGACGCGGCGGGCAAGTTCGACGTCGAGGTGGACGGCAAGGAACAGAAGACGCTCACCGCGCCGACCGAACCCGGCGAATACGCTTTCCATTGCAAATATCACGCGTCGATGCACGGGACGCTGATCGTCAAGTAGTGGTAGGAGAGAACCGCTCCCACGCCGACTGGCGGGTCATGCCCAACGCGCCTCCGATGCGTGCCCATGACACGCCACGGTCGCGCAGTTCATGCACTCGATCGCGAAGGCCGGCCTCGATGTTGTCTGCCGATGCAGCGATGAACGGGATCCGTTGCAGCAGTTCGTCATCGGACAGGGTGGCCCACTCAGGCAGCGACGGCGGTTCGGCGTCCGTCGCCGTGGCGATCACGTCGACGCACAGGTTGACGCACTCGTCGCAGATGTAGACGCCAGGCCCCGCGACGAGCTTGCCGACGTCGGTGTGCAGCTTGCCGCAAAACGAGCAGCGCAATTCGGAAATCGTCTTCACCACCACAAGTTGTCAGGCTACGCCTGACAGCCGCAACACCGGGGCATTTCGGTTTAGGTGTCGCCACGGCAGGGCATCCGCCAAATTAGCGGTTTCGTAAATCACGGAGCGGCCCGACCGACTGAAGGAGCCGACGTGAACAGCAATGCTGTCACCTGGATCGTCATCGCCGTGGTGGCGATCGTCGTTATCGCGCTGGTGGCATTTCTTGCCCGCAGCGCGCGCAACAAGCGCAGGCACGCGCAGGCCGAGCAGATGCGCGAAGAAATCGCGCAGAAGTCCGAGCATGTCGAAAAGCGCGAGGCCACCGCGGCCGAGGTCGAGGCGAGGGCCCGCGCCGCGCAGGCCGAGGCCGAGGTCAAGGCGGCAGAAGCAGCGCGTCTGCAGGACACCGCCCGCACCCATCGCGAGGCCGTGTCCACATCTCGCGAAGAGCTGGACGCCCACCGCGAGCGCGCCGATGCCCTCGACCCCAAGCGCAGAGACGATGAGGGTCCGAAGGACGACTTCGGTGGCACCGAGGGCGTCGAGCGCCGGCAGGTGCAGGCCGAGACGCCGACGGGCAAGCGGCATCGGTTGTGACACAGGCAGGACACCGACCAGCGGTGCTGTTCGACATCGACGGCACGCTGGTCGACTCCAACTATCTGCATGTGTACGCGTGGTGCCGCGCCTTTCATGAGGCGGACATCGAGGTGGAGGCCTGGCGGATTCACCGGTCGATAGGGATGGACGGCTCGACACTGCTGAAATCGCTGGCAGGCAACGCCGACGAGGACACCCGGTCGCAGCTGAAGGACCTGCACTCGCGCTTCTACAAGGAGACCGTGCCGATGCTGCGGCGGCTGCCCGGTGCGCGCGAGTTGCTGCAGGCCGTCGACGGGCTGGGCCTGCAGATCGTGCTGGCGACCTCGGCGCCCGAGGACGAGCTGGCAATCCTGCGTGAGGTCCTGGCGAGCGACGATTTGGTGTCGGCGGTGACATCGTCGGAGGACGTCGACACGGCCAAGCCGCAGCCTGACATCGTGAACGTCGCGCTGAAACGCGCAGGCATCGCCGCCGACCGCGCCGTGTTCGTCGGCGATGCCGTGTGGGACGTCGAGGCGTGCAACCGCGCGGGCGTGCAGTCGATCGGGGTCCTCAGTGGCGGCGTGTCACGGGGTGAGCTCGAAAGTGCCGGTGCTCAAGCGGTTTTCGAAAACGCAAAAGAGTTGTGCGAGCAGATCGACACGACGGTGATCGCCAAACTGGCCGGATAGCCTTCTCAGCGAGGAGGAGTCCAGGACACCGGCAGCCGCTTGATGCCGTGAATGAACGGCGAGAGCAGTCGTGACGGCTCTTCGGTGGCCTGGATGTCGGGCATCTGGCGGTGCAGTTCCTCGAACAGCACGCTGATCTCGCGGCGGGCCAGGTTGGCGCCGAGGCAGAAGTGGGCACCGCCGCCACCGAAGCCGGCATGCGGGTTCGGTGAGCGGCCGACGTCGAACATCCACGGGTCGGCGAACTTGTCCTCATCGCGGTTCGCCGAGCAGTACCACAAGGTGGCCTTGTCCCCGGCGGCCAACTTCACGCCGCTCAGCTCGCAATCCTCGGTAAGGGTGCGGCGCATGTAGATCACCGGCGAGGCCCAGCGCACAATCTCCTCGACCGCCGTCGGTGCCATGGCCTCGTAGTCGGCCCACCACTTCGCGCGTTCATCGGGGTAACGGGTCAGCGCGAGCACACCGTGGCTGATCGCGTTGCGGGTGGTCTCGTTGCCCGCCACCACCAGCAGGATGAAGAACGACGCGACCTCGGCCGACGTCAGACTCTCGCCGTCCACTTCTGCCTGCACCAGCGACGTCGTCAGATCGTCGCGCGGATTGACTCGGCGGTTTTCGGCGAGCGCTGTCGCGTAGGCGCCGATGTCCATCGAGACCTTGACGAACTCCTCGTAATCGGTGGCGATGTCCTTGTCCCCGAACCCCAGAATCACGTTGGTCCAGTGGAACATAATTTGATGGTCGTCTTCGGGGATGCCCATCATGTCGCAGATCACCTGCAACGGCAGCGGGCCCGCCAGCTCGGCCACCGCCTCGCCGGCGCCGTCGGGATGCTCGGCGATCATCTTCTCGACGAGGCGGCGCGCGCGGTCTCGGACGGAGGCCTCGGTGTTGGCCACGACTCTCGGGGTGAACGCCCTGCTGACGATGTTGCGCAGGCGCAGGTGCCGCGGGTCGTCCATGACGATCATCGACCCGAAGTACTCCGCGACGTCGGGGTTCCCGTCGTTGATGACGATGCTCGGGCTCGAGCTGAAGATCTGCGGATGACGGCTCGCGAACCAGACGTCGTCGAATGTCGTCAGCGCCCAGTGACCGGCACCCCCGTTCGCCCCAGGTGTGTCGAGCGGTTGGTGGAACGAGATCGGCGCCTCACGGCGAAGCGTGGCGAACGCCCCGTCGCGCAGGTCGTCGTCCTGGACCCAGAATTTCCACGAGCCGAGGTCGATGTCGGCCAGTGGCACGTCTGGGGGAGCCGTTCCGTTCACCCGCGTCGCGATACCCACAACCCCGAGCGTAGGTTCCTGCCCACCCGTCGTCACGGATTTCTGAAACATGTTCCAATCCAGGGTCTGGCGTGATAGCACCGAACGGTGCGCAACCCACATGCAGGGCAACCTTTTACGACGTCCGATGACGAGATCGCCCAAGCGTTGCTGGACGTCAGCATCCCGACACTGATGTTGTCTCTGGTGCATATGTCGGGTGACCCCGGCCTGATCCGCGGCGAGCTCAAACCCGCGGGATTGTTCCTCAACGAGGTACAGGGCTACATGTCCGAGGAGGACAAGGCCGCGGTGCGCAAGATCGCGCTCGAGGTGATCGCCGACTACCGCGATCGCGGCTGCCCGGAGCCGGAGCCGATCGGCCCCGAGCTGTTGCGCGAAATGATGGCCTGGCTGGTCTGCGAGCCGGTGCCGCCGGAATACGTGCCGATGCTGCTCGAGGAGATGGAACTCGACGGCAGAGACAGCCGAGCGGTGCGCGGCACCCCGGCTGACTTCCCCGTCGTGGTCATCGGCTGCGGGGAGTCCGGACTGCTGGCGGGTATTCGGCTGAAAGAGGCGGGCATCCCGTTCACGATCGTCGAGAAGAACGCAGGCGTCGGCGGCACCTGGTGGCAGAACACCTATCCCGGCGCGCGCGTCGACGTCGGAAACCACTTCTACTGCTACAGCTTCGAGCCGACCGATCAATGGACACACTTCTTCGCCGAGCAGCCCGAGCTGCAGGCCTACTTCCAGAGCGTGATGGACAAGCACGACATCGGCAGGCACGTGCGGTGGGAAACCGAGGTGACGCAGGCGACGTGGGATGACGACACCGCAACGTGGACCGTGCACGCGCGTGACCGCACCGGGGCGACAACGACACTGCAGGCGCGCGCGGTGATCAGCGCAGTCGGGCAACTGGACCGGCCGCACCTTCCGGATATCGAAGGAGCGCAGGACTTCGCGGGACCAGCGTTCCACTCCTCGCAGTGGGATCACTCCGTCGACGTGCACGGCAAGCGGGTCGCGATGATCGGCGCGGGCGCCAGCGGATTCCAGATCGCACCGGCCATCGCGGACACCGTCGACAGCTTGACGGTGTTCCAGCGCACCGCGCAGTGGATGTTCCCGAATCCGAACTACCACGAGCCGGTCGGTGCGGGCGTGCAGTGGGCGCTGCGCCATTTGCCCTTCTACGGCCGTTGGTACCGGTTCCTGCTGTTCTGGCCGGGTTGCGACAAAGGTCTGGCCGCCGCTTACGTCGATCCGGATTACCCGGATCAACAGAAGGCGGTCAGCGAGATCAACGAGATCACCCGGATCATGTTCACCGAATGGATCACCAGCCAGGTCGCCGATGATCCGGACCTACTGGCCAAGGTGATACCCGACTATCCGGCAACGGGAAAGCGCACCCTGCAGGACAACGGCAGCTGGCTGCGCACGCTGACCCGTGACAACGTCGAACTGGTCAGGACGGACATCGATCACATCGAATCCGATGCCGTCGTCACCGCGGACGGCGAACGCCATCCAGCCGATGTCATCGTGTACGCCACCGGGTTCCAGGCCACCAAGGTGTTGTGGCCGATGACGATTCGGGGTCGAGACGGTGAGGTACTCAGCGAGCGATGGGGCGAGCGCCCGACGGCCTACCTCGGCATCACCATTCCCGGGTACCCCAACTTCTTCTGCATGTACGGCCCCGGTACCAACCTCGCGAGCGGAGGCAGCCTGATCTTCCACTCCGAGTGCCAAATGCGTTACATCACAGAGTGTTTGGAAGTCCTGATCGACGGCGGACACCAGTCGATGGAGCCCACCGAGGAAAGGACCGCAGACTGGCACGACCGCACTCAGGCCGAGATGCGCAAGATGGTGTGGTCACAACCGTCGATCAAGCACTCGTTTTACAAGAACAAGTTCGGCGAGGTCTACGGGCTGAGCCCGTGGCGGCTGGTCGACTACTGGACGTGGACCCGTGAGCCAGACCCTCACGACTTTGTATTTCGTTAAGTCAGTTCCCAATTCATGTTCTTGGCGAAAGTCTTCGCGTCGTCGCTGATGGTGCCCAGTTCGTGACAGCGCTGAATGTAGGACTGAATCATCATCAGAAAATTCATCGGGTTGTACGCGTCCTCTTCGTAGCTCCACTTGCCGTCGCCGGCGTAGTGCAAAACCGTGATGACCTCCGCGCCGTGCACGCTGCCGTCGCCGGGATCCTTCATGGTGTTCACATTCTTGAAAATGACCCAGCCCTTCTCGACATCGATCGAGTACCAGGGCACCGGATAGACGGGCATCTCGCTGCCGGGGAAGATGTTCATCTGCGAAACTATCCAGTCGCGGATCGCATCGCGGCCGGTCATGTCGCCCAACGCGTGCTCATGGTAGGTCGCATCCTCGGTGAACACGTTCGCGTAGCCGGCCCAGTCCCAGGTCTTGCCGACCTCGACCACCTTCTCCTGATAGCGCGCCCAAGCCTCTTCGAGTTCCTCGCGCGACCACTGTGCCATCGGAACTGCTCCTTCTGCTCGACTTCGTATCCCGTTAAGCCAGTTCCCAATTCATGTTCTTGGCGAATGTCTTCGCCTCGTCGGAGATGGTGCCCAGCTTGTGGCAACGCTGGATGTACTCCTGGACCATTGGCATGAAGTTCATCGGGTTGTAGGCGTCCTCTTCGTTGCTCCACTGCCCGCCACCGCCATACCGCAGGATCGTGATGCACGGCGCCTCGTGGATGCTGCCGTCACCGGGGTCCTTCATGCGGTTCATGATCTCGCTGAACACCCAGCCCTTCTCGACGTCGATCGAGTACCACGTCACGGGGTAGAACGGCATCTCGCTGCCGGGGAAGGTGTTCATGGTCGAAGCGATCCACTCACTGATCTGCTGGCGGCCCGCCATCTTGCCGTACAGGTGCTCGGTGTAGGTCGCGTCCTCCGTGAACAGCTCGCCATATCGGGCCCAGTCCCACGACTTTCCGATCTCGACCACCAAGTCCTGATGCCGCTGGAACGTCTCCTCGATCTCCTCGCGTGAGAACTGGCCCATCGAAGACTCCTTCCTTCGCCGGTGAAAACTAGAACCTGTTCTACCAGCCCGCTGCGCGCGGCGGAGCGGTTTCAGGACACCGTCAACGTGCGCAATCGCGGCCAGATCTCGTCCCACGACTGGCGTTGTCCCGTCAGCAGATACACGTGCATCTCGTCGCCGACATCGCCGACCGTTTGCACGACGGCGAAGTGCGGACGAAGGTCGGCGGGATCGCGCCCGATGTAGAGCAACGTATCGTGGTCGGCCGGCGGCGCAGGGAAATACCCGTAACTGCGGTTGGCGCTGTACGCCGCCGGCAAGCCGTAGCGCGTCGAATAACCGTCGAGATACGCCGCGATGATGTAGGACTCGCCGAAGACCACGGTGCGGTCGCGC
>DATJIX010000491.1:0-2969 GCA_035492865.1 Mycobacterium sp. | reverse complement strand
CGCATCTCCGGGCTCAGCTTGTCGGCGTCGAAATTTCCCTCGGGGCCGATTCCGATGGACTCGAATCGGGCACGCAGATCCTTCTCGTCGGGCAACGTCGGCGCGAATCGCATTGCGAAGCCGAGGATTTCGAAGAACTGCGGCGATGTCTTCTGCTGATCAGGCGTCAGCGGCGGAGTGAAATCAATCGGCGGAGCCGGCGGCGGCGACGGTTGGTTCAGATAGACCGACAGCGGGGCGACCTGATAGCCATCCTGGATCTTCTTGACGTTGTCGATATCGGACGGCCCGAACAGTTGGGTGCGGTAGAGCACGAACGCCAGATCGGTGTCGGAGCGGATGACCTCGTTGATGCCCTCGGGTTTGTCGCCCTTCCAATTCGGCCCTGCGAGAAGGTATTTGCCGCCGCCGTTGCCTGTGGTGCGACTGCCGACGTACGCGAAGTTGTAGGTGTAGCCGTCGACGAACTGCAGCGAGTAATAGCGGTCCTGCTCGATTGGCGGGACTGTCAACACCAGCGGTTCGGCACGAAGGTCGGCACCCACCGACGAGTAAGGGGTATCCGAGTTCGGCGTCTGGATCGCCTTGTCCTCAGGCGTGTACACCCTTGCGGTGTTGTGGATCTCGTTCCAGCCGCCCTTGTACTCAGGATCTTCCTTGTTGACAAAGTAGGCGTACTGCACCCGATAGGTGTCCACCATCGGAAAGCCGTAGATATACGCCTCTTTCGCGATCGCCCGCGCCTGGTCGGGTGTCACGGCGGCAGTAGTCGGCGGCGGTGGTGATGACGTCGTTGCCTCCTCCGACTTCTTCGTACCGCACGCGGCAAGTAACGCGACCAAAACGACGACGATTCCGATTCGGCGGATCAATGCTTTTCAATCGACTCGGTGCGCTCGCTCATCGACCGGCCCAACGCCGCCACCTCGGCGTCCATCCGCGGCAGCAGATCTGGGGTTTCCTTGGTGACCTGCGCCTCGGCCAGCTTCGTAGACAGCACGGGTTTGAGCCAGCGCAGCCATCCGACCCAACCGGGACAGTTGATCTGCCGCTTGCGCTCTTCGATGCCCTTGACGAAGGCCTCACCGCAGGCCTGAACCGACGTGGTGTTGCCAAGCGGACCGGGCAGCTTGCGCAGCATCTCGTCGAACGTCGGGAGATCCTTCTTGCTCTCCTGCACCAGCGGCGTGTCGATCCACGACATGTGCGCGGAGCCGACCGCGACGCCGCGGTGTGCGACCTCGAACCGCAACGCGTTGGCGAAGTGCTCGACCGCCGCCTTGGCCGCGTTGTACGGGGCAAGGCCAGGCCCCGCCGCATAGGCCGCCAGGGACGACACGATGAGCACGTACCCTCGCCTGTCGATCACCGACGGCAGGGCGGCCCGCACGGTGTGGAACACCCCGACCACGTTGACGTCCATCAACGTCTGGAAGGCCTGCGGATCGACCTGCAGCACCGAGCCGTAGGTGGCGATGCCCGCATTGGCCATCACGACGTCGATGCCACCGAAGCGCTCGACGGCCTTGTCGGCCGCGGCCTGCATGGCCGACAGGTCGCGCACGTCGGCCACGACGGTCAGCACACGGTCATCGCCGAGCCCGGCCGCCACCTCTTTGAGCTTGCCGTCGTCGAGATCGGTGAGCACCAGCTTGGCGCCCTTGGCGTGCAAACGGCGTGCCACCTCGGCGCCGACGCCGTTGGCACCGCCGGTGATCAACACGACCTTGCCATTCACGGAACCCATGGCCGTCAACGTACCCCGGTCAGCCCCCGACGAGCGGTGAAAGGGCGTCCAGAAGTGACTGCGGATTGCCGGGGTCGCCGGTGTCGGCCCAGGCTTCCTCGAACTCGGCGACCTCGACGCCGACGATTGTGTTATCCGCTAAACGGTTTGCCACACCGCGCAATTCGTCGAAGCTCAGCCCGTTCGGGACGCGGTAGTCGGTGGGCACCAGACCGGGCTCCAACACATCGCAGTCGAGATGGAAGTACACCGGACGATCGCCGACCGCCGCGTCGAGGTCGTCCAACAAGCCGGGGCCGACGGGAACATGTCGCACCACGCCGTCGTCGATGAGGCGGCGCTCGAACGGATCGAGGTCACGGGCCCCGCCCAGCACCACGTTCGCCGGCGCGACGCCCGACCCGAGCCCCGAGTCCCACCACCCCATCGGGCCCGACAGCGCCAGCCCACCGAGGTACCCGGTCGTGCTCGACTCTGGCGTGTTGATGTCGCCGTGCGCGTCGAACCACACCACCAGCGCGTCCGGATGATGCCGCGCCACCACCGGCAGCGTGGCCAGCGCGACGGCGCAGCGGGTCAACGCCGTCACCGGCGTCCGACCGGCGGCGTAGATGTCCTCGTAGCGCTGCGACATCGCCGCGAGGGTGGGCACGGCTGCGTCGAGTTCCACCCGCCAGTCCGTGCTCAGCGGCGGTTCCGGCGTCCCGACGACGGTCGGGGGCACACTGAGGCGGCGTGCCCACTCGGCACCCAGCGCCGCCGCACCACCGAATCCGCGATCGTTGTGGTCGCCAACCCGGCCCTGAAAGACGCTGAGAGCCAGGGTCATCGCGACAGCTGGACCCCGAGCAGCGCGTCGACGGCGGTCGCCACCGTCCGCGGCGCCTCGGTGTCGTGGCCGCCGTACTCGAGCGCGTCTGTCGTCCAACCGTCCAGTGCGGCAAGTGCTTTCGGGGTGTCCAGGTCATCGGCCAAGTATTGGCGCACCCGGGCTACGACGTCGGTCGCATCGGGCCCTGCTGGCAACGCAGTCGCGGCCCGCCACCGGTGCAGCCGCGCGGTCGCCTCATCGAGCACCTGATCGCTCCAGTACCGGTCGGCCCGATAGTGGCCCGCGAAAAGGCCGAGCCTGATGGCCGCCGGTTCCACGCCCTCGGCGCGCAGCCGCGACACCAGCACCAGGTTGCCCCGGCTCTTGCTCATCTTGTGCCCGTGCCAGCCG
>DATJIX010000490.1:0-6797 GCA_035492865.1 Mycobacterium sp. | reverse complement strand
CACGAGTTGCGTAGCTACCGCATCCTCGACGGTGTCGTCACCGAAGAACCAGTCAAAATCGTTGAGCAGTATTAGAAAGGCGTTTTCATGTCCGTTGAGGTTTCCATCCCGACGATCCTGCGCACCCACACCGGCGGTGAGAAGCGCGTCTCCGCAACCGGGGCCACGCTGCAAGCCGTGATCAGCGACCTGGAGGCCAACTACTCCGGAATCTCAGAGCGCCTGGTCGACCCCGCGAATCCTGGCAAGCTGCACCGCTTCGTGAACATCTACGTCAACGACGAAGACGTGCGGTTCTCCGGCGGGCTGGACACCGAGATCTCCGACGGCGACTCGGTGACGATCCTGCCCGCCGTCGCAGGCGGCTAGGTTGACGCGTTACGACTCGCTGCTGCAGGCGCTGGGAAACACGCCTTTGGTTGCGCTGCAACGGCTTTCGCCTAAATGGGATGACGAGCCGCACGTCCGGCTGTGGGCCAAGCTCGAGGACCGCAACCCCACCGGCTCCATCAAGGACCGGCCGGCGCTGCGGATGATCGAGGAGGCCGAACGCCGCGGACTCCTGCAGCCCGGCGCGACGATCCTCGAGCCGACGAGCGGCAACACCGGAATCTCGCTGGCGATGGCTGCGCTGCTCAAGGGCTACCAGATGATCTGCGTGATGCCGGAGAACACCTCGATCGAACGGCGGCAGCTGCTCGAACTGTACGGCGCGAAAATCATCTACTCGCCGGCCGAGGGTGGGTCGAATACGGCGGTGGCGCACGCGAAAGAACTTGCGGCCCAGAACCCTTCCTGGGTGATGCTGTACCAGTACGGCAACGAGTCCAACACCTTGGCGCACTACGAGGGCACCGGACCCGAACTGCTCGCCGACCTGCCCGAGATCACGCACTTCGTTGCCGGCCTCGGCACCACAGGGACATTGATGGGCACCGGGCGGTATCTGCGCGAGCATGTGCCCGGTGTTCAGATCGTCGCCGCCGAACCCCGTTACGGCGAGGGCGTTTACGCGTTGCGCAACATCGACGAGGGTTTCATCCCCGAGTTGTACGACCCGGATGTGCTCACCACCCGCTACTCCGTCGGCTCGTTCGACGCGGTCAAGCGCACCCGCGAGCTGGTTCAGGTCGAAGGCATCTTCGCCGGAATCTCCACCGGCGCGGTGTTGCACGCGGCGCTGGGGATGGCGGCCAAGGCCGTTAAGGCGGGGGAGCGGGCGGACATCGCGTTCGTAGTCGCCGACGCCGGTTGGAAGTATCTGTCGACCGGTGCATACGCCGGTAGCCTGGATGATGCCGAAGACGCATTGGAAGGGCAGCTATGGGCTTGACAGGGCCTGGCTATACGACACCACCGCCGCAGCAGAAGAAGCGGCCCACGTGGGTCGTCGGCGGCATCACGATCGTCACCTTCGTCGCGCTGCTGTGGGTCATCGAGCTGTTCGACTCGCTGTCGGGTCACCGCCTCGATGACAACGGCATCCGGCCCCTGGAAAGTGACGGTCTGCTCGGCATCCTGTTCGCGCCGCTGCTGCACGCGAACTGGCAGCACCTGATGGCCAATACGGTGCCTGCGCTGATCCTCGGTTTCCTGGTGACCCTTTCCGGGTTGTCGCGGTTCGTGTTCGCCACGGCGATCATCTGGATCCTTGGCGGCATCGGCACCTGGCTGATCGGCGATTTGGGTTCACATTGCCCCTACGTCGGTGTGCAGTGCACGACCAACCACATCGGCGCGTCCGGTCTGATCTTCGGTTGGCTGACGTTCCTGATCGTGTTCGGGTTCTTCATCCGCAGCGCCTGGCAGATCATCGTCGGCGTGATCGTGTTCTTCATCTACGGCAGCGTTCTGCTCGGCGTGCTGCCCGGCACCTTGGGTGTTTCGTGGCAGGGGCATCTGTGCGGCGCGATCGCGGGCGTCATCGCCGCGTATCTGCTGTCGGGGCCCGAGCGCAAGGCGCGTGAGCAGCGTAAGAACAAACCGGCCAATCCATACTTGACGACGTGAGTTCTCCGTTGGCACCCGTCGGGATCTTCGATTCCGGCGTCGGCGGACTCACCGTCGCGCGGGCGATCATCGACCAGCTGCCCGACGAGGACATCATCTACATCGGGGACACCGCCAACGGTCCGTACGGACCGCTGACCATTCCCGAGATCCGTGCGCACGCGTTGGCGATCGGCGACGACCTCGTCGCGCGTGGCGTCAAGGCTCTGGTGATCGCGTGCAACACCGCGTCGTCGGCGATGCTGCGCGACGCGCGCGAACGCTACGCGCCCGTGCCGGTCGTGGAGGTGATTCTGCCTGCGGTGCGACGGGCGGTGGCGGCGACGCACAACGGCCGGATCGGCGTCATCGGCACCTCGGCGACCATCGCGTCGCGGGCCTATCAGGACGCGTTCGCTGCGGCGCGCGACACCGAGGTGATCGGGGTGGCGTGCCCGCGGTTCGTCGACTTCGTCGAGCGCGGTGTGACGAGCGGCCGTCAGGTGCTTGGCCTCGCGGAGGGGTATCTGGAACCGCTGCAGCGCGCCGAGGTGGACACGTTGGTGCTGGGCTGTACCCACTACCCGATGCTGTCGGGCCTCATCCAGCTGGCGATGGGCGACCACGTCACGTTGGTGTCCAGCGCCGAGGAGACGGCTAAGGACTTGCTGAGAGTGCTCACGGAGCTCGATTTGCTGCGTCCGCATGACGCCCCGCAGGCGCGTCGGCTGTTCGAGTCGACCGGCGATCCTGAGGCGTTCACCACACTTGCGGCCCGATTCCTCGGCCCCACTCTCGATGGTGTTCGACCTGTTCAGCGTCACGTTGCCGCCCAAAGATGATTTATATCGCGTAAACGGGCGATGTTTTCGTCAAGCGGATAGCGGGCATGGCAAGCTAGTGAGCGTGCGAATCACCGTACTCGGTTGCTCCGGCAGTGTTGTCGGGCCAGATTCGCCAGCCTCGGGCTACCTGGTGACCGCCCCGGACACCCCGCCGTTGGCCATCGATTTCGGGGGCGGAGTGCTCGGCGCATTGCAGCGCCACGCCGACCCCAACGCGGTCCACGTGTTGCTTTCGCACCTGCACGCCGACCACTGCCTGGATCTTCCCGGTCTGTTCGTGTGGCGGCGCTACCATCCGACCCCTGCTGCGCAGCGCGGCCTGATGTACGGGCCTGCCAACACGTGGGCGCGACTGGGCGCGGCGTCATCGCCCGAGGGCGGCGAGATCGACGACTTCTCGGACATCTTCGAGATCCGGCACTGGGTCGACAACCAGGCGGTGCAGATCGGAGCGCTGTCCATCGAGCCGAAGCTGGTGTGTCATCCGACCGAGTCGTACGGGATGCGGATCACCGACCCGTCGGGCGCGGTGTTGGTCTACAGCGGCGACACGGGCTATTGCGATCAACTGATCGATCTGGCCCGAGGCGCCGACGTTTTCCTCTGTGAGGCGTCGTGGACGCATTCGCCGTCGCGGCCGCCGAGGTTGCATCTGTCGGGCACCGAGGCCGGGCGGGCCGCGAAGCACGCGGGCGTCGGTGAGCTGCTCTTGACTCACATTCCGCCGTGGACGTCACGCGAGGACGTCATCAGCGAGGCGAAGGCGGAGTTCGACGGTCCCGTGCACGCCGTGGTGTGCAACGAGACGTTTGACGTCGCGCGCTCCTGAGCTCGGTCAGACCCAGCGGTTAGGGTTGGCTCGTGTCCAGACGAGAAGACGGCCGCCTCGACGACGAGCTTCGACCGGTCCGCATCACCCGTGGCTTCACCTCTCATCCCGCCGGTTCGGTGTTGGTCGAATTCGGCCAGACCCGCGTGATGTGCACGGCGAGCGTGACCGAGGGCGTGCCGCGGTGGCGTAAGGGCTCCGGGCTGGGCTGGCTGACGGCCGAGTACGCGATGCTGCCCGCCGCCACCCACGACCGCTCGGATCGCGAGTCGGTCAAGGGCCGTGTCGGCGGCCGCACTCAGGAGATCAGCCGGCTTGTCGGCCGGTCGCTGCGGGCGTGCATCGACCTGGCGGCGCTTGGTGAGAACACCATCGCGCTCGACTGTGACGTCTTGCAGGCCGACGGCGGCACCCGCACGGCCGCGATCACCGGTGCCTACGTGGCGCTGGCCGACGCGGTGACGTACTTGGGCGCGGCAGGCCGGCTGTCGGATCCGCGGCCGCTGTCGTGTGCGATCGCGGCGGTGAGCGTCGGCGTCGTCGACGGCCGTGTCCGGGTGGACCTGCCGTACTCGGAGGACTCGCGCGCCGAGGTGGATATGAACGTCGTCGCGACCGACACCGGAACCCTGGTCGAAATCCAGGGCACCGGCGAGGGCGCGACGTTCCCGCGTTCGACGCTCGACAAGATGCTCGACGCGGCGATGGCCGCCTGCGAGCAGCTGTTCGTCGTGCAGAGCGAGGCGTTGGAGCTGCCGTATCCCGGCGTGCTGCCCGAGTCGGGCGAGCCTGCGAAGAAGGCATTCGGGAGCTGACGGATCGACTCCAAGGATCTTCCAAGGATCCTCCAAGGCACCCGACGCAACGTGTCCTGCAGTAGCGACGCCACGAGAGTGGCGTCCTCCGAAAGGACACAGCATGCGTCGAACTCTTGTCGCCGCGGTTGCGACCGCGGCCTTCGTATCTGGTGGCCTGAGTGCCGCAGCCATGGGACTGGCCGCAGGTACGGCACAGGCCGCCCCTGCGTGTTCGCCGTCGAACGCGAACGTCCCACCGTGCGCGCCGCCTGAGGGTCTTCCGGCCTGCAATGCCAACGGCGAGTGCGGCCAGTTGTGGTGTCCCGGTTCGGGGATGACCGCAATACCCGGCTGGGACACGAACGTCTGCCACACCTTCTATTTCGACCCGAACGCTCCGTTGACCCAACCGATCAAGATCTCGGGCAATCCCCCGGGTCCGCCTGCGCCGCCTCCGCCGCCCTGCATTCTGTTCATCAACTGCTTGCCGGGGTTGACACATCCCTGACCGATCGCCACAAACGCGAACAGCCTTCTCCAAAACGTCATCACTACTGT
The DNA here is from genome assembly GCA_035492865.1 of Mycobacterium sp. Classification (GTDB taxonomy): domain Bacteria; phylum Actinomycetota; class Actinomycetes; order Mycobacteriales; family Mycobacteriaceae; genus Mycobacterium. The sequence goes on along the minus strand of DATJIX010000490.1, from coordinate 1,779 downwards.
GGAAGCGGTGACCGAGTTACTGGTGGCCAGCCGTAACCCCAAGAAGCTGTCCGAGTTACGACGCGTGCTCGACAGCGCCGGGGTGGCGTTGACGCTGTTGTCGTTGGACGATGTCGCGCCATTCGACGAGGCGCCAGAGACCGGTGCGACGTTCGAGGAGAACGCATTGGCCAAGGCGCGCGACGCCTTTCGCGCTTCGGGTCTGCCGTCGGTGGCCGACGATTCGGGGCTTGAGGTCGACGCGCTGAACGGGATGCCGGGCGTGCTGTCGGCGCGGTGGTCGGGACGGCACGGCGAGGATTTGGCGAACACCGAGCTGTTGTTGGCGCAGTTGCGTGACGTACCCGATGAGCGACGTGGCGCAGCATTCGTATCGGCGTGTGCGTTGGTGTCCTCGTCGCGAGAAGTCGTCGTGCGCGGCCGATGGCCGGGCAGCATCGTTCACGAGCCGCGCGGACACGGTGGCTTCGGTTACGACCCGGTGTTCCTGCCGCAGGGCTGGTATCGGACCGCGGCCGAGCTCAGCCCCGACCAGAAGGACTCGGTGTCACACCGTGGCCGGGCGCTGTCTGCGCTGCTGCCTGCGCTGCGGGACCTGTCGTCCGGCTGACCGTATGCCGGTGAAGCACCCATGCCGCCGGAATCGTCAGCGCCAGCGTCGCCGCAATCAGGCCCGGCAGTGAGCCGGTGAACAGCGGCCAGCGCAGCACAAGGCTCATCGTCACCGCCATGATCGGCACGTGCAGCAGGAAGACCTCGTAGGAGATCTCGCCAAGCCACACCACCGGCCGCCAGCTCAGAAGCTTTGTGTACCGCTCCTTGGAGCCGAGCGCCGCCGGAGCCACCACGAGCGTGGCGATGGCCGCGTAGATCAGCGACTTGGTCACCGGAGCGGTCGTGGCCGACACGGTGAGGTAGAGCGCGATCGCCACAGAGATCACGGTGGCGGGGTGGCACCGCGCGCCGGTGGCTTCGAGAACCGCCAACGCCATGCCGCCCGCGAACCACGCGATGTGCGCGGGCAGCCACATCCCTGCCGAGTTCGGCAACAGCTGGGTGGTGGAGACGACGAAGAGCCACAGCGGGGTGATCGCGGCGAGCGCTGTGAGGGAGGCGAGTGCTCGCCGCGGTCGCCACTGGTTGCGCAGCAGCGCATAGGCGAGCACGGGGAGCACGGCGTAGAAAGAGACCTCGACGGCCAGGCTCCACATCTGTGACAGCCCCGTGTGCAGCAGGGTGATCAGGTAGTCGTCGGTGTAGATCTGCGTGAACGTGAGGTAGCGCAGCAAGCCGTACCAGGTCTGGCCGGGGTTGGGACCGGGAGTGAAAACGGTGTACAGCGCGAAGACCGCCAACACCGTCAGTACGTAGCCGGGCAGGATGCGTCGCACCCGGTGCCATGCGTACCGGCTCAGGTCGGGCGGTGCGGAGCCGCTGGCCGCAGCGCGCACCCACGGGCGGAACAACAGGAAGCCGGTGAGCGCGAAGAAAATGGCGACACCGACCTCGAGGTGAGCGTAGATCCCTCCGAGGTAGCCATGGCTGAGCTTGCCCGTTGCGAAGGCCGCGTGGGTGCCGACGACGAGCAGGGCCGCGACCGCGCGCAGGCCCGTCAGAGCGGAGATATGTGATGGAGACGTGGTCGCAGTCACACCGCTCGCCGGGGTGCGGCTACAGCACACCCCGAGGCTGGCTGACACTGCATCGAGTGTAGCGAGCTCAGAATCCGAACTGCGCCTTGATGTTTTGCGTCTGGAAGTGCTCGACGATGATGCCGAC
>DATJIX010000489.1:0-3448 GCA_035492865.1 Mycobacterium sp. | reverse complement strand
AATGGATCCGCTCGCGGCCGCCGAGGTGGTGTTCGACCAGGCCGCCGCCGGTCGCTTCTATCTGTTGACCCAACCCGACTATGTCGGCTCGGCCATGGCCGAGCGTGCTGAAATCCTTGCCTCTCAACGTCCGCCGGCCCTTCGCACACGGCGCCGATTCGATTCCGGAAACGCATGAAGCTCGATCCCGACGCGGCCGCACGTGTCGAATCCTTCGGCTACGTCCCGCCCATGCGGCACCGCGGCCTGGCCGCTGTGCGCAACGCCATCGAGTCCGCACCGCGTCCCCCCGACATGGCGTCGATGGCACACATCGAGGACTGCTCGATCCCAGGGGCAGCCGGACCGATTCCCATTCGGATCTACCGGCCGACACCGGAGCCCGGCCAACCCGTGTTGGTCTATTTCCACGGCGGCGGAATGGTTTTGGGCTCCAACCACTCATTTGAGCCGTTGGCTCGCGCACTGGCGGCGGCGTCAGCAGCCACGGTGGTGTCCGTGGACTACCGCCTCGCCCCGGAGTCTGCTCCGCCCGCCCAGTTCGACGATGCGTACGCCGCGACGGTGTGGGTGGCCGGGCACGCCGATCAGATCGGGGTTGATGCGGCCCGATTGGTGGTGGCCGGCGACAGCGCGGGAGGCTCCCTGGCCGCGGCGGTGGCGCTGGCTGCGCGGGATCGCGCCGGGCCACCCATCTGCTGCCAGGTGTTGATGTACCCCGGGCTCGACAGGGACATGGCGGCACCGTCGATCATGGCGCTCGCCGACGCGCCGATGCTCAGCCACGACGACATCGTCTTCATGCATGATCTCGCCGACGCAGGCGCGGGCGCGCCCCACGACCCGTACCGCGTACCGGCGTACGCCCCCGATCTGACCGGGCTACCGGCCGCCATCGTCGTGACAGCCGAATGCGACCCGATCCGTGACTGGGGTGAGCGCTACGCCGCAAGGTTGCGCGACGCCGGCGTGCAAACCACCCTCACGCGCTACCCGGGGTCCTACCACGGCTTCCTCATGCGGTCGGACGCCACCGCCCGCGGCAGGCTCGCGATCGCGGAGATCGGCCTGCTGCTGCGGGCGAAATTCGCCAACCCGCTGCCCTTTTAGCGTCCCGATCACCGGAACTTGCACGGTCCACCGGCAGTCGATCCACCGCACACTCAAGTCAACGACGACACCGAGGAGACCACATGCTCACCCAGGAGCGGCGAAGCGAGCTATCCGATGTGCTGCGGCCCGCATCGCCGCCGAAGGAGATCGACAACGTGTACACCAACGACGAGCGGGAGCGACTGCTCGACGTCGTGCGCACCCAGGGCCCATGGAAGCTCATCATCGCCCAACACTTCGCGTCGGCCGACGAGCTGATGGCCACCATGAGCGGCGCGTTCCCCGAAGGCTTCGAGCCGTCGCTGGATCTCTTTCTGACACCGACCTTTCGCGGCTATCTCGCCAACTACGGTGCGGTGCTCTACCCGGAGATTCATGACTGCTTCTACAACGCCGAGTTCCTCGAATACGCCAAGCGGTACTGGAACGCCGAGTACGCCAAGCCCGAGCTGATGCTGTTCAACATCAACGGTCCGTGCGCCAACCGCGATCCGGGCCACCTGGATTCACCGAGCTTCCGCGGGGTGCGCCATGAGAATGCGCCCACGTGGCTGTGCAGTGTGATGGGCAAGTCGGGACTGTTCCAGGACTACTTGATCAAGATGGCGCAGGTGATCACCTGGTTCTCGCTCGATAGCGGCAGCGGCTTCACGTATTGGCCCGACGGCCCGCTCAAGGCGCCCCAGCGGCTGCTGCCGCCCGTGTTCAACCGGGGTGTGGTGGTGCAGAACGAGATGATGGTGCACCGCGGAGAGGCCAACGGCCCGCTCGACCAGCAGACGCCCGCCGGGCTCGCGTTCGACACCGTCTTCACCGGCGACCCCGCGGACCGCGATCACTGGCTGCTCAAGAACGGCGACGACGTCATCGCCACCCATCGCACCAGTGAACTGCGGTTTCTCGTGCATTGGTCGGCCGAGGTGTTCTCCGACTACGAGGAGCTCAAGAAGAACATGGAGGGCTCGGATGACCTGACCGTCGAGCGGGCCATCGACACCCTAGTGAAAGACGTCAACGCGCAAGGCATCACGTTGGCGATGCCCGACGATCCGCTGCACGATCCTGAGTTCATCCGCACCCTCAACGCCGCCTACGACCTCGGCGGGCCTGCGATCTACCCGAACGAGGCGCCGCTCAGCGCCTTCCAGCTGGCCTGAAGGAGTCCCGTGGCTTGCGACTGCGCCCAGCGCCAGGCGATCATCGATGTTCTCAACACCTATGCCATGTGCCTTGACGGGCGAAATTGGCTGGGCCTGAACGATGTATTCCACCCGGACGCCACAGCCGTCTACGGACTCGCGCTCACCGGACGGACGGCGATCGTCAAGTCCATCCGCAGCTACCTGGACCCATGCGGTCCGTCGCAGCATCTGCTCGGCAACTATCAAATCTCCATTGACGGCGATCACGCCGAGTCCTCAACGAAGGCCCGCGTCCTGCACATCGGGGCCGGCGACCGTGCCGACCTGACCCCGTATGAGGCAATCGGTACGTACCAGGATCGGCACGTACACACTGCCGACGGATGGCGAATCATTCACCGTCACTTCGATGTCCAGATCGCAATCGGCGATCTCAACATCCTTCAACCTGCCTGAGGAAAGCGACCGAGTATGAAAAGGTTCGAGGACCGCACGATCATCGTGACCGGAGCGGGGTCGACGGAGGCGCGCACGCCTGAGGCTCAGCGCACGACCACCGTACTCGGCTCTCGTGGCGCGCCCAACATCTCCCGGTGCGACGGCGGCCGGCGGCCCTCCTCGTCGGTGATGCCGTACCGCTGCGCGAGTTCCGCGGCGATCACGGTGTGCCCTGACAGCTCGGCGAGGCCGGGGTCGCGGTAGAGCGCGTCGATCAAATGACCGATGAATTCCGGGGTTTCGGCGTGTTTGGCGGTTTCGGCGAGAGCTTCGGGGTGACCGTCGAAGGCCCTGCGGAATCGCTCGGTGAGCAGGATGCCCATCCAGATCGAAACGGCGGCGACCCCGGTGCCACGGAAATCCACGGCCATGTCCGCCGCCATCTTGTCCACCCCTGCCTTTTGCGCGCCATAGGCAGGACCGTGCATGTAGCACACCGACCCAGGCGACGACGTGAACGCGATCAGACCACGGTCCTGACGCACCATCAATGGCGCGGCGCACCACGAGGCCACATAGGCCGACCGCAACCCGACGTCGAGAACGTCGGCCAGTTCGAGTGGCTTCTCCCAGAACGGCTTTGGATTGGTCAGATCGTCGTGAATGGCCGCAGCGTTGTTCACCAACAGATCGAGCCGGCCGCTTTCCTCTTCGACCCGCGCAAACAGCGCGCCGACCGCCGCATCGTCGGTGTG
>DATJIX010000488.1:0-7328 GCA_035492865.1 Mycobacterium sp. | reverse complement strand
GGACATTTCGACACTCCGATCACGGCTGCTTCTGACCGGGGATACCTTCGTAGGCGATGTCACCGGTCTCGAGGTTGCGGTTGGTCAACTCGGTGAGACCCTTCAGGAACTGCTGGCGTTCGGTCACCACGTGCTGGATCGCGACATCGACGTTGGCCTTGGTGATCGCGGGCATGATGTAAACCGGATCGGTCTTCACCTGTTCGCCTTTGGCGAGCTTGTTGGCCACCGCAAGGCCAGCGGCAAGTTCGACGGTGCCGTTCTGCAGTGAGGTGCCGATGAACTCACCACTCTTGACCGCGTTGAGGCCATCCTCGATACCGTCGATACCGACGATCGGCACGCCCGTGCGGCCGGCCTCCTTGAGCGCCTGCAGTGCACCGAGGCCCATATCGTCGTTCTGCGCGACGACTCCGTCGATCTGTGGTCCGAAGCCCGAGATCCAGTTCTTCGTCTTGTTGACCGCCTCGTCGCGTTTCCAGTTGGCGGTGTCCTTGGCGAGCACCTTGATATCGGGGTACTTGGCCAGCACCTGCTCGATGCCCTTGCTGCGATCGAGCTCGCCGGACTGCCCCAGCGGACCCTGAAGCACCACTATGTTGCCGCGCCCGCCGAGGCGATCGGCCATCATCTGCATCTCCTGCGCGCCGGCCGCCACGTCATCGGGCTGAACGTTGCCCGCGACGTCCTTGCTGTTCAGCGCCGCATTGACTGGCACAAGCGGGATGTTCTTAGCCTTGGCAGCGGCGACCTGCGGCCCCAGCGAATCCGCTTGAGCGGGAACGACGATGATGGCGCTGACACCCTGGTTGATCATCGAGTCGACCTGGCTGGCCTGCGTGGATACGTCGAGATTGGCCGAGTTCCACAGCAATTCGATGTTGTTGTCCTTCGCGTAGGCGTCCATCCCCTCTTTGCCCGCGGTGATGAACGAGCTCATGTCATAGACGGTCACGCCGATTCGGGTGGTGCCCTTCTTGGCCTCGGTGTCACCGGCCCCGCAGGCCGTCAGGCCGACGGTGAGCGCGCCTGCCGCGGCGACGGCACCGATCTTGATTCCCAGTTTCATGTGATGGTTCTCTTTCTCTGTGTGAAATCGGCAGGTTCGCCGCTCTGGCAGTTCAGGTTCCGGTTCGGCGGCGCGAGGACCACACGTCGACGGCGACGGCCGCGACGATCAGCACGCCCTTGATCACGTCCTGCCAATAGGCGGGGACGACAAGGATGTCCAGGCCGTTGTTGAGCGTCTGGATCATCAGCAGGCCCAGCGCCGTGCCCCAGATGGTGCCCCGCCCGCCCATCAGGCTGGCCCCGCCGATCACCACCGCGGCAATGGCATCGAGTTCGTAGCCCTGGCCGAGATTCGGCGGTCCGGAAATCACCCGGGAGGCCAGCATCACCCCGGAGATCCCGGCCAGCAGGCCGGAGAAGGCGTAGACGCTGAACAGCATGTTTTTGGTGTTGATGCCGGCGATCTCGGCGGCGTTGCGGTTACCACCGACCGCGTACACCCGCATGCCGTACGTGGTGCGCTTCATCACCACCGCCAGCGCGATGATGCCGAAGATCATCAGCAGCACCGGGATCTGCAGGCCGAGGATCTTGGTGTTGGCGATCGACCCGAACTCCGCAGGCAACCCATTGATCGGTGCGCCGCCGCCGATGACGTAGGCCAGCCCGGATCCGGCAGTCAAGGTGCCCAGCGTTGCAATGAACGGTGGAACATTGATGCGCGACACCAGGATTCCGTTCACGCAACCCACCGCGAGCCCAACCATCATCGCTACCACGACGGTCAGCCACACCTGTCCGGGATCGGCCTTGGCGGTTGCCGCCGCCGCCATCGCCGACACCGCGATGACGCTTCCGACCGACAGATCGATACCTCCGGTGAGGATGACCAACGTCTGTCCCAGCGCGATCAGCGCGAACGGTGCGGCCGCTACCAGAATGGTGACGAGGTTGTCGACGGTGCTGAATCGTGCACTGCGGTAACTGAAGTAGGCGATCACGAGCAGCATCACCAGCACCATCGCGTAGCGCAGCGCCAAGCCGGCGAACCATCCGCGGGAGAACAGCCGTACCGGCTCACCTGTTGCGGGCGAAGCCACGCTGCGGGTGCGCGCTGGCGCGGTCTCTTCACCGTCGAGCTTGGTGGTCACGATGCAGCCTCCTGATCTGTGTCGGCCGGTGCGGGGGCCGACGATGCATCCAGTGCGGTGGCCATCCGGAAGACGGACTCCTGGACCGCTGGATGGTCCAGCGCGTCGCGGTCGAGCTCGCCGACGAGCACGCCTGCGCGCATCACGAACGCCCGATGGGACAACCCCACGATTTCGGGCATGTCCGACGAAGCCATCACCACGGCCATGCCGTTCGCCGCGAATTCGGTGATGATGCGGTAGATCTCGCTGCGGGCGCCGACGTCGACTCCACGGGTGGGTTCGTCGAGGAGCAGCACGTTGACATCACCGGTCAGCCACCTCGCCAGCACTACCTTCTGCTGGTTACCGCCGGAGAGCGTGCCTACTTCCTGTCCGAGCCCGCGGCTACGCAGGCGCACCGCCGACATCACGTCCGAAACCGCTGTGCTGCGGGTCTTTCCGCGCAGCCACCCGGCCACTGAGAACGCCGACAGTCGCGGCAGCGTTCCGTTGTCGAGCACGCTCATCGACAGGACTGCGCCGTTGAGCTTGCGGTCCTCGGGCACCATCGCCATGCCCGCGGTTATCGCGGCGGCGGGTTGGTTGCGCTTGACCGGTCTGCCCTGCACCAGCACCGATCCGGCGGTGCTGCGGCGCGCGCCGAAGATCGCCTCGAGCAGCTCGGTGCGGCCCGCGCCGACCAGCCCGGCCAGGCCCAGGATCTCGCCGGCGCGCACTGAGAACGAGACTGGACCGGAGGCGCCGACCACCTGCAGGTCGCGCACCTCGAGGACGGTGTCGGTGCCGTGCTGTGGGCGCTGCGGGAACAGGGTGTCGAGTTCGCGGCCGATCATCGCGGTGACGATTTCGTCGTCAGACACCTCGGCGATCGCACTGTCCAGGACCAGTCCGCCGTCGCGGAGCACCACTGCGCGGTCGGCGATGGCCCGGATCTCGGCCATCTTGTGCGTGGTGTAAACCATCGCCACCCCCTGGTCACGCAGGCGGCGCACGATGCGGTAGAGACCTTCGACCTCGCGTTCGGAGATCGCCGATGTCGGCTCGTCGAGCATCATGACGCGCGCGCCGGTACGGGCGGCCTTCACGATCTCGACGATCTGTCGCAGCCCGACGGGCAGGCTGCCCATCCGTGCGGTCGGCGAGATGGGCACGTCGAACAAGCCGAGCGTCCGGCGGGCCTCGGCGATCATCGCGCGCCGGTTCAGAAACGGTCCGCGGCGCAACTCACGCCCGACGAAGAGGTTCTCGTAGACCGTCATGTCCTCGATGGAGGCCAGCTCCTGCGGGACGATCGCCACCCCGTGCCGGACGGCATCGCGGGGATTCCCAGGCGTCAGCGCGCTGCCGCTCACCGACACGGTGCCCTCGTCTGCGCTGTACTGCCCGCTGATGATCTTCATCAACGTGGACTTGCCCGCGCCGTTCTCGCCGGCCAGCGCGGTCACCGTACCTGGCTCGAGCCGTAGGGTGACCGCCTTGAGGATCGGCACACCGCCGAAACTCTTTGAAACATCGGTACATTCGAGAAGTATCTCGGCCATCGTCATCCCGCGGCCGACCGCGTGCTCGGCTCGTACGCTCCGATCGCATCCACCTTGTCAGCCGACGCACTTTGTGGATCGAACTCGTATCCCAACCACTCGCGGGCGAGTCGTCGGGCGAGTTCGAGGCCGACAACGCGCTGACCGAAACAGAGCACCTGAGCGTTGTTCGACAACACCGACCGCTCGACGGAGAAGCTGTCGTGCGCCGTGACGGCGCGGATGCCGGGCACCTTGTTGGCGCTGATCGCCACGCCTAGCCCCGTGCCGCACACCAACAGCGCCCGGTCCGCGTTGCCTTCGGCCACCATGCGCGCCGCCGCCACCGCCACATGCGGGTAGGCCGTGTTGTCGTCGGCGCCCACGCCGACGTCGATGACCTCGGCGACGCGGTCGTCGCCGAGCAGGTCACCTTTGAGCGCCTCTTTGTATTCGTAGCCGGCATCGTCGGAGCCGACGACTATCCGAAGCCCAGAAGTCATGTCAGCGGTCTCCTTTGGACGCCAGCGTGAAGCAGTCCGCAACGGTGGCCGCACACATGGCGAGGGATGTCGCGCCGGCGTCTGGCGTCCCGACGCTGCGTTCGGCGAGCGGCCTGGCCCTGCCGACTTTCGGTCGCATGTCCGCCGTGGCGCGTGCCGCGTCGCCGGCGACCTGCGCGGCCGCCGCCCACGCGTGCTGCCACGGTTCGCCGTCAGCGACCCGTCGCTCGAGTTCCTCGACGAACGGCAGCAGCGCGTCGAGCATCGTCTTGTCTCCCGGCGAGGCACCGCCGAGCTTGGTCAGCGCGTCGTAGCCGTCGCGCATGCCTGCCGCGACGGTGGCCGAGTCCGGCCGTCCCGTGTCTCCAAGACGGGCTCCGAGCGCGCTGAGCATCGCGCCCCACAGCACCCCGGACGTGCCTCCGGCCTTGGCCGCCCACGCGGTACCCGCAGCGGCGAGCACGGCGCCCTGGCCACCGCCGTCTTCGACCGCTTTGGCCGCAGCAGATTGCGCGGCCGAGCTCCCCTTGACCATCCCGCGGCCGTGGTCGCCGTCGCCGGCGATGGCGTCGATCTGGCCGAGTTCCTCCTCTGCAGTGGCCAACATCTCGGCCATCGCCTCGAACGCCCGCGCTACCAGCCTGCCGCCGCTGCGGCCCTCTTCGTCGGAGTCCGCGCGCAGATCAACTGCCGCACTGGGGGTTTGGCTATCCGCTGCGGTGCGCTGCTCCCCGGCTACCGCAGCCAGGCCTGCCGGATTTTTCTTGTACGCGGGCGTGTCGGCCGGCGCGGTCCAGTATCGTTCGAGTTCGTCGTCGAGCCACATCACGGTCAGCGAGCAACCCGCCATATCGAGACTGGTGACCAGCTCCCCGACTTCCGGCTCGACGACGACGAAGCCGCGGTCGCGCAGGAGGCTGGCCACTGCACCCCAGACGACGAAGAGTTCTTCGTACTTGGTACGGCCAAGCCCGTTGAGCACCACGGCAATTCGCTGAGACTCGGCGTCCGGCTTGTCACCGAGCACACCGTCGACCAGCGTGGCGGCCAGATCGGCGGCGGTGGGCATGGGCTGTTCGGCGACGCCAGGTTCCCCGTGGATCCCGAGCCCCAGCCCCATCTGCCCTTCGGGGACTGTGAACAGTGGCTCGTCGGCGCCGGGCAGGGTGCAGCCGTCGAACGCGACACCGAGTGTGCGGGTTGCCGCATTGGACTTCTCGGCGACCCGGACGACGTCGCCGATGTCGAGTCCGTCTTCGGCCGCAGCGCTCGCGCACTTGAAAACCGTGAAGTCGCCCGCGATCCCGCGTCGCTTGGTCTCGTCACCCTTCGGGGCGCTGGCGACATCGTCGGTGACCGCGAAGTAGTGGGCGTCGATGCCCTCGCTGCGCAACTGGGTGACGGCGAGCCCGAAGTTCATCACGTCGCCTGCGTAGTTCCCGGTCGTCAACAACACGCCCGCGTCGCCGTGAGCGGCCCGTGCCACCGAACCGGCATCTTCGGCCGAGGGCGAGGTGAAGATGTTGCCGACCACGGCACCGTCGGCGAACCCGGGCCCGACCGTTCCGCAGAAGGCCGGATAGTGTCCTGAGCCTCCGCCGATCACCACCGCGACCTTGCCGGGGCGGGTCTTGTGTGCGCGCACCACTCCGCCGGGGACGCCTGCGACGTAGCGTGCGTTGGCGTCGAGGAAGCCGACGAGCATGTCCTCGGTGAACCGCGCCGGGTCGTTGAAGAGTTTGGTCATCGCAACCGTTCTCCGGTTTCGACGTCGAACAGGTAGACACGTTCGGGCGGCGCGGTGACCACGACCCGCTGCTCGGGTTCGTACGACTCGGCGGCCGGGGTTTGCACGATGATGCCTTCCTCCATCCCCGCCACGGTGCTGGTCGCCAGCCCGAACTCGAGCAGATGCTCGAAATACGCCACTGTGGCGGTGATGCCGTTGGCCCCATCGGAGCTGAGTTCGCAGTCCTGCGGTCGGATACCCACCGCGACGCGTGAGCCGTCCGGGACGCCGGCGACGACGGTGTCCAAACCGCCAGCATTGGAACCGATCTCGACTCGCGCGGTTCCGTTCTTGACCGTTGCCACGCCGCGCAGCACGTTCATCTGCGGCTCACCGACGAACTGTGCGACGAACAGGTTCGCCGGGTCGTCGAACACCTCGTCGGGCGTGCCGAACTGCTGGACGACGCCGGCGTCCATCACCGCGAGGCGGTCTGCCAGCGACAGCGCCTCGACCTGGTCGTGGGTGACGACGATGGTCGTGTAGCCGAATTCACGCTGCAGCACCTTGAGCTCGCGACGGACGCGCTGCCTGGCCGAGGCGTCGAGGTGTGACAGTGGTTCGTCGAGCAGCAGCACCGGAGGGTTGCGAACGAGCGCGCGAGCCAGCGCGACCCGCTGCTTCTGACCGCTGGACAGGCCTGCAGGGCGCAGTCCGAGGATGTCGTCCATTTCCAGCCTTCGGCTGATGGACGCCACCATTTGCTCGGCGCCTTTCACCTTGCGTGCCTTAAGGCCGTAGAGCAGATTCTCGCGGACCGACAGCGGCGGGTACAGCGCATAGCTTTCGAAGCCGACACCGATACCGCGCTTGGACGCCGGGAGTTGCGACACCTCGCGGTCGCCGATACGAATCGAACCGCTTGTCACGGTTTCCAATCCGGCGATCATCCGCAGCGTGGTGGTCTTGCCGCAACCCGATGGTCCCAGCAGGGCCACCAATTCGCCGGGTTCGATCGCCAGGTTGATGCCCTTGACCGCGGTGACCTGCTCCCGCCCCCGCGACGCGTAGGTCTTCACCAGGTCGGTGAGCGTGAGACTCTGTGCCGTGCCGGTCGCCGGCTTGTCGATCGTCGCGGTCACTGCGCTACCTCCAACATGTCGACCGGTCCCAGGCGCGGGGTGTCGCCCTCTCCGGAGGCGAACACGTGAATGTCCGAGTCGGCCACGGTCAGTCCGACGGTCGCTCCTTCGCCGACGCCCTCGCGCCCGGAGGCCAGCACAATCACTTGCGTGCCCGCGACGTCGACGGTGAGCTCGACATCGCGGCCCAGTCGCTCGGCCAGCATCACCCGTCCGCGGATCGCGGCCGTGTTCGGATCGGCAACGTGAATATCGCAGGGCCGCAGGCC
>DATJIX010000487.1:0-7717 GCA_035492865.1 Mycobacterium sp. | reverse complement strand
GCGGCTGCGGACCTCGAGTGCGGGCTTGACGTTGTCGAGTGCGCGCTTGAGGGTGACCACCGGATCGGTGCCGGTCTTGTCCCGAGCCTGCTCGAGCGCACCATAAACAATGCGTTCGGCCAGCGATTTCTTCCCGTCCAGAAGAACTTTGTTGACCAGCTGGGTGACCAGCTGCGACCCATACACCGGGTCGTTGACCAACGGACGCTTAGGCGCGGGTCCCTTGCGCGGCATTAGCTCTTCTCCTTCTTCGCGCCGTAGCGGCTGCGGGCTTGCTTGCGGTTCTTCACGCCCTGCGTATCCAGCGAGCCGCGAATGATCTTGTAGCGCACACCCGGCAGGTCCTTCACACGACCACCGCGCACCAGCACCATCGAGTGCTCCTGCAGGTTGTGGCCCTCACCGGGGATGTAGGCGGTGACCTCAACCTGGCTGGTCAGCTTGACGCGCGCCACCTTGCGAAGCGCCGAGTTCGGCTTCTTCGGGGTGGTGGTGTACACGCGGGTGCACACTCCGCGACGCTGCGGGCTGCCCTTGAGGGCCGCAGTCTTCACCTTGGCGATCTTGTCGCGGCGACCCTTGCGGACCAGCTGCTGAATGGTTGGCATCTACCGGCTTTCTGTGTTGCTTCTTCGTCTTCAAGTCTCTGTACTGCAGTTATATCCCGTTCACGTACCCCGCGATCGGGTGTGTCGCATGCGCCCGCCGCGTAGATTTTCTCTAGGCTTCGTGGACACGCGAATTGGCCCGGCGTGCAGGCATGCCTGCGGAATTTTCGTAGCTCAAATCCGCAATGCGCCTTATCTGCCAGGCACGATCGTCCACAATACCAGCACGGACGCAGCGCTCCAAACCTGCGCTAGACCGCCTAACCGCAGGTCAGCGTTAGCGTCTTTCCATCCCGGTCGCCAGTCGCATCACCATGTCCGTGAACACGGCGTCGGTGTCGATCCCATTCATCGCGCCGGTCATCTCCAGCAGCACGAAACCGTGCATCGCCGACCAGAACTCGAGCGCCGCATAGAACGCCTCCTCGCCGCCGAGTCCGTAGGAGGCCAGCACCGAGATCACCGGAGCGGCGGCCGCCCTCGTCGCGTCGGTGAACTCGGGGTCGTCGCCGCCGAGGGGCATCCGGGTGAAGGCCGAATAGCGACCGGGATGGTGATGGGCGTAGCTGCGGTAGGCGCTGGCCATCGCCATCACCGCGTCGTCGCGGGTGCGGCCCTGCCCGACCGTGTTGAGCATCTCGATGATGTCGCCGACCACGTGCATCCGGACGGTGCGGCGCAGGTCCTCGAGGCTCTGCACGTGGTTGTACAGCGACGGGCCCTTGGTCCCCAGCTGGGTGGCCAGTGCGTTGATGGTCAGCGCGTCCCAGCCTTCCCGGTCGAGGAATGTCAGCGCCGCACTGACGATGGAGTCTCGGCTGAGCCTGGCGGTGCGTCGGCCGCCCGCTGATTGCGGAGCTGCCATATGTCCGTCGCCCTTCGTTTGAACCCAACACTGATCTGCGAAAACTAACACCTCTAGTTTCGCAGCGGTCAGTTCACGCGTTCTTGACTGAGCTCGGCGAGTTGCCCGGTGATCGTGCAAAGGTCGGGCAGCATCGCCGGGTTCATGGTCTGGATCGACCAGGTGATGACGTCGGCGCCCTTGGCCACATAGATGCTGCACGCGTTCGCGTCGAAGGCCTTGAATCCCTTGTTGCCGTCGATGGACAGCTCGGTCAGGGTGCGGCCGGCCTGCTGCTCGAGCGTGCGCTCGGTGTCCATGTCGCTGCCGCGATACCACCAGGTCGAGATGCCCATGCCCTGGCCGAACGTGCCGAGCACCGTGTTCTCCTGCCAGAAGCACCCGGCGTCGCTGACGACCGCCTTGGTGAACATCGAGGAACCGACGGCCTTGGTGACGTCGGCGTCGGTGATGCCGTTGCAGTCGGCGCTGCGGAATCCGGCACCGGTCGCCGGTGCAGGCGTGCTGGGTGTCGCGGGCGGCTGCGACGGGCCGCAGCCGGCGACCAGCGCCGCCATGGCAACCGCTGCCACACACCCAGATATCGAATTCAGGATCGCCACGTCACATATCCGATTGCAGCGTGGCCGTGAGTAGCTTTTCGGCGTCGGCGCAGGGATCGCCGCTGTGCTGCCCGCGGAATTGCACCCACCAACTGACCACCCCGGTGCCCGCCGCCGCCGTAGCCGAACAGGCCGCGCCGGTGGTGTCGCGACGCGCCAGGAAGGCCTGATGCCGCTCGACGACCTTGTCGGTGATCGTCGAGCCGCGCTCCGTGGCCAGCACCCGTTCGCGGTCGAGGCTGCCGGTTTCGTACCAGGAGAAGGTGACGTCGACCATCGCCGAGCCACGTGCAAGCACGTACTGGCAGACCGCGCCGCTGTAGGGCCGGACGATGTGGTCGGCGCCCATCGCCTGCTGAATCGAGCCGTCGAGCAACAGCCCACACCGGTCGTCGACGTACCCGTAGCTGCGGTTGGGATCGGGCACCGCGGACTGCGCCCGGTGAGCGGTCCCGCTGACAGTCTGAGAACACCCTGCGACGACCACTACCGCTGTGACCGCCGCAGCGGCCACCGCGGAAAAATAACGGACCCGCCAACGCATCGGTCATCACGCTACCCAGCGCCGTCACCGAAGGCGACTCGTGCGAACCACTGCCACGAGCGCCGATGGCCGACGTACGCTCCCTGCATGACATCGAAGGCTGTGGCTGGTCTGCTGGCGGCCATCGCGATCGCGGTGCCGGTTGCGTTCGGCCTAGGGGCGCCCTCGGCTCAGGCCGCGAACGGCGACACCCACATCACCGGCCAGGGCATCGTGCAGACGATCGACTGCAACGCGGCGACGCTGCTTGTCAACGGCACCGGCAACACGATCTACGCACTGGGCAGCTGCTTTGCGGTATCCGTTCAGGGCTCGTCGAACGTCGTGATCGCCGACAACATCGTCGACAACGTCATCGTCTACGGCAGCGACCAGACGGTGTTCTACAAGAGCGGCGATCCGGTGGTGTGGGACCGCGGCCGCGAATTGGGCATGGTCAACCGCGTCGACCGGGTACCTGCCTGACATGCGCACCGCGCGCGTTCTCGCCTGCTGCGCCATCGCGGCAGTGACGCTCTCGGTGGCGGCCTGCGGTTCGGAAAGCAAGGACACCAACACCCCCACGGTCACGGCGGGGTCGTCGGGTGCGCAGGTCGAAATCGGCAACACCATCAACTACGGGTCGTTCGGCACCACCGCCGACATCGATTGCGCGGACGGAAAGTCGCTCAACGTCGGCGGTTCCAACAACACCCTGACCGTGAAGGGCACCTGCGCCAACGTCAACATCGGCGGCGCCGACAACAAAATCACCTTCGACAAGGTCGACAAGGAACTGTCGGTGGTCGGCCTGAACAACACCGTCACCTACAAGGACGGCGACCCGAAGATCAACGACACCGGGTCGAACAACAAGATCAGCAAGGGCTAAGCGCTGGCACCGTGCCGACCGGCACCCGCCGCGAATCGTGCTGCGCCCTCGAGTGATTCGGCTGCGACTCGCGAGATGCTGGCAAACTCGAAGTCCATCGCCTGGGCTTCGGACGATCCCCACTGATTCAGCAGCGACAGCCGATCCGACCGCATGCACTGCTGAGGCAGATTGGCGAGCTCGGCGGCAAGCTGCTCGGCCTGTTGGCGCGCTTGACCTTTCGGCACGACCCGGTTGGCCAGCCCCATCGCCAGCGCTTCTGCGGCGTCGACGGCCCGGCCGGTCAGGATCATGTCCATCGCGCGGCTGTGCCCGACGATGCGCGGCAGCCGGACCGTACCGCCGTCGATCAGTGGCACGCCCCACCGTCGGCAGAACACACCGAATACGGCGTCCTCCTCGACGACGCGCATATCGCACCACAGCGCCAACTCGAGGCCGCCCGCGACCGCGTGGCCACTGACGGCGGCGATCACCGGCTTGGACAACACCATCCGGCTCGGGCCCATCGGGCCCGGTCCGCTGCGATGCACGGGGTTGGCATCCGGCGTGCCCATCGCTTTGAGATCGGCTCCCGCGCAGAATGTTCCGTTGTCACCCCAGAGCACCGCGACCGAAGCCGAATCGTCCTTGTCGAAGTCGTCGAACGCTTCGTACAGCTCCGCTGCCGCGGCTCCGTTGACGGCGTTACGCGCTTGAGGACGGTTCATGATCACGGTCGTCACCGGGCCGTCGCGCTCGACCCGCACTCCGCCACTCGTCACGTTGCCTCCATCAGTTCGACATTGTCGCGCCGCCAGACCAGTTCCGCGGCGAAGTTCGTGTACGCCGCCCTCAGGGCGTCACCCGGCCAGTCGGCGGGCAACAGTTCGTCGGGCAGCACCGGATCGGTCAACAGGTGGCGCACCATGCCTGCCGCGGCGACGAATCGGCCGGGAACATCGGAGGCCGTTGCCATTTCGTCGAGCAGGTCGCGGCTGATCCGCACCCAGCCCGGCAGGTCCCACAGCCGGGCGGCCAGCTCGACGGGATCGTCATCGCGGGACTGCAGTACCCGCACCCGCTTCAGCACGTCGGGCGTGAGCTCGACGTCCAGGTTGTCGGGTCGCAGCCAGACACCCTCGCGGAGTTCGGCGAACCGCTTGTCCTGCAGTGTGTTTCGTAATGCCGCCCGGGTCCGGGCATCGGTGCCGATGCTGGTGATCACCAGGGTGGTCCACGCGCCGTCCCACTTTCGCAGCCGCGGATTGATCGCGTCGTCCTGGCGACGTTGCCGGGCCAGCAGCCGGTCGGAGAGCCGGTAGCCGTCTTCGGAACGCACCAGGTCACCCGCGCTCACCATCCGTGTCAGTGCCACCCGCACCGTCGGCTCTTTGATGTCGAAATCGGCTGTGAGCCTGATGAGATCGCTCGCGGTGGCCCAGGCCGGGTGCGCGCCGAGCAGCACGCTCAGCACCACCGACCGAGCTGTCATCCGCGAAAGCGACGGCATGGTCAGACCCCGGAGGTCTTCCGCCCGTAGTCGCCGAACGGCTCGTCGCGCTGACGGACGGCCTCCCGGAAGCCGTGCTCGCGCGATTGGGCGACGAAGGCATGCCCCTCGGGCGTGTGGCGGGCGATGCCGTCGAAGACCGTGCTGACCATCCGGCTGGTGGCGATGCCCTGTTGCAGCAACGCAGTGTTCATCGCCAGCTTGACCATGATGAGTTGGTTGACCGGCACCGCCGCGATCCGCTCGACCAGGCGTTCGGTGCGTTCGTCGAGGTCTTTGGGATCCGGCGCCTCGACCGCAAGACCCCATTCGGCAGCCTGCGCGCCCGTGATGCAATCACCGGTCAGCAGAAGACGTTTGGCGCGTTGGTCGCCGAGCCGGTGTGCCCACATCCCCGCCGCGGGCACACCCCACACCCGCGTCGGCGGATAGCCGATCTTGGCGTCGGCCGCCGCGATCACCTGGTCGGCGTGCAGCGCGATGTCCGTGCCGCCCGCCACGCAGTAGCCGTGGATCTTGACGACCGTCGGCTTGTCGGCGTGCAGCAGACTGGAGAAGCCCCTGACGAATCGGCTCATCATCTGATAGTCGATCATCGGATCCCACGGCTGATCGGGCAGATGGTTGATGGCCTGCGTCTTGCCGGACAGCACCGTGTCCTTGTACGGGCTGCCACCGCCTGCCGATGACGATCCCTCTGCATATGCCGACAGATCGAATCCGGCGCAAAAGCCTTCTCCGCGACCGGATACCAGGATGACGTGCACGTCGGGGTCGAGGTCGGCCCGTTCGACGAGCGCCGACAGTTCCAGTGGCGTATCGGCGACGATCGCGTTGCCCTTCTCCGGGCGATTGAACGTGATGCGAGCGACCCGATCGGTGACCTCATAGGTCATCGTCTTCAGGTTGTCGAAATCCACTGGCCTGATGGCGTGCGTCATCCCTTGACCATCGCACGCTCCAGGATCGGCGCGAGATCCAGCCCCGTCGGCATGGTTCCGAACGCGCCGCCCCACGCGCCCCCCATCCGGGTGGCCAGGAACGCCTCGGCGACCGCGGGGTGGCCGTGGCGCACCAGCAGCGAGCCCTGCAGTGCGAGGCTGATGTCCTCGGCGATTTTGCGAGCGCGGTACTGAACGGTCTCGAGGTCGTCCAGCGCGGGCTTGAGCGAGTCGACGTGGGCGTCCAGGCGCGGGTCCTGACCGGTGGTCTTGGCGAGCTCGTCGAAGAGCACGTCCACGCACTCGGGACGAGTTGCCATGGCGCGCAACGTATCCAGCGCGCTGACGTTTCCTGAACCCTCCCAGATGCCCATCAACGGCGCCTCGCGATACAGCCGAGGCATGCCGGACTCCTCGACGTAGCCGTTGCCGCCAAAGCATTCCATCGCCTCGGCGGCGTGCGGTGTGGCGCGCTTGCACACCCAATACTTGCTGGCCGCCAGGCCGATGCGACGCAGCAGCGTCTCGCGTTCGTCGCCGCGCACGGCCGCGTCGGTGGCGCCTGCCATCCGCATCGCGACGATGGTGGCGGCCTCCGCCTCGACGGCGAGATCCGCCAGCACGTTGCGCATCAGCGGCTGATCGATCAGGTACTCGCCGAACGCCTTTCGATGCTGGGCGTGGTGGATGGCGCGGTGCAGGCCGCTGCGCATGCTGGTGGCACTGCCCAGCGTGCAATCCAGCCGGGTGAGGTTCACCATCTCGATGATGGTGGGCACGCCGCGGCCCTCCTCGCCGACCAGCCACGCGGTGGCGCCGTCGTACTCGACCTCGCTCGACGCGTTGGCGTGGTTGCCCAACTTGTCCTTGAGCCGCTGCAGAAACATCCGGTTGCGGCTGCCGTCGGGCAGGACGCGCGGCAGGAAGAAACAGCTCAATCCGCCTGGCGCCTGGGCCAATACCAGGAAGATGTCGCACATCGGTGCCGACGTGAACCACTTGTGGCCGGTGAGGCTGTAGCTGCCGTCACCGTTCGGCGTGGCCTGCGTGGTGCCGGCGCGGACGTCGGAGCCGCCCTGCTTCTCGGTCATCGACATGCCCGCGGTGATGCCGACCTTGCTGGCGGGCACCTTCAAGTCGGGGTCGTACTCACGGCTGGCGAGCAGCGGTTCGTAGATCGCGGCCAGCTCGGCGTTGTTGCGCAGCGCGGGCACGACGGCATACGTCATCGAGATCGGGCAGACGTGACCGGGCTCGGGCGTCCACACCGACATCTTGGCGGCGCGGACCACGTGCGCGCCGGGGCGATCGTCGGCCCACGGGGCGCCGTGCAGGCCGTGGCCGATCGCTGCCTTCATCAGCTGGTGATAGGCGGGATCGAATTCGACCTCGTCGACGCGGTGGCCGTAGCGGTCGTGGGTGTGCAGGATCGGCTGGTTACGGTCGGCGAGCTCGCCCCAACGCAGCGCCTGACTGCTGCCGGAGAGCGCGCCGAGCTCGGTGACCTCGTCCAGACCCCATTCGCCGCCCTCGCGGATCAGAGCCTCGGTCAGTACGGGTGAGGTCGCGGGGTTGAAGTTCTCCAGCGTGGGGGCCTGGTTGGTGACGACATGCGTGTCAGACATGCCACCATATTACATTTTCTCGACAGTCGTTCAAGAGACGTAACACTTAGTGGGCGGCGAAGAACTCCCAGAGTCGTTGGGTCGCGAAGGACGGCCACTCGTGTCCGCCGCCGGCGACGGTGACCAGCACGACTGAGCGCCCGTCCGGGCAGCCGGCGGTGGACGTGGT
>DATJIX010000486.1:0-2691 GCA_035492865.1 Mycobacterium sp. | reverse complement strand
AAGTTCAAGACCGCGATCTCGGGGCTGCAGGACGTCGCCCACGAGGTCAACGACGTGGCGTTCATCGGCGTCAACCATCCCGAGCACGGCCCCGGGCTGGACCTCTGGGTCGGCGGCGGCCTGTCGACCAACCCGATGCTGGCCCAGCGGGTCGGCGCCTGGATCCCGCTGGACGAGGTGCCCGACGTCTGGGAGGGCGTGACCTCGGTGTTCCGTGACTACGGCTACCGGCGGCTGCGGTCCAAGGCACGGCTGAAGTTCCTGATCAAGGACTGGGGCATCGAGAAATTCCGCCAGGTTCTCGAGGACGAGTACCTCGGTCGGAAGCTGATCGACGGACCCGCTCCTGAGCCGGTCAAGCACCCCATCGACCACGTCGGCATCCAGAAGCTGAAGAACGGCACGAACGCCGTCGGCGTCGCGCCCATCGCCGGGCGGGTGACGGGCACGATTCTGACGAAGGTCGCCGATCTCGCGGAAGCCGCGGGTTCGGACCGGGTCCGGTTCACGCCGTACCAGAAGCTGGTCATCCTCGATGTGCCCGACGACAAGCTCGACGAGTTGGTCGCCGGACTGGATGCGCTTGGCCTGCCGTCGCGGCCGTCGGCGTGGCGCAAGAACCTGATGGCCTGCACCGGCATCGAGTACTGCAAGCTGTCGTTCGCCGAGACCCGCAACCGGGCTCAGGTGCTCGTGCCCGAGCTGGAGAAACGGCTCGAGGACATCAACGCGCAGCTCGACGTGCCGATCACGGTCAACATCAATGGCTGCCCGAACTCGTGCGCCCGCATCCAGGTCGCCGACATCGGGTTCAAGGGCCAGATGGTCGATGAGGGCAATGGTCCTGAAGAGGGCTTCCAGGTGCACCTCGGCGGCAGCCTGGGGCTGGACAGTGGTTTCGGCCGCAAGTTGCGCCAGCACAAGGTGCTGTCCACCGAGTTGGGTGACTACATCGACAGGGTTGTTCGGAATTTCGTGAAACAACGCGAGCAGGGCGAGCGTTTCGCTACGTGGGCAGTACGAGCAGACGAGGCGGATTTGCGATGACAGAGCTGACGACAGACACCGACCTTCAGCGGCTGGCGGAGCGCGCCGCAGCGGACTTGGAGGGTGCCAGCGCGCTGGATCTGCTGCGCTGGACCGACGAGAACTTCGGCGGCAACTACGTCGTGGCGTCCAACATGCAGGACGCGGTGCTCGTCGACCTCGCCGCCAAGGTCCGCCCCGGGGTGGACGTGTTGTTCCTGGACACCGGCTATCACTTCGTCGAGACCATCGGCACGCGTGACGCGGTCGAGGCGGTCTACGACATCAACGTGGTCAACGTCACGCCGGAGAACAGCGTCGAGAAGCAGGACGAACTGTTCGGCAAGGATCTGTTCGCCCGCGAGCCCAGCGAATGCTGCCGGATGCGCAAGGTCGAGCCGCTGTCGGCGGCACTGCGTGGCTACACCGCCTGGGTGACGGGCATTCGCCGGGTGGAGGCGCCCACGCGCGCCAACGCGCCATTCATCAGCTGGGACAAGGCTTTCGGGCTGGTGAAGATCAACCCGATCGCGGCGTGGACCGACGACGAGATGCAGGCCTACATCGACGCCAACGATGTGCTCGTCAATCCGCTTGTCTTCGAGGGCTATCCGTCGATCGGCTGCGCGCCGTGCACGGCGAAGCCTGCCGAGGGCGCCGATCCGCGCAGCGGCCGGTGGGCGGGCACGTCGAAGACGGAATGCGGTCTGCACGCCTCGTGACGTCTTTGATCCTTACGGCGCACGGCAGTGCCGATCCCCGGTCGGCGGCATCGGCGCATGAGGTGGCGCACACCATCCGGATGATGCGACGTGACGTCGACGTCCGGGTGGCCTTCTGCGAGCAGAACTTCCCCAATTTGCGTGACGTGCTGGCCACGACAGGGCACAACGCGGTCGTGGTTCCGCTGCTGCTGGCCGACGCGTATCACGCGCGCGTCGACATCCCCGCCCTCATCGCGGAGTCCGGCACGGACGCCAGGCAGGCCGATGTGCTCGGGGAGGACGACCGTCTTGTCGCCGTGCTTCGGCAACGACTGACGCACGCGGGAGTGTCTCCGCTCGACTCCGACGTCGGCGTCCTCGTCACGGCGGTGGGTTCCTCACGCCCGCAAGCCAATGCGCGCACCGCACTGGTCGCCGACCATCTCGCGCAGCACACCAAGTGGGCTGCCACCACCGCGTTCGCGACCGGACCGCAGCCCACTCTCGCTGAGGCCGCGGACGTGCTGCGGAGCCGGGGTGCGACCCGGCTGGTCATCGCGCCGTGGTTCCTCGCCCACGGCCGGATCACTGATCGCGTTGCGGAATACGCCCGGACACACGGGATTCCGATGGCCGCGCCACTCGGCCCGCATCGCCTGGTGGCCGATACGGTGCTGGACCGCTTCGACGAGGCAGTCGCAGCCCGCGTCGCCGCTTAGCCGCGCGAGCAGACGCAAAAGCCCGCGACACGCCGGAAATTTGGGTGCTTTTGTGTCTGTTCGCCGGAGAAACTTAGGCCTTCGTCAGCGCCTCGTCGTCATCGGCCTTGTCGGCGCGCGGGATCTCGGTGCCGCCCGGCAGCGGCGGAATTCGGGTGGCGCGCACGTATACCGTGTCGCCTTCCTTGAGCCCCAGCGCCTCGGCGTCACCGCGGGTGATCTGTGCGGTGAACGGAGTGTGA
>DATJIX010000485.1:0-4184 GCA_035492865.1 Mycobacterium sp. | reverse complement strand
CTCGACATCGGCATCAAGGCGCTCGGCACCAACCCGCGCAAGAGCACCAAGACCGGCGACGGCCAACGTGACGTCACCGTCGAGTTCGGTGGGGTGGAGTTCTCCCCCGGCGAGATCGCCTACAGCGACGACGACGGCATTGTCGTCGTCGCCGCAGGCTAAAGGATCAGGCCGAAACCGACTGCACGGCGCGGTGTTTGGTGAACGCCAGCGCCTCGTCGTCGACGCTGCCGCGCCGGATCAGGCGGAGGTCGAGCAGGTAATTCTGCTTGAGCCGCCACGGTGCGACATGGCCTGCCTTCGGCAGGTAGTCCAGCGCGCGCAACACATATCCAGGAGTGAAATCCATCAGCGGGCGCTCGTCGACCGAGTTACCCGGATGCTGCGGCTCGACGGTGTCGAAGCCGTTGGCGTCCATGTAGTTCAGTACACGGCAGACGAACTCCGACACCAGGTCGGCCTTCAGCGTCCACGACGCGTTGGTGTAGCCGATGGTGAAGGCCATGTTCGGCATGTGCGTCAGCATCATGCCCTTGTAGGCCATCGTGTCGTTGAGTTCGACAGGCTCGCCGTTGCGGGAAATCGCGGCGCCACCGAACAACTGCAGGTTCAAACCCGTTGCAGTCACGATGATGTCGGCCTGCAGCTCGTCACCGGATGCCAGCTTGATGCCGGTCTTGGTGAACCGCTCGATCGTGTCGGTGACGACGTCGGCCTTACCGGACCGGATGGTCTTGAACAGATCCCCGTTGGGCGCCAAGCAGAGTCGCTCATCCCACGGGTTGTACTTCGGGCCGAAGTGCTTGGCTACGTCGTAGCCCTCGGGCAGGCGCCGCTCGGCCATCGTCATCAGCGTCTTGCGCATGAACTTCGGGAACCGCCTGGCGATTCGGTACTGCGCCGCCTGGAACAAGATGCTCTTCCACCGGTTCACCACGTAGGCCGGCTTGGCGGGCAGCGTCTTGTTCATCCGGACGGTAAAAGGGTCGACATCGGGCAACGTGCCGATATAGGTCGGCGAGCGCTGCAACATCGTCACGTGTCCCGCACCCGAATTGGCAAGGGCCGGAATCAATGTCACCGCGGTCGCACCGCTACCGATCACCACGATCTTCTTGCCGGCGTAGTCCAGCTCCTCCGGCCAGTGCTGCGGGTGGATGATCGTGCCCTCGAAGTCGTCCGAGCCCGCGAACTCCGGGGTGTAACCCTGGTCGTAGTTGTAGTAGCCGCTGCAGGCGAACAGGAAGGAGGCCTTGATCTCGACTTCCTCGCCGTCCCGCTGCACGCGCACGGTCCAGCGGTTCTCCGCGTCGGACCAATCGGCGCCGACGACCTTTTGGCCGTAGCGGATGCGCTTGTCGATGCCGGACTCCGCGACCGCCTCCTTCAGGTAGGCCATGATCGACGGGCCGTCGGCGATGGCCTTCTCCGACGTCCACGGCTTGAAGCGGAAGCCGAGCGTGAACATATCGGAGTCCGAGCGGATGCCCGGGTACTTGAACAGGTCCCAGGTGCCGCCGAGATTCTCCCGGCGTTCCAGGACCACATAGCTCTTGTCCGGGCAGCGGTCCTGCAGATGCCAGGCCGCGCTGATGCCGGAGATGCCGGCTCCGACGATGACTACGTCGACAAATTCGGTCATGGTGTAAAGCTATCAACACTGTGTCGAGTTGGTCAACAGTGTGTTGAGAAAGTCGACAGCGTGTAAGGTAAATGCTTGTGACCGCCGTCAGCCAGCCCCGCGCCGGGCGTGCCCGCCGCGTCGCCCGGCCCTCCGGCGATGACCGTGAGCTGGCCATTCTCGAGACCGCGACCCGGCTCCTCGAGCAGCGATCGCTCCACGAGATCTCCATCGATGACCTTGCGAAAGGCGCCGGGATATCCCGGCCGACCTTCTACTTCTACTTTCCGTCGAAAGACGCGGTGCTGATGACGCTCATCGAGCGGGTCATCGTCGAGGCCGACTCCGCGCTCGATTCCGTGTCAGACCAGTTACCGACGGACCGCTATGCCTTCTGGCGGACGGGGATCAACTTCTTCTTCGCCGGCTTCGGCGCCCACAAGGGCGTATCCCGCGCCGGATACGAGGCACGCGCGACGATCCCCGAGGCCGCCGAGCTGTGGTCGCGATTCATGCAGAAATGGATCGACAACACCGCCCGCATCATCGAAGCCGAACGCGCCAGAGGCGAAGCGCCGGTGACCCTGCCCGCCGCGGATCTGGCAACGACACTGAACCTGATGAACGAGCGGGTGCTGATGGCGGCCTTCGCCGACGAGCGGCCGGGAGTGCCCGAGGACCGTGTGCTCGACACGCTCGTACACGTGTGGATCACCACGATCTACGGCAACACGACCTAGTCGTTGTCCTTCAATCTCGGGGTCATGCCGAATTTGTCGACGAGCGTGAGCCAGTCCTCCCCCGAGAGCGCATATGGAGGATGACCGCTGTCAGAAGGCAGCGCGGGCACATTGCCGCGCCACGTAAACCGGGCGTTCCACCCGTCGAGGAAGTCGCCCCCAATGGCCAGTGATCCAATGACAAGTGGTTGCACACCGGGAACTTCCACGACCAGGACGGGATATACGACGTCAGGAGCGTCGGAGCGGTAGCGAGTGTGGTTCGCCGGTTTCGCGGTCACCTGTGCAAGCGAAGCCGATGCAATGGGCGCATTGCTGCTCGGGTCCGTCACCCTGAGCGCGTCCCTGCCCAGGTCGATGACCAGGTCCGGGCGCGCGGCTCTGAAGTCCCACAGGAACAGCCACCGGTACAGTTGCCGCCACCAAACCGGACGAAGCTGCGACTTCAGGACATAGTGGGCGGGTTTGATCCGCGGGTCGGGGTTCATGTTGTTGTCTCCCTGATGTTTTCGCGGTTGCTCTTGCCGACAACAACGTAAAGCGCGGTCCTTGGGGAATTCTTGGCTGAAGTCCCGGTCTGTGCCGCGTCGCCCTAACTCGTCGGACCCCAATGCGAACATATGTTCGTGTCCAGTGGCTCGGCCACCATCCTGCACGCTGACCTCGACTCGTTCTACGCCTCCGTCGAGCAGCGCGACGATCCCTCCCTGCGCGGCAAGCCGGTGCTCGTCGGCGGCGGTGTCGTGCTGGCCGCAAGCTACGAGGCCAAGGCCTACGGGGTGCGCACCGCGATGGGCGGGCGCCAGGCCCGCGCACTGTGCCCGCACGCGATCGTGGTGCCGCCGCGGATGAGGGCGTACTCCGAAGCCAGCGATGCGGTGTTCGAGGTGTTCCACGACACCAGCCCGGTCGTCGAGCCACTGAGCGTGGATGAGGCCTTCCTCGACGTGTCGGGCCTCTGGCGGGTCTCGGGCACGCCGGTCGAGATCGCCGCACGGTTGCGCGCTCAGGTACGCGATCGCGTCGGCCTGCCCATCACCGTCGGGATAGCGCGCACCAAGTTCCTGGCCAAGGTGGCCAGCCAGGAGGCCAAGCCCGACGGCTTGCTGCTGGTGCCGCCGGACCGCGAGCTGGCCTTCCTGCATCCGCTGCCGGTGCGCCGGCTCTGGGGCGTCGGAGTCAAGACGGCCGAGAAATTGCACGCGCACGGCATCGAGACGGTCGCCGACGTCGCCGAGCTCAGCGAGTCGACGCTCGGCGCGATGGTGGGCGGGGCAATGGGGCGTCAGCTGTTTGCCTTGTCGCGCAACATCGATCGGCGTCGCGTCGTGACGGGTGTGCGGCGCCGGTCGGTCGGGGCGCAGCGCGCGTTGGGCCGAGCGGGCAACAGGATGTCGGCGGCGGAGGTCGACGCCGTGGTCGTCAACCTGGTCGACCGGATCACCCGGCGCATGCGCAAGGCGGGTCGCACCGGACGAACGGTGGTGTTGCGGTTACGGTTTGACGATTTCGGTCGGGCGACGCGATCGCACACAATGCCGCGCGCTACGGCCTCGACGGACGTCATCCTCGACACCGCACGCGCCCTCGTTGTCGCGGCGGCGCCGCTCATCGCGGAGCGCGGCCTGACGCTGGTCGGGTTCGCGGTCTCCAACATCGACCGCGAGGGTGCGCAACAGCTGGAGCTGCCCTTCGAGCAATACGCAGACACCGTCGCGATCGATGATGCGGTCGACAAGGTGCGGCAGCGCTACGGGAACACTGCGCTGACGCGCGGGGTACTGCTCGGCCGCGACACCGGCCTCGAGATGCCACATCTGCCC
>DATJIX010000484.1:0-6595 GCA_035492865.1 Mycobacterium sp. | reverse complement strand
AGGGCCGGCGGACGTTGAGAGGCAAGGATTTCAGCACGCTCGGCCATGGCCGAGCCGACATAGTCGGGTTGGGTCAACAGATAGAAGCGACCGGCGGCGGCCTGGTCGAACACCACCTCGGCGGCCGCGAGCGGATCCATTGCGTCGGCCTTGATGTCCAGCATCGCGGCGCGTTGACCTTCAGCGGCGTCGACATCCCCGTCGGCGACTCCGCCTGCTGCTTCGAAGATGTTGGACACCACCGCACCTGGCAGCACGGCCTGCACGTGGATGTGATCGTGGCCGGCCAGTTCCACCTCGAGGCGTAGGCACTCGGTCAGCGCCAAGACCGCGTGCTTGGTCATGATGTAGGGCGCCTGCAGAGGAACGGCGGCCACACCTCCGATCGAGGAGAGGTTCCACACCCAGGCGGGCGTAGCGGCGGTGATCATCTTCGGCAAGAACGCGCGCACGCCGTGGAAGACGCCGCTGATGTTGATGTCGACGACGCGATTCCAGTTGTCCACCGGTGTGTCCCAGAGGTAACCGAATTGCTCGATACCGGCGTTGTTCACCAGCAATCGGACCGGGCCGACATCGCGGTAGGTTCGATCGGCCAGCTCCTGAACGGCCTCCGGATCACGCACGTCGCAGACCGTGTCGACGGCGAAAGCGCCTGCGGCGCAGAGTTCCTCGCGCAGCGTCGCGGCGGCCGAAGCGTCGATGTCGGCCAGCACCACAGTCATCCCGAGTTTGGCGGCATATCGCGACAGTCCCGCGCCGATTCCCGCGCCTGCACCCGTGATGACTGCGACGCCACCCCCGAACGTGTCGCGAGCGGTCATGGCTACTAGGAACCAGCCGCTGCGGTAGCGCTGCGGTAGTCGGCGAAGGGCACCGAATCGTCGGCGTCGAGGATGACGTTCATCGATGTGAGCACCAGGCGGTCGTCGGCGCGCCGCACCCCGACGTCGACCACACCGCTGGAGACCGCGAACGGCACCGCGTTGGTGATCTGGTTGACGAACAAGTAGAAGCGAACCGTGGTCACCGGCCCGTCGGTTCCGGTGCGGAACATGTTCGTGGCGTGGTGCCGCAGCGGGTACGGGTTCTCATTGCGGTGCTGTGTCAGCCAGGCCAGCGTCTCCGCGCCGCCGTGCAGTTGCGCCGCCAGCAAGTCTTCGAACGGGCATGCGCCCGATTCGGAACGGCTCAGATACTCCATCTCGTCAGCGATGCGGACGGCCAGCTCGTCGAAGTGGCCTTGGTCGTAGTGGTACCAGAAGCCTGCGATGAATTCCTGAATCTCGGGCAGCGTGATGTCGGCGCTCATAGATGAAGTCAACGCCCACGGCGTGCGCCACGGCACAGAGCGGCCCGGTCAGTGGAACACGTTCTGCTCGGAAAACCGTGTCCTGAGTTCACGCTTGAGCAGCTTGCCGCTCGGGTTCTTCGGCAGGGCGTCGACGAAGAAGACGTGTTTGGGTGTCTTGTAGCCGGCCAGGTGGGTGCGGCAGTGGGTGACGAGTTCATCGGGAGCCGGGGTGGCGCCGTCGCGTGCGACCACCGCAGCCACAACGGCCTCGACCCACACCGGGTGCGGGACGCCGAACACGGCCACCTCCTGCACGGCTGGATGCCGGTAGAGCACCTCTTCGACTTCGCGGCTTGCCACGTTCTCACCGCCGGTCTTGATCATGTCCTTCTTGCGGTCGACGACGTGCAGCAGCCCGAACTCGTCGTAGTAGCCGAGGTCGCCGGAATGGAACCAACCGCCGCGGAACGCCTCTGCCGTGCGCACGGGGTCGTCGAGGTAGCCGAGCATCAGGTGCGGGCCACGGTGCGCGATCTCACCCACAGTGCCCGGCGGTACCGGTGTGTCGGTGTCGTCGACGATGACGGTTTCGACGTTGACCGCGGGTCGGCCTGCCGCGCCTGCGTGATCGCGTTGCTCGTCGGGGCCCAGCGCACTGGCCAACGGTGCCATCTCCGTCTGGCCGTAGAAGTTCCACAGCTGCAGACCGGGCATGCGCTCGCGCATCTCGTGCAGAATCTCGGTCGGCATCGCCGATGCGCCGTAGTACCCCTTGCGAAGACTGCTCAGATCGACCCGATCGAACGAGGGCGAACGCAGCAGGGTAATCCAGATCGTGGGCGGTGCAAAGAAATTCGTGGCATGGTGTCGTTCGATGGCATTGAGGATGGCTTCCGGATCGGGTCTAGGCAGGATCACGCTCGTGGCACCGAGGTAGATGTCGGTGGCCAGGAAGTTGTCCAGCTGCGCGCAGTGATACAGCGGCATCGAATGGACTTCGACGTCGTCGGCCGACATCGAGCCTGCGATGATCGTGCTGACGTAGTTGGCCACCAGGCTGCGGCTGGAATGCATCACGCCCTTCGGGCGGGATTCGGTGCCGCTGGTGTACATCAACCGCAGCAACTGATCGTCGGCGACGTCGACGTCCGGCGGGGGAGTCGTGGTGGTCAGCCAGTGCGCAAAGTCGTGCCAGCCGTGGGGCGCTCGCTGTCCATCGGCGTTCAGTGCCACCTTGGTGAGCACCGACCCGTTGTGGGTCATCGCCTGCTCGGCGGTGGTGATCAGATCGTGCTCGACGATGAAGCCGCGGGCCCGGCTGTGGCCGAGGATGAAGGCAATCTCCTCGGCGGTCAGCATGAAATTGATCGGCACCAGCACCACACCGGCGCGAGCCGTCGCGAACGCCAGAATGGCGTACTGCCAACAGTTGTGCGAAAGCAGCGCGATTCGATCACCGGGCGCAAAGCCGTTGTCCCGCAGGGCCGCCGCGGCCCGGTCAACGAGCTCATCGAATTCGGCGAAGGTCAGCTCGACGGCACCGTCGACCATGGCCGTCTTGTCCGGGTACCTACGTGCGGAGCGTCGCGGGATGTCGCCAAGCGAGTGGCTTCGTACTTGCATGTCGATGTCCTTCACGGCACGAGATTCAGGTCGCGGCCAATGATTTCGCGCATGATCTCCGAGGTGCCACCGTAGACGCGGGTGACGCGGGCGTCGACGGCGGATCGGGCGATCGGGTACTCGCGCATGTAGCCGTAACCGCCGAAGAGCTGCTGACAGGAATCGAGGCACCGAAACTCCATCTCGGTCGCCCACAGCTTGGCCTTCGCGGCATCGGCGGGTGACAGCCGCCCGGCGTTGAGTTCGACCACACAGCGGTCGATGAACGCCTCGGCGACCGATACCTCGGTCGCGACGTCGGCGAGCGCGAACCGGGTGTTCTGCAGGGCGCCGATGGGCTTGCCGAACGCGGTGCGTGCACGCACGTAGTCGACCGTCCAGCGCAGCGCCGCGCGGGCGCGTCCCAGGCTGCCGACCGCGATCTGCATGCGTTCCTGCGGAAGGTTTCTCATCAGGTAGTCGAATCCCCGGCCAACCTCACCCAGCACGTTGTCCTTGGGCACCTTCACGTCGGCGAACACCAGTTCAGAGGTGTCCTGGCAGTGCAGACCGAGCTTGTCGAGGTTGCGGCCACGCTCGAATCCTGGCATGCCGCGCTCGAGCACCAACAACGTCAGGCCACGGTGGCGATCGGGCGACGTCCGTACCGCCGTGATGACCACGTCCGCGTTCTGTCCGTTGGTGATGAAGGTCTTGGCACCGTTGACGACGAAGTGCTCCCCGGCGTCGACGGCGGATGTGCGGATGCCCGCGACGTCGGAGCCGGCACCCGGCTCGGTCATGGCGATGGCGGCGATCAGGTCTCCGCTGACGAAGCCCGGCAGCCATCGGTCCTGTTGTTCGCGTGTGGTCAGGTCGGCCAGGTAGGGCAGGCAGATGTCGTTGTGGACCGCGAAACTCAGGCCCACCGCACCGCAGTCGGCATCCATGAACGATTCGATCAGGATCTGGTTGTAGCGGAAGTCGCGGGCACCGACGCCACCGAAGCATTCGTCGGCCGCGAAGCCGAGCAGCCCCACCGCACCGGCTTTTGCGAACACCTGGCGCGGAATGATGCCGTCGGCTTCCCAGTCGGCGATGTCGGGTGCGACTTCCTTGGCAGCGAAATCGCCCGCCAGCTCGGCGAATGCGCGATGGTCGGCGTCGTAGTGCACCCGTTGCATGGCCGGAGCGTAGGCGTGTGTGCGGTGTTGGTGACGACGGGTGTCCCGCTCAGTAGGCAGCACCCCCGACGACCGAGGCATCCGCCTCGATACTCGGTGGTCGTGACGACTGACGCCGAACTGCTGACTCATCTGCGCAAGGCCGACCCTGGCGTTCTCCTGGCGGTGCTGGCTCAGCTCACCGGCGATGCGTCGGTGATCGACCGGTTCGGACCGGCGATCTCGCACGTCCCCGACCCGCCCGAACGTGCGGGTCTGACCGATCCCGACACCATGGAAGCCCTCATTGCGGCGGTCATCGCGGCACTGGACTCGCCACCAGCCAATGGCGTCGCCGATGACCCCGAACTGTTCACTCGACTGCTGCCGATCGCGCTCGGCTCCGAGGTCGATGACGAGTTCGTACCACTGCTGCTCGAGCAGGGCGGCTTTCAGCTCTCGCAACCGACTCTGCCGCGTTCCGTGCCGATCCCGGATACGACGACCGTGGCGATCATCGGCGCGGGCCTCGCAGGCATCATCGCCGCCCTGGCCGCCGCGGATGCCGGCGTCGCGTTCGAAGTCTTCGACCGCAACGACGAGGTTGGCGGCACCTGGCTCACCACGACCTATCCAGGCATCGGCGTGGACACGCCATCGGCCTATTACTCCCTGTCGCGCGAGGTGAACCCGGACTGGTCGAGTTACTACCCGCAGGGCGGTGAGTACCAGGCCTACCTGGTATCGCTCGCAGACAAGTACGGATTGCGTGAGCACATCCGGTTCGGCACCGAAGTCGAGGCGCTGTGGTGGGACGAGCAGCGCCGGCAGTGGCAGATCCATGCGGTCGACCGCGATGGCACCCGCGACGTCAGCTACGCGAGCGTGGTGATCACCGCGGCCGGTTACCTCAACCGCCCGCGCTGGCCCCACGTCAGCGGTCGGGAGCTGTTCGCGGGCACCAGCATTCACTCCGCCGAATGGGATCCATCGCTGGATCTGACGGGCAAGCGGGTGGCGATCGTCGGCGCGGGCTGCACGGCGGTGCAGATCGTCGACGCGTGTGTCGACGAGGTGGCGCACCTGACGGTATTCCAGCGCCAGCCCCACTGGGTGGCGCCCCGCAAGCGGCTCACCGACGACGTGCCCGACCACCGCAGGTACCTGGGCCGCCACCTGCCGTATTACGCGAACTGGAACCGGCTGAAGTCGTTCTGGGGCACGGCGGACAACAACTACCCGGTGATTCTGCAGGACCCGGAATGGGCCAAGACGCACCTGTCGATATCGCCTGCCAACGATGTGTTGTTGCAGATGTGTCTCGGTTACATCGACCGAACCTTCGGCGAGGGAACGGAATTGGCGAAGAAGGTGACGCCCGACTTCGCGCCGTACGGGAAGCGCATCATCCGCGATCCTGGCGGGTACTACGCGGCGCTGACACGTGACCACGTTGACGTGGAGGCCAACGAGCCGGCCCAGGTCAACGCCGATGGAATCGTGACGGCTGACGGCAGGCAGATCGACCTCGACGTGATCATCTACGCCACCGGGTATCACCTGGACTTCCTGTCCACCATCGACATTCGCGGCCGCGGCGGATGCCTACTGGCCGACGAGTGGGGCGACAGCCCGCGGGCCTACCGCGGCGGCACCGTACCCGGATTTCCGAACCTGTTCATCAACTCGGCGCCGAACTACAGTCCCGGCCACGGCGCGGGCGCAAATTTCTCGATGGAGGTGATGGCGCACTACGTCGTTGAATGCCTGCAGCTGATGGCGCTTCGAGGGGCGAGCACCATGGAAGTGACGCGGCAGGCGTACGAGGACTACGTCGCCGGGATCGACGAGGCGATGGCGCGGACCGTCTGGTGCCATACCCCCAACGCCCATACCTACTACCGGTCAGGTTCGGGCCGGGTGGTGGTCGCCACCCCGTTCCGACTGGTCGACATCTGGCACCAGCACCGGGCGCCCGTCGAGGAACATTTCGAGCTGCAATGACGCGATTACTCAGCGGGAGAACGGCGTTGGTGACCGGCAGCAGCCGGGGGATCGGTCGGGCGATCGCGCAACGGCTCGCCGCCGAAGGGGCGACGGTCGCCGTGACGGCACGCTCGTACGAGCCGTCTTCATCGGTGCGGGCCGGGGTGGCGGTGGCGGTGCCGGGCACCATCGGTGAAACGATCGATCTGATCGAGCAGGCCGGCGGTAACGCCTTCGGCGTCGCCGCGGATCTGGAGGACCCTCAACAGCGGGATCGCCTAATCGACGAGGCTCTCGACCGAACGGGTCGCATCGACATTCTGGTCAACAACGCGGGATTCGCCGATTACGGGCTCGTCGAACACATGGAGCTGGACACCTTCGAGCGCACAGTCGGCCACTATCTGAGGACACCGTTCGTGCTCACCAAGGCTGCGGTGCCACACATGCGCAAGCAAGGCGCGGGCTGGATCATCAACATCGGATCCGTCACCGGAGTTCCCCCGGCTCGTCCCTACCGTGACTACAACAAGACCTCGGGCGACGTGGT
>DATJIX010000483.1:0-2046 GCA_035492865.1 Mycobacterium sp. | reverse complement strand
AAGTCCGGCGACATCATCGTCAAGGTCGGCGACAAGGACGTGAGCAACCCCGACGAAATGGTCGCCGCGGTGCGCGAGCTGACCGGTCCTGCGCAGTTCGTGATCGAGCGCGACGGCACCAAGTTCACCACCATGGTCGACGTCACCCGCACCCAGCGGTGGACGTCGAAGGACGCCCAGGGGCCGTCGACCGTCTCCGCGGTTGGTATCTCGGCCGCCGAGTTCGGGCCCGTCAAGTACGAGCATTTCAACCCGTTGACCGCGCTACCGGGCACGGTCGCGTTCACCGGCGACCTGGCTGTGGAACTGGGCAAGTCGATCGCGAAGATCCCCACCAAGATCGGTGCATTGGTGCACTCCATCGGCGGCGGCGAGCGCGACCCGGAGACCCCGATCAGCGTGGTGGGCGCGTCCATCATCGGCGGCGACGCGTTCGAGCACGGCTACTTCATGGCGTTCTGGTTCTTCCTGGCCCAGCTGAACTTCGTGCTCGGCGCCATCAACCTGGTGCCGCTGCTGCCGTTCGACGGCGGTCACATCGCGATTGCCCTGTTCGAGAAGATCCGCAATATGATTCGGAAGGCCCGCGGCAGGGTGGCCGCGGCACCGGTCAACTATCTGAAGCTGATGCCGGCCACCTACGTCATCTTGGTCGTGGTGATCGGCTACATGGCGCTGACGGTGACCGCCGACTTCGTCAACCCGATACGACCGTTCCAGTAGGAGACACAATGACCGGCCAGACGATCGGGCTAGGGATGCCGGCTCCGCCTGTTGCCACTCTCGCGCCGCGTCGCAAGACCCGCCAGCTGATGGTCGGCAACGTCGGGGTCGGCAGCGATTACCCCATCGCGGTGCAATCGATGTGCACCACCAAGACCCACGACGTGAACTCCACGCTGCAGCAGATCGCCGAGTTGACCGCGTCAGGCTGCGACATCGTCCGCGTCGCGTGCCCGCGACAGGAGGACGCCGACGCGCTGGCGACGATCGCCAAGAAGGCGAACATCCCGGTGATCGCCGACATCCACTTCCAGCCCAAGTACATCTTCGCCGCGATCGACGCCGGCTGTGCCGCGGTGCGGGTAAACCCCGGCAACATCAAGGAATTCGACGGCCGGGTCGCCGAGGTGGCCAAGGCCGCAGGCGCCGCGGGCATCCCGATCCGCATCGGCGTCAACGCCGGGTCGCTGGACAAGCGGTTCATGGAGAAGTACGGCAAGGCCACCCCTGAGGCGTTGGTCGAGAGCGCGCTGTGGGAGGCGTCACTGTTCGAGGAGCACGGCTTCGGCGACATCAAGATCAGCGTCAAGCACAACGACCCGGTGATCATGGTCGCCGCCTACGAGCAGTTGGCCGCGCAGTGCGACTACCCGCTGCACCTCGGGGTCACCGAGGCAGGGCCGGCGTTCCAGGGCACCATCAAGTCCGCGGTCGCATTCGGCGCGCTGCTGTCGAAGGGGATCGGTGACACCATCCGGGTGTCGCTGTCGGCGCCACCGATCGAAGAGGTCAAGGTTGGCAACCAGATCCTGGAGTCGCTGAACCTGCGGCCCCGCGGACTCGAGATCGTGTCCTGTCCGTCGTGCGGTCGCGCGCAGGTCGACGTCTACACGCTGGCCAATGAAGTCAGCGCCGGACTCGAGGGCATGGACGTGCCGCTGCGGGTTGCGGTGATGGGCTGCGTCGTCAATGGTCCCGGCGAGGCGCGCGAGGCGGACCTCGGCGTCGCCTCCGGAAACGGCAAGGGCCAGATCTTCGTGAAGGGCGAGGTCATCAAGACCGTGCCGGAGGCCCAAATCGTTGAGACGCTGATCGAAGAAGCCCTGCGAATCGCGGAAGAGCGTGGTGACGAGGCAAGTGCGAGCGGTTCGCCGGTTGTGACCGTAAGCTAGGCATGACCCTGTGAGCAGGGTCACCGAATCGCAAGGCTCCCGCAGAAAGACCCGCCATGTCGGCTCCGCCGCTGTTTCGCCTCGTCGACGAGCGACGGGTGTCGGTGGTCCGCGACGTCGCGGCGGTGCGCCAGGTACTCGAAGACGATCC
>DATJIX010000482.1:0-2200 GCA_035492865.1 Mycobacterium sp. | reverse complement strand
CGCCGGCGTGGACGTGATCATCGACGATCGCCCCGACCGCGCGGGCGTGAAGTTCAGCGACGCGGAACTCGTCGGCATCCCCTTCCGCATCACGATCGGCAAGCGCGGCCTCGCCACCGGCACCGCCGAGCTAACCGACCGGGCCACCGGCGAAACGACCCCGATCCCGCTCGACGAGGTCGTCAAGCACGTCCGTGAGGCGGTCACCGCCGCCGTCGCCGCCACCACCCCGTCGACCGCTGCCTAAGGTCAAAGCCAACTTCATCACCGGAAGGAACGGGTGCGGCGTACTGTGGCCGCACCCGTTCTTGTTTCGATCGCCGCGGTCTCCCGCGCCCACCTGGCAGCGGAGTCGCCGGCGGACTAGGTCTTGACGGCGTATCGGGCGTCCTCTACCGTTCCATTTGCTGAATCGTTTGAGCAATCACCTCGCCGATCAGGCGGCTAGCACGTGGGCTTTCTAAGGGATTGCTCAAACGATTCAGCAAAGATCCCGTCAAGGTGCGAGGAGGCGCCGTGCTTGATGTGCGCAGCCATGCCAGCGTTCAGGCCCACGCGGCCGAATCTCCGGCGGACGCGCGGCATGCGGCGCGTGCGCCACGTGCGGTCCGCCCGGACATGGCAGGCACTGCGGCGGCGAACGCGCTACCGTACACGCTGGTCGGCACCTCTAGGTGCCGGTCCGCACCATCGAAAAGATCGGGCCGTCCCATGCCGTCGACAAGCTTCCCGCCGTCACGATCCACGGTAACCCTCCGTGATGTTGCTGATGCGGTTGGCATCTCGCGCAGTGCGGTGTCGATGGCGCTCGCCGACCACCCGCGGATCAGCGAGGCGACGAAGGCCGCCGTCCGCACGGCGGCGGCCAACCTCGGTTACGTGGCGAACTCGGCAGGCCGGGCGCTGCGCGCCGGGCGGTCCGACTCGATCGCGGTCGTGGTCCCCAACACCGGCCAGCACGTGTTCGGGCACCCGTACTTCATGCTGCTGCTGGTGGGCGTCACGGCGGCGGCCAACGACCACGACGCGATGCTGATGGTCTCGACCAACCCCGACGAGACGCACGGTGTCGCCGCCTATGAGCGGGTGCTGCGCTCCCAGGCCGCGGCCGGGGCAATCATCGCCTCAGCGTCGATCAACGACCTGAACGTCAACCGGATGGTGGACGGCTCGATGCCGGTCGTGCTCATCGGCCGGTTCCCGCATCTGCCTGGCGCCGTGAGCGTAAGCGTCGACGATGTCGCGGGCGCCGCCGCTGTGACCCGGCACCTGGTCGCCGAGCACGGGCTGCGCCGCATCGGCCACATCAGCGGCCCGCTCGACCACCAGACGGCGATTGACCGCTACGAAGGGTTCCGTGCCGTGCTGGCTGACTCGGGCGGCGCCACCCACGCCCTGGCCATCGGCGACTTCAGCGAGGAGTCGGGACGGGTGGCAGCCGCCCAGCTGCTCGACAGCATGCCTGACATCGACGCGATCTTCGCGGCTAACGACGAGATGGCGTACGGGGCGCTACTTGAGCTGCGTGCGCGCGGCCACCGAGTGCCGGAGGACATCGCGGTGGCCGGCTACGACGACTTTGGCGTCTCGCGGCTGGTTACTCCGGCCCTCACCACGATGCGCGTGCCCGCAGAAGATCTCGGCCACCGCGCCGCGAAGCTGCTGTTCGACCTGATCGCGGGCACGGTTCCCGCGTCCGCGCACACGGTCCTGCCGGTCGAGCTGATCGTCCGCGACTCATGCGGGACCCATCCGCACTGAGCTAGCCCCGCAACGTCACAAGTTACCCCTGCAACCTCACGCCTTGATCCAAGCCCCAACGTCCTCATAGACGACACCTTTATCACCCATCACAGCCGACATCCCGTCGTCAGCACCTTTCCTCAACCATCCCAAGGCATGCGCCGGACGGCGCGGCCCGTCTCAGAGTGGAGCGAATCCATGCCTTTCCCCTACCGGATCGCACAGCGAAGATTCGTGGCGGCAACTGCCACCACCGTCGCGGCCGCCTTGCTGGCCGCGGGCTGCAGCAGCTCGCCGAGCGGCGGATCCGCTAGCAGCGGGGTCGTGCACCTGTCGATGCTGACCGGGTTCACCGGTCCCGACGAGCCGTCGTATCAGGCCCTGATCAAGGAATTCAATGCGACGCACCCGGATATCCAGGTGACGATGACGGTGGAGCCGTGGGCTACCGTCGCGC
>DATJIX010000481.1:0-16056 GCA_035492865.1 Mycobacterium sp. | reverse complement strand
GTGGAGTCGGCAGGGGCTTGGGCCGCACCGTCCGCGTCCGGCGCCTGCGCCGCGTCGTCGGTCGCCGACGTACCCGCGCTTGTGTCGTCGGAACTCGACGGCGACTCCGACGACGATGTGTCCGTCTCCGTTGGCTTCTTTGGAGCCGTCGGACCCTTTGGGCTGTCGTTCTGGGTAGCCGAGGAAGCCGATGGCGACGAAGCCGCGTCCGATGGCTCCGCGAGGGCGACGGCCGGCATGGTCGCTACGGCGGTGCCCACCCCGAGCGCAACTGCCAGCGCTCCCACCCGGCCGACATACCTGACGTAGCCCATCACCGCTCCTTGCTCGATGGGGATGTCCAGCGCCAGAATTTACGCCGATGACGATCAGCAAGGGCCGAAACGATCGATCCGTTTGCTGGACCCCTTGTGCCGGGCCTGAACCCGCCTGCTCTGACTAGGAACGATGCGCGAACGCTTGAATTGAACCGGTTGACACTGCAAACGGCCTGCCATCAGCGGGTATGCGAGCTTCGCTCACGGGACAGATCGGTTTGCCTACCACTGCTCGAGATCACCTATACTGCTGCGACGATGACGCAGCCGACAATTGAGCATGGCGACCCGCTCAGAATCGCCGACCAGTTGGATGAAACTGGGGTGGTTTGTCTTGAGAATGCCGTGCCCCAGGAATGGCTGGCTCATGCGCGCGCCGACATCGAGGATCGGCTCGAGAATCATGGCGTGCACGACCACTTCATTCGCTCACCACAAGGTGAAGAGAACGGCGCCGCAGAGGATTTCATCAACAGCCCCTCGGTTCTGTCATTGCTCAGCGAGATTGCGCGTGCACGATTTCCCGATCGACCGGCCGATCTGGAGTTGACAGGCTCCGCCCTGCGAATAATTGCCGGGCCCCGCGGCGAGGGCGATGCGTTTTGGTTCCATTACGACGCCAGCGTCGTGACGATGGTGGTGCCGATACTTTTGCCGGATGCAGGTCGCGGGAACTCCGGCGAATTGGTAGGCCTGTTCAACAAAAGGCCTTTCCGGCGTTTCGTTCTCGCGAACATCATCGACAAAGCCGTCGGACAAAGCCAGCTGTATCGCAGTCATATCCTGCGCAGGCTCGACAACACGGACTACCTGCGGCGGGTTGATATGGAAGTCGGAAACCTGTACCTGTTTTGGGGTTATCGCGGCCTGCACGGCAACATGCCATGCGAGTCGGGCGCCGTGCGAGCGACGCTCCTCCTTCATTTCGGTCGTCCACACGGGTCGAGCGAGGCTTTGACAGCCGCCGTCCGCATCGGACGGTCGCTGCGCAGCCTCGGGCAGAAACGCACCACCGACGAAGCTGTCGGCGCGTACTGAGTGCTTCGCACGTCGGCGCTAGCATCGAGGTGTGACTGAGCGCGAAGCCCCTCCTGACCGGGGCTTCGATCACCGGCAGGACGACCCGTACGCAGACGACGGGTGGTTCGGTGGTGAGCTGGTCGCCGAGCACGCCTTTGCCGAGGAAGCCCCAGCCCCGCCACCGCCACCGCGCCGCCCGATCGAACGGGTCCCTGAGCGCCCCTACGAAGCCCCGCGCGTCGAGCCTGCGCCTGCGCCGCCGCCTATCCGCAGGGTCTCGACGCCTGCGGTCAAAACATGGACCGTAAACGGGCAGCTCCGCGCGTCCGACACCAGCACGCTGACGTTCCGGGCTCCGCCGGAGCCCTGGTATCGATCCAAGCAGGCAAGGATCGCGCTGGTCGCCGTCGTGGCCGCCGCGGTCGTGGTGCCGATCGTCGTGCTGGCGTGGCCCGACAGCTCCTCGACAGGTCCGGCGCCGTCGACGTCTGTCGCACCGCAGCCATCAACCACCGCACCGGCGGCCCCCAGCACCGCGGAGCTCACGCCGTCCAACCTGCCGCCACCACCGCCGCCCCCGCCTCCCCCTCCACCGCTGCCCGAGGAGACCGGGAGCGCGCCGACGTACAACGAGCCCTACTGGACGCGTCAAGCTCCCGAGCCCACCCAGAAGCCCCAGGTGGACGTGACACGCGCTCCGATCAGCGTGGCACCGGTGCCGCGACGGCCAACCGAACACAACAGTCTTGGCGAGAGCGACAAGCCGGGCTGTGCGGGTTGGTGCTGAGGCAGCTACTCGTAGTTGAGACCCTTCAATGGGGTCGACTGGTTCGAAAAGTCTATCTGCGCCGCGGGATTGGCGACCGCGGTCACCATCCCCGACCCGAACGCACCCTGCGAGTCGAACAGCGTCGCCGTGCCTACCGAAATCCCATCGGACGTCCAATGCGAGTCGGCTTGTACCGCGATCCAATGGTCGACGGGGAGCCGCGCGAACGCCGCCGTCAGGTCGCCGTTGATGTAGCCGATGCCCCGCGTGCCCAGGTTGGTCACCAGGCTCGTTGCTTCGGCGATCATGACCGCGCGCACGAACGGGGAGTTCTTCTCCCCCGCAACCACTTTGAAGCCGTCGTTGAAGAAGCGTTTGCGGGAGTCATTCTGGTGCCCAGCAGGCGAGCGCGTCCAACCGGCGTCGTCGCTTCCCACAAATGGCAGTACCGAGCCATCCGGCGCCGGCGGCTGCTCGAGCGAGATCGACGCAGTCCACTCACGGCCGGGCGGTGCCGACGAGCGTCGGTACTGCACCAACGTGGCTCGCGTCACCGTTCGGCCGTCCTGCACCACATCACATTCCGCACTGCGAACTCGTCGTCCCTCACGCACCACCCGAACGTCGATCGTCGTCGGCATATTGCGCGCCGCCCGGAAAAGATCCGCGGTGAACCGGGCCGGCGTGAAGTCCGGTGATCCGCAGTGGTTTTCGAGCGCTCGTGCAGCCAGTCCGACGACAGCGGGACCGTTGAGATGGTCGTCGCCCCAATGACTCTGCGCGAACGGCGTCGGCATGAATGCGCCACCTTCACCAAGGGCGAAATGCGCCGGTTCCGTCGACATCCGACCATCGTCGCATAGCACTTGATCGGCTAGGTGCTGCGGCCGCCGTTGACGCCGAGGATCTGGCCGGTGATGTACCCGGCCTCATCGGAGATCAGGAAAGCGCACGCGGCGGCGATGTCTTCCGGCTTGCCGATGCGCCGCACCGGGGTGGCGTCAATGGTCGCCTGGACGTCCCTGAGGTGCCCGCGGACTTCCGCGCTGCGCAGCATCGGAGTGTCGATGAAGCCGGGCGGCACTGCGTTGACCGTGATGCCGGCGGGCCCGTATTCCAGCGCCAGCGACTTGGTCAAGCCGTTGACCGCCGACTTGGCGGCCACGTAATGCGACATGTAGGGCGTGCCTGAATGGGTACTCGACGACGAGATGTTGACGATGCGTCCCCAGCCTGCGTCGAGCATGTCGGGCAGTACCGCCTGAGTGCAGTGGAACACACCGTTCAGATTGACGTCGACGACCTTCTGCCACTCGTCGAACGTGATGTCGGTGAACCGTTTGAAGCCGTCAAGGCCGGCGGCGTTGACCAGGATCGTCACCGGCCCCAATCGCGCGCGGACGGCCGACAGCGCCGCTTCGACCTGGGCCCGATCGGTCACATCCGCCGTCTGCGCGAACTCGTCATCGCCTGCGGTCAGGTCGATGGTGGCCACGTGATAGCCGTCGGCCCGCAGCCGATCCGCCACCGCGCGCCCGATGCCGGAACCGCCGCCTGTGACCACAGCCGTCTTCATACCCGTCCTTTCCGAGATCGGTTGCTTTCGTTGATGATTCGACTAGCTACGCCGAGGCGCCCGCAGACCAAGGGTGCGACGCCCCGCGTCGACGAGGTGGTCCCGTAGCGATTCGTCGTCGAAAGTCCCCCACGTCGGCCCCGCCGCGCCTGCCATCCCCGCGAACACCATGGCCGCCTTGATCTGTCCGGCCGGTCCCGGATCGACATCGGCCAGTAGCGCCAGCTGCCGCGTGATCAGTTCGCCCCATTCGGCACGTTCACTGAGCACGGCCGCGACGCTGGGATCGGCGGCGAGCACCGCCACCAGCCCTCGGTTCCGCACCGCCAAAGCCGCATAGCCGGTCAGCATGTGCTCGGCGCGCGCGTGCGCAGTGCGTTTCGACTCGGCCGACTCAACGACGGTCCGCAGCTCGTCGAGAATGGGCTCGAGGATGGCGGCAAGGAGCTGTTCCCGGGTCCGGAAATGGTGATAGATAGCGGCTTTCGTGAATCCCAATTCGTCGGCGATCATCTGCAGCGATGTACCCGCGAAGCTGTGTCTGGTGAACAGCTCGACCGCGACTTCGATCAGGCGCGTCCTGGTGTCCGTCGTCTCCACCGTCGCGGCCACCATCTCCAGCTCCTCCACGTGTCCGGCTTCAGCTTTACGATCGTATGGTAGCGCACTAGCCGATCGTAAAGCCAGCCCCGAGATGCCGGGCGAAGAACCGGGCCGAATTCTCCGAGACGATGCTGGGTACCTCGCGATGGCCGCCCGGGAAGGCGTGCAGCATCTTCTCGTTCGAGGCAAGGGCGTCGAACAATGCAAGACCGTGTTCGCGGTCGATCTCCTCGTCGTCCCATGGCAGCAGGTACTCGACCGGGACGGTGATCCGGCCGGCCGCGGCGACCAACGACTCGGATACGAACATCCCGCCGAAAACCGCGGCGCTGATCCGCGGTTCGACAGCCGTCAGCGGCAGGCCGATCGCGGTGGCCAATGTCATACCGCTGTAACCGATCCGAGCGTCAGCACCGATCTCGGGCAGTGCCTGTAGTGCGTCGATCGTTGCCTGCCATTCCGGCACGGCACGCTCGGCCAGTGAGTTGTTGTACTCGAGGACGAATGGGGCGATCGATTCGCCGTCCGCCCGAGCCTGCCGCAGCGCGGCGACCCACCGCTGATCCTGCGCGTTTCGCGGGCGGTCACCGTGCCCTGGGGCATCGATGGCGGCCACGGTGAAACCGTAAGTGGTGACGCAGTAATGGGCGCGGGCGACGAGGCCAGGGGCCTTCTTGTGCAGGCCGCCGCCGTGACCCGTCAGGATCAGCGGCGCCCCTCCGGGGCGGGACGCGGATGACCAGACCACTCCGGTGATCTCATCCAGGGTGAAGGTGCGTTCGATGACGCCGTCCGACGACGTCTGCGCGGTGAAGTGCATAGCGGTGCCTTTCGGGATTGCCTTGTTGTCGAGGCGCTCCCGGCGACACCTACGTCAGCCGCCCGACCGTGAAAGACGGGGAGCACCCACTTCGGTACTGCGATTCATGGGTGTCACCTCCCCGAGCGATGTCACGGACGGATGGACGTTAGCAGCTCAACCGAGGCCTCTGCCAACCCTTTTCCTCGCTACCCGGCGACCGTCAGCACGCCGTCCGCCGCGCGCTCGACGCTGGTTCCGAATTGTCGGCTCATTTCTGCCAGGCTCGCGCGCAGCCATTCGGCGTCATCATCGGGTGCCCGCTCGAGCCGCATTCGCCTCATTCGCATCGGCACCATGCGCAAGGTGCAGTCCTCGACCGAGGCAAAGTAGAGCAGCCGCAGTTCTTGGCGGAACGACTTGTATGTGGAGATGCCTTCGTAGTCGCCGATGGTGTCGCCACACCCGTACATGATCAGCTTTCCGCGGTACACCTCGATGGGCCGCGGATGGTGCGACGAATGACCGTGCACCAGATCGATACCCGCGTCAATCAGCCTGTGCGCGAATCGGATCTGCGCGCCGATGACGTCGTAACCCCAATTCGAACCCCAATGCACCGACACCACAGCGATGCCACCATGGCCTTTCAGCGGCACGATCCGGTCTGCGATCTTGTCGGCGCTGCGGTCGGACATGTCGGACACATACGCAACGCCGGGTC
This sequence comes from Mycobacterium sp., assembly GCA_035492865.1. Lineage (GTDB taxonomy): Bacteria > Actinomycetota > Actinomycetes > Mycobacteriales > Mycobacteriaceae > Mycobacterium. Next base: position 10,248 of record DATJIX010000481.1, on the reverse strand, counting down.
GGTGTCGCGTGGCCGCCCACCCATGCGGAATGCCGCTGGACGCCATGCCGCACGCAGCGACAACGACACGTCCGACGAATGCTGGACGCTCAGCACTCTCCGCATCCAATCCCGCTCCGGCGCTGGGTATTCCGGCGGCGGCGAGGGTGCGCAGGGTGTCATCCAGGCCCTGGTATCCGAAATCGAGGATGTGGTTGTTGGCCAGCGCGCAGACATCCGGCCGGATCGCGGCCAAGCATCCCACGTTGTAGGGGTGCATGCGGTAGTGCACCGCCTTTCCCGGCGCGAAATCGGTCCCGGCCGTAATGGTGGTCTCCAGGTTGAGCAGTCGGACATCGGGCGCGGCCTGGTCCACGATGTCGAGCGCGTCACCCCACGGCCACGTGAACGTGACCGGCGCGGGAATCGGGCCGTTCACCTGTTCGGCAAGCGAGATGTAGGTACGCGCATCGGACACAACCGATTCGCGCAGCGCAGGATCGCCGGGATGCGGCAGCAGTTGATCAATCGCGCGGCCCGTCATCACATCGCCGGTAAGGAAGATGACCGTCATGGCGATCAGCGGGTGCCGGCCTCTGCGAGGTCGGCCACCGAGTTGATGTTGGTTTCGTCGACGAACGACGGCCCGGTCAAGGTCGGCTGGCCGCCGCCGATCACGTTCTTGTTGGTGAAGTACAGCCACAGTGAGTCGACCGCGAGATACCCCTGTAGGAACGGTTGTTGATCGATGGCCCATTCGATCATCCCGCTCTTGATCGCGTCGACGACGCCGGCGTTGGTGTCGAAGGTCGCCACCTTGGCGTAGCTGTTTGCCTCGGCGACGGCCTCGATTGCGGCCAATGCCGTTGGGGCGCCGAGAGTCAGGATGCGGTCGATGCTGAAATCCTGTCGCAGCTTCGCGGTCACCGCGGCCTTGACGGTCGGCTTGTCCACGCCGTCTACATAGAGCTTCTGGGTCTTACCAGCGAATGCCTTTGTCAAACCGTCGCATCGCGCCTCCAGTCCGACGTGTCCCGGCTCATGGATCACGCACAGTGCGTTCTGTGCGCCTTCATGCGTGAAGCGTTCACCCGCAGCCTGTCCTGCGATCATTTCGTCCTGGCCGAAGTACTCCATGATTCCCACGGCTTTCCACTCCGCGATCCCGGAATTGACTGCCACCACCGGGATTCCGGCGGCGATTGCGGACTGCACCGCGGGCGCCACCACCGTGGGATCCGCCAGGGTGACCGCCATGCCTGCCACCTTTGCGCTGACCGCCGACCGCACGAGATCAGCCTGGGCCGCCGCGTCGGGATCGTGGGAATACTGCAGGTCGATGTTGTCTTTGGCGGCGGCGGCTTCGGCGCCCCGGCGGACCAGATCCCAGAACGTGTCGCCGGGCGCCTGGTGGGTGATGAGGGCGATCGTCGCCCGCGGCGCGCCGCCGTTTGTCGCACTTGTCGTGCCCGTGGCACCGCGCTCGCCGCCCGCACATGCCGCGACCGCGATCATCGACACCGAGAGGATGTACGCAAGGATCGTTCGGGCCATCGCTTCGCCCCTCCCACGCGCGCCGGTGCGTGCCCACCGCGCGACGGTGGGTCGCATTCCCATAATCGCAGGTAATGGGAGCTGAATATCGGGTTTACCTCGAACCCGGACCCTGTTCTTGCACCGCCTGCTCACCCGCGTCCCCGGTGTCCCGTCGGCGTTCACGCAGCACGAAGGCGGCCACTGCCAAAACCAGCACCACCGCGCCCAGCACGGCGATTTCCACGACGGCACGCGCGAAATCGGGTCCCTTGCCCAACAGGGTGGCGGCCTCGACCGACAGCACCACGATCTCCTTTATGCCTGCCAGGATCCCGACGATGAGGAACGGTTCGGCGACGATCTCGTGCGAGCGCAGGCACGACCGCACGGCGTAGAGCAACTCGACGAAGATGAAGATCAGCAGCAGTCCGTCCAGGACCTCCAGCATGACGGTCTTGGCCGGAGCGTCCCTCAGGCGCAGCAAGGTGTTGAACTGGGCGACGAGCAGAGCGCCCGATCCTACGACGAGGACGACCGAAATGGCCCAGTAGACCGCGTCCTCGAAAAACAGCAGGACGCGGTCGGCAAAAACTTGGCGCTCTTCCTCGTCTTCGTCGTCTTCTCGTGACTGCACTTTCGTCCCCACGCAGCCTCCTCAGAGCGCGCCGAGTGCCGAGGTGAGCAGAACCGCTCCGACGGTGCTGACCAGTGTCGTTGGACGCATGACGCTATGTACCCAGAAGTCGATGTCACGAACCGCGGCCCCGCTTGCGTCTGGTGAATATCAACCGCCGAATCGAGAGGGCAGAACGATGACCGAGATCTTGATCCTTGGCGCCGGCTACACCGGCATGGCCGCCACAGCGGGACTGGTGGGCCGCCTGAAGAGGCGCGACGACGTCCACCTCACACTGGTCAACCCGCAGACCCGGTTCACCGAACGACTGCGCCTGCACCAGACGGCGTCCGGCCAGGAGCTGGCCGATCTGCAGATCCCGGATCAGCTCCAGGGCACCGGCGTCGACTTCGTCAAGGGCTGGGTGACCGGCATCGACGCCGACGCCCAGACCGTACGCGTCGACGACGCGTACACGCTGCGCTACGACACGCTGATCTATGCGCTCGGTAGCGTCGCCGACACCGACACGGTGCCCGGCGTCGACGAATTCGCCTACACCCTCGACAGCGCCGGGGATGCAACCCTTCTCGCCGACCACCTCAACCGGCTCACCGACGGCCCGGTGGTCGTCGCGGGCGGCGGACTGACCGGCGTCGAGTCCGCGGCCGAAATCGCCGAGCAGCATCCCGAACTCGACGTCGTATTGCTCAGCAGACAGGTACCCGGATCGATGATGGGCGACAAGGCACGGGCCCGGCTGCACACCGGCCTGGAACGCCTCGGAGTATCGGTGCGCGCCGGGGTCGAGATCGTCAAGGTGATGTCCGACGGTGTGGCGCTCGCTGACGGTGAGGTCGTCGCCGCGCAGGCCGTGCTGTGGACGACGGGCGTAAGGGTGTCGCCGATCGCGGCGGCGGCCGGATTCGACGTCGACGACCGCGGCCGCATCATCACCGACGAGTCGCTGCGATCGGTTTCGCACCCGAACGTCTACGCCGTCGGTGACGCGGCAGCGATCCGACAGGGCTACGGCGTCGTGCACGGCACCTGCCAGAGCGGCATTCCGACCGCACTGCATGCAGCGACATCGATCGCGCGCGAACTGAAAGGCAAGCAGCCCAAGAAGTTCCGCTTCGGCTACCTCCATCAGCCGGTCAGCCTGGGACGCAACGACGGCGTCATCCAGTTCACCCACTCCGACGACAGCCCCGGGCGCTTCTACTTGGCCGGCCGGTTCGCCGTGGCGTACAAAGAGACAGTGAGCTCCAGCCCGTGGACCACATACCGTCTGCTCAAACTGCTGCCCGCGCTGGGAGCGGCCACCTGGCGGCGCGGCGGCCGGTCGACGAGATGAATGCCGACCAGCAGACGTTCGCCGACCACCGAACCCTGTTGTTCTCGATCGCCTACCGGATACTCGGCTCGGCCGCGGACGCCGAAGACGTCGTCCAGGACGCATGGTTCAAGTGGTCGGCGAACGAGCGGTCACAGGTCTCCGACCCTAAGGCCTACCTCGCGCGCATCGTCTCGAACCTGTCGATGGAGCGGCTCCGCTCCACGCGCCACCAACGCGAAACCTATGTGGGGCCATGGCTTCCGGAGCCAATCCTCACCCAGGCCGACGCTGCCGACGACGTCGCGACCGCCGAATCGGTTTCGATGGCGATGCTTGTGGTGCTGGAGACGCTCAGTCCCCTTGAGCGCGCCGTGTTCGTGCTCAAGGAGGTGTTCGACTTCAGCTACGCCGAGATCGGTGACGCGGTGGACCGGTCCGAATCCGCAGTGCGCCAGGCCGCCCATCGCGCCCGCGAACACGTCCAGTCGCGGCGCCCGCGATTCCAGACCGACCGCGTGAAGAAGCGCGAAGCGACCGAGCGATTCTTCGCCGCAATCACCGGCGGCGACATCAACGAACTGATGGAACTGCTCGCTCCCGATGTCACGCTGTGGACCGACGGCGGAGGCAAGGTCCGGCAGGCGATGCGCCCGATCATCGGCATCGACAACGTGGCCCGGTGGATCGCAGGCGCGAGCCAACGTCCATACGAGGGAGTCGAAATCGCCGACATGGCAGCCGAAGTCGTCGATATCAACGGCGGGCCGGGCATCCTGTTGACCGGCGCGGGCCGGGTGATCGCCACGCTCACCGTCGACCTCGACGCCGACGGTCGCATCGCCACCGTGCACAACGTCGCCAACCCCGACAAGCTGCATGCGGTGGCCGACGGAGTGAAGCGCATCTAACGTGTCGGCATGACCACCGATTGGCAGGTGCGCACCGGCGACGCGACGGACTTGGATCTTGTGGGCCCGCTGTGGGTTGAAGTCCATCACCACCACGCCGAGGCGATGCCGCAACTGGCGCCGTACGTCAGCGACGACGAGACATGGCGGGTGCGACGCGGGTTGTACGAAGAACTGCTCGCCAAACCCGATACCCTTCTGCTGCTCGCGTTCGCAGGCGAAGCGGCCGTGGGTTATGGACTTGCACACGTTCTGCCCACCGATGAGACGTGGGTCCCAGATACCTGGGTGACCGGGTCGCGGATCGGCGAGATCGAATCGCTAAGTGTGTTACCGGAATATCGTGGCAGCGGATTGGGCTCCGAGCTGCTAACCCGTCTCGAGCAGCATCTGTCCGCAATCGGCGTCAAGGACCTGATCCTCGGTGCGATACCGGGCAACACCGACGCCATCCGCCTCTATGAGCGACGCGGCTACCAACCGACGTGGCTTTACCTGTCGCGGTTTGAGGGTAGATAGTGACAGGAACTCACGAGGGGGCGCTTCACATGAGCGAACTGAAGTACCTGGAACTGCACGGCGACCGCGTCGCGTATCGCGATGTCGGCGACGCCGACGAGGTGTTGCTGCTGATCCACGGAATGGCAGGCAGTTCCGAAACGTGGCGCGCGGTGATCCCCCAGCTGTCACGGAAATACCGTGTCATCGCCCCCGACCTGCTGGGACACGGTCAGTCCGACAAACCGCGCGGCGATTACTCACTCGGCGCATTCGCGGTGTGGCTGCGTGACCTGCTCGACGAGCTCGGCGTATCGCGGGCCACGATCGTCGGTCAGTCGCTCGGCGGCGGCGTCGCCATGCAGTTCGTCTACCAGCATCCGGACTACTGTGAGCGGCTGATCCTGATCAGCAGCGGTGGTCTCGGTCCCGATGTCGGCTGGACACTGCGCCTGCTGTCCGCCCCAGGTGCCGAGCTGATACTCCCGGTCATCGCGCCACGACCGGTGCTGACCGCGGGCAACAAGCTGCGCTCGTGGTTCGGAGCCGCAGGCATTCAGTCACCCCGCGGTGCGGAGATGTGGAGCGCCTACTCATCACTGTCCGATGCGCAGACCCGTCAGGCGTTCCTGCGCACGTTGCGATCGGTTGTCGATCACCGGGGGCAGGCTGTCAGTGCGCTGAATCGGCTGCATATGGCGGGTGAACTGCCGACCATGGTCATCTGGGGTGACGAGGACCGGATCATCCCGGTCGAACACGGATACGCCGTGCACGAGGCGCGGCCGGGAAGCCGGTTAGCGGTGCTTGAAGGCGTCGGCCACTTCCCTCACGTCGAACGGCCCACCGAAGTGGTCGACCTGATCGACGATTTCATCAGCACCACCCATCAGCCGACGGAAGCCGACGCGCGCGACCGCACCATCCGATAGCCGCCGTAAAGCACCGCCGCCACAAGCAGATTCACGAAGTATGCGACGTCAGCGCCGTGCCACGCCTTGGCGATCGGCCCCTCGATCAGCGACGTGTTCATGAACGGGATCGCCGCGGCATACGCAAGCAGGAACACGACCACCGCTGCTATCGCGTCGCGGCGATCCGTCGGCTCCGAAGCCGGGTCGATGGTCGCCCTGCCGCGAACGCGCAACACCCAGTCGATCACCACGATCGAGACGAACGCCGGAATCCAGTAGCTCACCAGCAGCAGCACCGCCTGGAACCGCGGTGCGGTGTCGACATCGTTGAGCCACAGGATGAGCGGATACGCCAGCGCCGCGACGATCACGGCCGACACCGGACGCCGCACCTTCAGCCCGATTGTCTGCAGCGCCAGCGAGCCGCTGTAGTCGTTCATCACCCCTGAGCCGATCGACGCCAGCGCGATGATGAGCAGCGCAAGGCCACCGAGCACACCTCCGCCCATCACCTCCCGCACACCCTGCGCCGTCTGGTCACGGACCACGTCGCCCGCCGCGACACCGATTCCCTGAATGAAGGTGTACGCCAATACGATTCCCGCGAACGTGAACCCGAACACCTTCGCTCGCGACGAGTCGGCAGGTAGATACCGGCTGAAGTCGGAAGCGTAGCTGGCCCACGACACCGCGAGGCTGAAAGCGATTGTCACCTCGAGGACGAACGCGCCCGCGAGGTTGGCGCCTTCGGCAGCAGGCGGCGTGACGATGTCCACTCCACTGACGAGTTTCACCGCGAACACCACGAACGTCACGAACAGCACGACGGACAGCACGGCCTGCATCCGGTGGATGACCTCGTAACCGAAGAACCCGACTGCGGCCTGCACCGCGAGCACGATCAGCACTGCGAGCCAGAACGGGATGCCGAGCAACAGGGACAGCGCCTGCCCACCGAACAAACCGACCAGCGCGTCCCACGCGATCGTGCCCAGCCATTGCAGGACGGCGGGCAACACGACCGTCGGGCCGAACGCCATCCGGGAGTTGGGCAGCTGCCCTGTGCCGGTGCGCGGGCCCCACGTCGACAGGTACCCGACGACGAGCGAGCCGAGCACGGTGCCGATCACCATCGCGAGCAGACCGAGCCAGAAGCCGAGGCCGAGCACGATCGCAAGCGCGCCGGTGAACACCCCGGTCATGTTGACCTGGGGCGCGAACCACACCGTGAACAGCCGGGCGGGCGAACCGTACCGCTGATCCGTCGGAATGGGCGCGATGCCATGCGTCTCGACGGAGAGGTCGCCCGCGGCGACGGGTCGGTGGCCAGCGAACGTCGGCTCGGTCAGTGCGCTCATCCGTCCATTCGATCACGACTGTTGGCAGGATTGGCGGGTGACCACGACCCACACCACCGACGGCACGCCCAGGGCGCGCGGGCTCGGCATCGTCCTGCCCGGCGAACCGGGACCGCTCAACGCGATCACCGACGTAGCGGGAGTCGAGGTCGGTGTGACGACCCTGATCGACGGCCCGTCGGTGCGGACCGGCGTCACGGCGATCCTCCCCCGCGGCCGCGACGGCGTCGGGCAGCCGTGCGCAGCGGGCTGGTATTCACTCAACGGAAACGGCGAGATGACCGGCACCACCTGGATCGACGAAGCGGGGTCGTTCAATCTGCCTGTGGTGCTGTCGAATACGCACGCGGTCGGCGCCTGCCACACCGGCGTCGTCAGCTGGGTGAACCGGATCAGCCCGCGGCTCGCCAAGCAATGGCTGCTGCCGGTCTGCGCCGAGACGTGGGACGGCTACCTCAACGACATCAACGGCGGGCACGTCCGCCCCGAACACGTCGAGGCGGCACTCGACGCAGCGGCCGCGGGTCCGGTGTCAGAGGGCTCGGTCGGCGGCGGCACCGGGATGAACTGCTACGAGTTCAAGGGCGGCAACGGCACCGCGTCCCGACGAGTCGACTATGGCGGGCGCACCTTCACCGTCGGAGCGTTTGTCCAGGCGAACTTCGGCTCGCGCGTCGAATTGACCGTTGCTGGAAGGCATCTCGGCCCGGAGTTACTCGATGACAATCCGCTGGCCGGCGATTGGTTCGAGGTCGAACTCGGTCTCAAACCGCCGCCCGGCGCCGGCTCCGTCATCGCGATCGTCGCCACCGACGCGCCACTGTTGCCAGGGCAGTGCAAGGCCCTTGCCCGCCGTGTCCCCCTGGGCCTGGCCCGCACCGGCACGTCGGGCAGCCACTTCTCGGGCGACATCTTCCTGGCCTTCTCGACCGCCGACGTGCCCGGCCTGGCCAGCACCTTTCCTGTCGGGCCGGTCGGTGACGACGAATTCGGCACGCTCACGTTTGTGCCGTGGGGCCGGATGGACGACCTCTACACCGCGGTCGTTCAGGCCGTCGAGGAAGCGGTGCTCAACGCTCTGGTGGTCAACGACGACATGGTCGGACGCGACGGGCACCGCTCGCCGGCACTTCCGCATGCTCGGTTGAAAACGATTTTGGGCCTGGGGTAGTCGCTCCCCGTCCGGCCGAACGTTCCGTACCGCTCGATTTTTCGTCGATTTTTCGAGCGGTAAGGAACGTTCGCGGCCGGTTGTCGACGCTTTGAGGCCTGGGGACATAATCGGGAGAACCGAAGATGAGCTAACGATCGGAGCGGCCATGGTCGAGACCGAAGTGACGCGGTCTGGCCTCGGCGGCGGCGCCAGGTCCCGGCTGTTGATCCCCGGTCTGTCGATCGTGGTGCTGACGGTGGCGGTGTTGCAGACCGCGGTCGTTCCGGTGCTCGGCATCATCGCCCACCAATTGAACGTGTCGACGGTCGCGGCCAGCTGGGCCGTCACCGCGAATCTTCTCGCCGCTGCCGCGGCCACCCCGCTGATCGGCAGGCTGGCCGACCTGCACAGCAAGAAGCGCGTGTTGCTGACCGTGCTCGTCGTCGTGCTGGTCGGCTCGGTCATTGCCGCCACCACCACCTCACTGGCGCTGCTGATCGTCGCGCGCGTGCTGCAGGCCGCGTCGTACGGCCTGTATCCCATCAGCATCGCGATCCTGCGTGAGGAACTGCCCGAGGACCGGATGGGCTCGGCGATGTCGGTGCTGTCGGGCACCCTCGGCTTCGGCGGCGGCACGGGACTCGTGGTCGTCGGCCTTCTGATGAGCGGGCATGCCGGATATCACCGCGTTTTTTGGCTGACGACGGCGTTCACCGTCCTCGTCATTGCGATCGCCGTACTCGTGGTGCCCGCCCGCGAACGCAGTTCCACGGGAACCATCGACTGGCTCGGCGCCGCCGGATTGGCCGCGGGCTTGTCGGCGGTGCTGCTGGCCATCACGCAGGGCCATTCCTGGGGGTGGACGTCGCCCGCGACGCTGGTGTGCGGAGCGTGCGGCCTGGTGGTGCTCGGCGCCTGGTGGTTCTGGGAGCGGCGCGCCGCGCAACCGTTGGTGTCGACGGAGATGATGACGCGCCGACCGATCATGCTGACCAATCTCGCGACCGTGTTCGTCGGCATGGGGCTCTACTTCGCCTTCCTCGGCCTCACGCAATTCGTCCAAATCCCCCATGCCGCAGCGGGATACGGCTTCGGCGCGACCGTTCTTCAAGCCAGTGTGGTTTACCTGTTGCCGGGAGCGGTGACCGGTTTCCTGGTGGCGTTGGTCAGCGGCCGCTTCATCGACCGGTTCGGCGCCAGTCCCGTGCTGATGGTCGCCGCGGTCGCGGGCATCGCCGGCTTCCTGTTCATCGCGCTGGCCCACGACGCGAAGTGGCAGATCATCGTGGCCAGCATTCTGGCCAACGCCTACATCAGCCTGGGCTACGGCGCGCTGCCAGCGCTTGTTGTCGCTGAGGTCGACACGGGTGAGACCGGCGTGGCCACAAGCATGAACGCCATCGCCAGGACCGTTGGCAGCTCGCTTGCCGCGGCGATGGTCGCGGTCCTACTCGGCCGCACCACCAACGGCGTGCCGATGGAGACCAGCTTCGTCGCGATCTTCGTCGGCGGCGCGGTGACCGCGGGACTCGCGATGGTATTGATCGCGTTCTCGCGCCCGCGGCGGACAACTATCGAATCCGTTGAGGCACGCTACGAATCTCGTGCCATGAACCACGAATGGGGTTAACCGAGCGCGGCAAGATTCTCGACGGACTTGCGCACATCGGATTCGAGCACCTTAGCGACCAGCTTGCCGACCGGCGTGCTGAGGATGCCGCCGGAGAGATCGGCGACGACTTGGAACGTCGACCCGGGTTTGTCGTCGCGCACACACAGGGTCAGCGCGATCCGGATTCCCGGCCTGCCCCTGCCGACCATCTCGACCAACTTGGGTTCGTCGTATCGGGTCACCCGCCAGTGCACGGTGTTGCGGAAGCCCTTCACCTTGATGCACGACGACACGCAGGTACCCACTTCGATCTGCGACGGAACCTCACTGCGCCA
>DATJIX010000480.1:0-4956 GCA_035492865.1 Mycobacterium sp. | reverse complement strand
GGCAGCATCACGTTGAACTCGGTCTGCAGCACCCCGCCGGTGTCGACGTAGGTGATGTTGATGGCCCGACCGTCGCCGGAGACGTTGTAGACCACGGTTTCGGTCGCGCCGGGCGTCGCGGGGCTGGTCGGTCCCGTGGTTGACGGTGAGCTCGGCGGCGTCGGTAGCGGGAAGACCGGGATGGTCGGCCGTGGCGTCGTCGTCGGCGTTGGCCGCGACGACGTCGCCTCGGGTACCGACAGCAGCGGTGCGACCACGGTGTCCTGCTTCGAGCTGTTGACGATCACCAGCGCGATGACCAGCCCGATCACGGTCAGGATCGCGAGAGCGGCGACGATCCACAGCCAGCGCGGCGACTTCGGACCCTCCGGCTCCGGCGGCTGCGGCGGGCCGCCTGGCGGATACTGGCCGCCATATTGCCCGGTCGCGTACGGGTCGTAGCCGAATGGCGGGTACCCGAGCCGCTCGGTGGGCGCCGGGGCGGCCGGTGCCGGATAGGTGGGGCCGTAGGGCGCCTGGCTCGCATACGCCGGATCGGTGTATCCGGGATAGCTGTTGCCAAAGGGTTCGGGCCCGTCGCGGCGTGGTGAATCGGTCATTCCCACCTCATGGCTGCAGGGTACCTGTGCAGCCGCTCAGGCGGTCGGTGACCGGCTCTCACCTCGGTCTCGGCGGTGTCGTGCCGCCGAAGGACGAGCGACCATGCAGAATCGAAACGGTGGGAACGCAGGTCCGGCGAGTCTATGGCGCATCGATGTCGCCGGACGCGACCGCGTTCGCCCATCTGGTCGACGATGGCGGCTTCCCGCGTGCCGTCCAGCGGTTCCTGCGCGGCTGGCGGGCCAGTTCGTCGCGTGACGTCGAACTGCCGGTCGAAGGCGCCGTCACTCGGGTCCTTCATTCCGCCGACGGCCACTGGTTGGCGTGCGAGGTCGCGCCCGACGGCGCCACCCGTAGCCAGATATGGGTGGTGACAACCGATCCCGACGACCGCGACGCGCGTCGCATCGACCATTGGCCCGCGGGCGCACAGGAAGGCACCGCAGAGCTGATCGCCTGGGACGGCACCAAAGTCGCTGCGATCCTCACCGGTGAGGACGGTGTCGGCAGCTCGTGCCTGATCGACCCGTCCGACGGCAGCACGGTCATGCTCGACCGCCGCTCGGGCGGCAGGCTGGTCGATGCGTGGGCCGGGACGTCGCTGGTGCGGGTCGGGCCGCGGGGCTACCGCGACCTGATCATGCTGCGTGGACTGACCGAAATCGCGCTGCTGCCATATGATCCCGGCTCCACCACCGACGCGGGGATCATTCTCGACGACCACAGTCCGCGCCGGTTGCGGGCCGGGCTGGAGGGAGAGCTCACGGAGCTGCACCATCCCGCGAAGGCATACGGGCTCAACAGCTCCGAGGGCTATGTCCGCGCGTTGATCCGCAGCGAGAACGGAGCCGATCACGCCCGGCTGCTCGAGGTCACCGCGACCCCCGACGGGGTGTCCTATCAGGTGGTCGCCGAGCGGCCCGGCTACGAACTCGACGAGTTCACCGTCAGTGACGATGTGTCGACCGTGGCCATGTTGTGGAACATCAACGGCGCCAGCGAATTACAGGTCATGGAGCTTGGGGACTTCACTCTGCATGCTCCAATCCCGTTGCCCGGCATGGTCGCCAGCGAGCTGAGCATCAGCGCCGGTGGGTCGATGCTGGCGATGACCGTAGAAGGCCCATCGGTGCCGCCGACCGTCGAGCTGGTCAATCCGCGCACGGGGGAATGGGAGCCGGTCGACAGGGAGGCGAGCAGCGGGCCCGTCGCCGCCGACCCCACGCTCGAGACCATCACCGCACGGGACGGGCTCGAATTCACCGGTTGGTTGTTCCGGCCGCCGGACGGCATCGACTCCATCGGGGCGATGATCTTTCTGCACGGCGGACCTGAGGGGCAGGGCAGGCCCGGCTACAACGAGTTCTTCCCGCCGCTTCTGGAAGCCGGCATCGCCGTGTTCCTTCCGAACGTCCGTGGTTCGGGAGGATTCGGTCGAAGTTTCATGCACGCCGATGACAAGGAGCGGCGGTTCGCGGCCATCGACGACGTCGCCGACGCTGCACGCTATCTGGCCGATTGCGGGTTCGCCCCGGCGGAGCGCATCGCTTGCTGCGGGTGGTCCTATGGCGGGTATCTGACTCAGGCGGCGCTCACCTTTCATCCGCACCTGTTCGCAGCCGGAATCAGCATCTGCGGGATGAGCGACTTGAACACCTGGTACCGCACGACCGAGCCGTGGATCGCCGCGGCGGCCCATCCCAAGTACGGCCATCCGGTCAGCGACCGGGAGTTGCTCGACAAATTGTCACCGCTGCTGCGCGCGCATGCGTTGACCGCACCGCTACTGCTGGTGCACGGGCTCAATGACACCAACGTTCCGCCGACCGAGTCACAGCAAATGTACGACGCATTGCGTGCGCTGGGCCGTCGCGTCGAAATGCTGGCCTTCGACGACGACGGTCACGAGATCGTCCGCCGTGAGAACCGGGCGGTGCTGGTCAGGGCCATGAATGACTGGCTTGCCGCCGCCTTCGCCGCCGCTGGTGATTTCGTGATCAATCCGTAGCTGGCGGAAGGTTTGGACAAATTGTCCGCCGGGTAAACCGTCGCTGCGCGTCAGTCGCTGGCGCTGCACACGGACGGAGGCGGAGTATGCGAGGTGGCGGAATTCTCGGCGTCATTGTGTTCGTCTGGTTGCTGATCGGGGTGGTCGCGGCATACCAGCGCGATTACTTCAAGAACACCGAAAGCAATTGCGCGACAGCTGGGTCCATCGCCCTCACGGTCGTGGCAGGCCCGCTGAATTATGCAGGAGTCAACCCCAAGGTTGCCAACTGCAACATTCCTCAGCCCAGCCAGTAGTCAACTGGCAGTTAACAATTCAAGAGAAATAGGAGTAACCATGATTGTCCTGGGAGCTGTTCTGCTCATCCTTGGTCTGATCTTCGGATTGTCGATCCTGACCTACATCGGCGTGGTGCTGGTCGTTGTCGGCGCCGTCTTCTGGATTCTCGGATCCGTCGGACGCCCGATCGGCGGCAGGAAAGTCTGGTACTAACGCCTGCCACGACCGGCCGAGGTCAGCGCAGCGACCGTCATTGCCCGTAGGACGGACCGCGAGCTGGCCTCGGCCGCTTTCGCGCCACCGGGTTTCACGCTGTGTGGTGTCGAATTCAACAACCCGAACGTTGCGTGCGCCATCAGCCGGGCATCGGCCTCGCTGAGCGTGCCATCCAATCGCCGCATCACATCGACCCAGATCTCGACGTATTGCCGCTGCGCCTTTCGCACCTGGCGCTTGGCCGTGGGCGGCAGATGTCCGAGGTCGCGATCCTGAATGCGAATCAGGTCGGATTCTCCGAGCGCGAAGTCGAGGTGGAACTCGATGAGCCCGTCGAGCGCATCCGCAGGGTTCTCCGCCTGCGCGACGACGTCCGTGGCTCCGGCCAGCAGCCGGGTGCTGATCCCCACGAGCAGCTCGACGAGCAGCGCTTCTTTGTTGGGGAAGTGACGGTAGATCGCCGGGCCGCTGACCCCCACTGCCGCCCCGATGTCCTCAAGGCGCACAGCGAGATAGCCGCGTTCTGCGACGAGACGTTCCGCAGCCGCGATGAGCTGGGAGCGGCGATCGGATTTCGCCCTGCTCCTGCGTGTGGTGGAAGGTGTGCTGGTAGACATTTCAGTTAATCGTGACTAACATAGCACAAGTTAGTCGTCATTAACTGGAAACGAATGGGTCTTGATGAGGGCATCGCAGCAGGGAACCCACCGCGACGAGCACCTCGCGCTGGTCGCACAGCTGCGTGCGAAGTTGGCCGCCGCGGCGCTCGGCGGGCCAGAACGTGCCAGGGAACGCCACGTCAGTCGAGGGAAACTTCTGCCACGCGACCGGGTGGACGGCCTGCTCGACCCCGGCAGCGCATTCCTAGAATTGGCGCCGCTTGCCGCCGACGGCATGTACGACGACGAATGCCCCGGCGCCGGAATGATCGCGGGCATCGGCCGAGTCTCCGGTCGTGAATGCATGATCGTGGCCAACGACGCGACAGTGAAGGGCGGCACGTACTACCCGATCACCGTCAAGAAGCATCTGCGCGCACAGGAGATCGCCGCACAGAATCGGCTGCCGTGCATCTATTTGGTCGACTCCGGTGGTGCCTTCCTGCCGAAGCAGGACGAAGTGTTCCCCGACCGGGAACACTTCGGTCGCATCTTCTACAACCAGGCCAACCTGTCCGCCGAAGGCATTCCGCAGATTGCCGCGGTGCTCGGCTCGTGCACCGCGGGCGGTGCCTACGTGCCCGCGATGAGCGACGAGGCGGTGATCGTGCGCAACCAGGGCACGATTTTCCTCGGCGGGCCACCGCTGGTGAAAGCCGCAACGGGTGAGGTGGTAACGGCCGAAGAACTCGGTGGCGGTGACCTGCATTCCAAAACCTCAGGGGTGACAGATCATTTGGCGCACGACGACCGCGACGCGCTGCGGATCGTGCGACGGATCGTCTCGACGCTTGGGCCACGAACGGAGCGGCCATGGGATGTGGCGCCGACTGTCGAAGCTGTCGCGGACCAGACCGAGCTGTATGACGTTGTGCCCGTCGATCCCCGGGTGCCCTATGACGTGCACGAGGTCATCACGCGGGTTGTCGACGGCGGTGAGTTCGCGGAATTCAAGGCGGATTACGGCAACACACTGGTCACCGGCTTCGCCCGCATCCACGGCCATCCCGTCGGCATCGTCGCCAACAACGGTGTGCTGTTCAGCGAATCAGCGCTCAAGGGCGCGCATTTCATCGAGCTGTGCGATAAGCGGAACACTCCGCTGCTATTCCTGCAGAACATCTCGGGCTTCATGGTGGGGCGCGACTACGAGGCCGGGGGCATCGCCAAGCACGGCGCCAAGATGGTGACCGC
>DATJIX010000479.1:0-6052 GCA_035492865.1 Mycobacterium sp. | reverse complement strand
GTCGCTTCGCATCGATACGACGGTCGACGGGTCCGCGTACAGCGGCGCGGGCAGCCGGATCGTGGT
Source organism: Mycobacterium sp. (assembly GCA_035492865.1). Taxonomy (GTDB): domain Bacteria; phylum Actinomycetota; class Actinomycetes; order Mycobacteriales; family Mycobacteriaceae; genus Mycobacterium. Next base: position 5,986 of record DATJIX010000479.1, on the reverse strand, counting down.
GGCCCGCAACACATCCGCGCAACGGCCGAGGATGAACTCGGTGCCGGTCTGATAGGCGGCCGTCGACATCGCGCCGTCGAGTTGGACCACAGCGCGGCAACTGGCGATACCCGGGGCGAGGGCCTCGGCCACCGCGACTTGTTCTGGGCCCCAAGTGAACCCGAGTACGTCGTTGGGCGACAGCCGGCGCATCAACAACGCGGCGGCCGCACGGCCGACGCTGGCGTACGCGGAGGGCCGACCGTGGGCTCCGACGTCGATGCCGTGGCCCGCGACAACGGCTTCGGTGAGGCCGTAGCGATGCTCGAGTTCACGTTCCTCGTCGGCGTGCAGGGCGTCACTCATATCGGGCGGGACGACGACCTCGATACGGACCAGGCCGTTGGCCTTCGCGCGGGCGACCAGGCGTCCTGCGGTAGGCCGCGAGACGCCGAGGCGCGCCGCGATCTCGGCCTGGGTGAGCCCGTCGAGGTAATACAGAGTGGCCGCGCGCAGTGCGAGCCGGAGATCCTCCGGGGTGGCGGTGCGCTCCCGCGTCGATGACACACCCTGGCCGCTGAGCCCGGTGACCTCGCCATTCGACGTCGGTGTCGGCACTGCCCCTCCTATCCGACCGGTGAGCATTTGCTCTGGGGTGCGAGTAGATGCTCATCACGCTAGCATGGAGATTGTGACGCACACAACACTTTCTCCAGATACCCACATGCGGGCTGCCGTACTCGTCGAGCCGGGTCGCATCGAGATGGAGAAACGGCCGATACCCAAACCGGATCCCGGTGATGTGTTGGTAAGGGTGTCGTCGGTCGGCGTCTGCGGGTCGGATGCGCACTACTACCGGCACGGCCGGATCGGGAACTTCGTCGTCGAAGGACCCTTGGTGCTCGGCCACGAAGCGGCGGGCACGATCGTCGGCGTCGGCGACGGCATCGACTCCTCGCGCATCGGGGAGCGGGTGTCGATCGAGCCGCAGCGGCCCGACCCCGATAGCGAGGAAACCCGGCGGGGTCTCTACAACCTCTGCCCGCACATGCGGTTCTATGCGACTCCACCGGTGGACGGCGCGCTCTGCGATTACGTCACCATCGGCGCCGGGTACGCCCATCGGGTGCCCGATTCGGTGTCCGACGATGCTGCCGCCCTGTGTGAGCCGCTGTCTGTCGGCATCGCCGCGGTTCGCAAGGCCGGCCTGGCCGGCGGCTCGCGGGTACTCATCACCGGCGCGGGGCCGATAGGCATCGTGCTCGCGCAACTCGCACGGGCCTACGGCGCCACCGACATCGTGGTCAGCGACCCCGACGAGGCCCGCCGTGTGCTGGCAAAGGAGTTCGGGGCAACCCAGGTTCTTGATCCGACCGCGGAGCCGATCGGCGAACTGGGTGTCGACGCATTCATCGATGCGTCGGGGGCGCCGCCCGCCGTCGTCGACGGCATCCGGGCGGTCCGACCGGCAGGCACCGTGGTGCTCGTCGGCTTGGGTGCGGAGTCCATGGAGTTGCCGACCCAGGTGATCCAGAACCGGGAGCTGGTCCTGACCGGGGTGTTCCGCTACGCCAACACCTGGCCGACGGCGATCGCGCTCATCGAGTCGGGCCGGGTCGACCTCGACGCCATGGTGACCGCGCATTTCCCACTGGAGAAGGCTGCCGAGGCCCTCGACTCTGACCGCACGCCGGGTAGCGTCAAGTCCGTGGTGGCGGTGTCATGAAGCTGAACGCGTCGACGCTGGCGCAGATTTCGATCGACAAGCCGAGCTATGACCGCAACGAGATCGGTATCGGCATCGTGCATTTCGGCGTTGGCGGCTTTCACCGCGCGCACCAGGCGATGTACGTCGACCGGCTGCTGGAGATGGGGCTCGCGACCCAGTGGGGCATCTGCGGCGTCGGCGTGCTGCCCGCCGACCGGAAGATGGCCGACGTGATGGCTGCGCAGGACGGCCTGTACACACTGCTGACCGAGAACCCGGACGGCAGCCGCGACGCGCGCGTGATCGGGTCGATCGTCGACTACCGCTACGCGCCCGACGATCCGGAGTCGGTGATCGAACTGTTGGCCGCGCCGAGCACGCGGATGATCTCCCTGACGATCACCGAGGGCGGTTACAACATCGACAACCTCGGTGACGGCGTCAGCGTCTTCGGCTTGGTCGCCGACGCATTGGCACGACGGCGTGACCGCGGCCTCGCCTCGCCGACGATCGTGTCGTGCGACAACATCGAGGGCAACGGCGACGTCGCGCGGCAAGCCTTCACGGCCTACGCCGAACGCGTACACCCAGGACTTGGCGCGTGGATGCACACGCACACCCGCTTCCCCAATTCGATGGTCGACCGCATCACCCCGGTCACATCGCCCGACGTGATCGAAGTTTTGCGCGACGATTTCGGCGTAGAGGACCTGTGGCCCGTGGCGGCCGAACCGTTCACGTCGTGGGTGCTCGAAGACGACTTCTCCGACGGCCGACCGCAACTGGAGAAGGCCGACGTGTTGGTGGTCGACGATGTGACGCCGTACGAGCTGATGAAGTTGCGCCTGCTCAACGCCAGCCACCAGTGCCTCGCCTACTTCGCCTACCTGGCCGGCTATCGCTTGGTCCACGATGCGGCGGGAGACCCGCTGTTCGCCGAGTTCCTGCGCGAGTACATGGATTCCGAGGGCACGCCGACGCTGAAACCGGTACCGGGCATCGACCTGCCCGACTACAAGCGCACGCTGATCGAGCGATTCGCCAATCCCGGTGTGAAGGACACCATCGTGCGGCTGTGTTTCGGTTCGTCGGACCGCATTCCCAAGTGGCTGCTGCCGGTCATCCGGGCGAACCTCGCCTCCGGCGGTCCGGTCCGGCTCGCGGCGGCGACGGTGGCCAGCTGGGCGCGCTACGCCGAGGGCCTCGACGAGGACGGCCAACCCATCGATGTGCAGGACCAGCTCGCGGACACGCTGGTGCCGCTGGCCCGGTCACAGCGCGAGAACCCCACGGCCTTCATCGAAAACACCGATGTGTTCGGCGATCTCGCATCGCAGCCACGGTTCGTCGAGGCGTACGTGTGGGCGTTGGACTCGCTGCACCGCGACGGTGCGCGCGCGACGCTGGAGATGTTGCTTCGTAAGGAGACGACATGACCACCGCAGGGACGCCGCAGCGGGCGCTTGTGATCGGCGAGGCGCTGATCGACATCGTCGAGCGGGACGGACAGGTCATCGGCGAGCACGTCGGCGGCAGCCCGTTGAATGTCGCGGTCGGGCTCGCGCGGTTGGGCCGCGGCGTGGACTTCCTCACCCACATCGGCGACGACGCGCGCGGCCGTCGCATCGTCGACTACGTCAAAGCATCTGGTGTGCAATTGGTTTCGGGCAGCCAGACAGCGCAGCGGACACCCACGGCGCTGGCCACGCTGGACGCCAACGGTTCGGCGCAGTACGTCTTCGACATCGACTGGCAGTTGACCGGGACACCGGAGGTGGCGCCGCCACTCGTCGCACACACGGGGTCGATCGCGACCGTGCTCGAACCGGGCTGCCGGGCCACCGCTGCGCTGATCGACGCGTATCACCCGTCGGCGACCATCACGTTCGACCCGAATGTCCGCCCGGCACTGATCGAGGACGGCGACATCGCGCGCGGCCGCATCGACCGGTGGATCGAGCGTTGCGATGTGGTCAAGGCCAGCGATGAGGACATGCACTGGATTGACCCGAACCGCTCACCCGAGCAGATCGCCAGGACGTGGCTCGGGCTCGGCCCGTCGATCGTCGCGGTCACGATGGGCGAGGCGGGCGCGTTCGCGATGTGCGCGGCGGGCACCGTGCGGGTGCCCGCGCTGCGGGTCAATGTCGTGGACACCGTCGGGGCGGGCGACGCGTTCATGACCGGGCTGATCGACGCGCTGTGGTCGCTGGGCCTGCTCGGCGCCGATCGGCGCCAGCATCTGGCCCATATCGGAGTCGACGCGCTGACCCAGGTGGTGCAGACGGCGGCGCTGTCGTCGGCGTTGACGGTGGCGCGGGCGGGTGCTGACCTGCCCGATCGCGCGACTCGCGATGCCGCGGCGGCCGGGTCCGGCCCGCTGTTGCCTCAACCCGGTTAGCCTGGCCCTATGCGTTCCATATGGAAGGGTTCCATCGCCTTCGGCCTGGTGAACGTCCCGGTCAAGGTCTACAGCGCGACTGAGGACCACGACGTCAAGTTCCACCAGGTGCATGCGAAGGACAACGGACGCATCCGGTACAAGCGCGTCTGCGAAGTGTGCGGCGAGGTTGTCGAGTTCCGCGATATCGCCAAGGCCTACGAATCCGACGACGGTCAGACGGTGATCATCACCGACGACGACATCTCCTCACTGCCGGAGGAACGCAGTCGTGAGATCGAGGTGCTGGAGTTCGTTCCGGCAAGCGACATCGATCCGATGATGTACGACCGCAGCTATTTCCTTGAGCCCGAGGGCAAGTCGACGAAGTCGTATGTACTGCTGGCCAAGACGTTGATGGACACCGATCGGGTCGCGATCGTGCACTTCGCGTTGCGAAACAAGACGCGGCTTGCGGCCCTGCGGGTCCAGGACTTCTCCAAGCGCGACGTGATGGTGATCCAGACGCTGTTGTGGCCGGACGAGATTCGCGATCCCGATTTCCCGTCGCTGGATGCAAAGGTTGAGGTCAAACCCGCCGAGCTGAAGATGGCCAGCCAGGTGGTGGAGTCGATGACCGACGACTTCAACCCCGACCGCTATCACGACGACTACCAGGAGCAGCTGCACGAGCTGATTCAGGCGAAACTCGAAGGCGGCGAAGCGTTTACCGCCGAGGAGCAGCCGAAGGAACTCGACGAGACCGAGGACGTGTCGGATCTGCTGGCCAAGTTGGAGGCCAGCGTGAAGGCGCGCCGCAGCGGCGGTTCAGGCGGCGACAAGCCGGCCAAGAAAGCCCCCGCCAAGAAGGCCGCGGCGAAGAAGACACCTGCGAAGAAGGCGGCCGCGAAGAAGACACCTGCCAAAAAGGCCGCGGCGAAGAAATAGCTACGCAGGCAGATCCACCCGCAGCGCCAGATGCTCGTCGAGTATCCGACGCAGCGCGCCGTCCATCGGATGAGCCGAGGCAAGGTCACGACCGAACCCGCTGTCCACCACGACCACTTGGCCGTCACGTAGTTCGGCGGTGTCGACCTGGTCGACGAACGGATCGAACAACCCTGGCGGCGTGGCGAGGTAATACAGTGCCCGGCGCGGCTCGTTCACCCTCGCGGCATACATCAGTCCGCGCTGGGTGATCACGAAGAGCTCCGATGTGGTGCTGGCGTTCGGGGTCTCGACTCTGCACCATGCCATCGCCCGACGCCGGGCCTGGGCCAATCGATCAGGGACGTCGTCCGTGAGCGTGAGCAACCTCTCGACGAGTGCTCCACCCATTTGCGGATACCTGTCGACCGCGGGTCCGAAGTACCGCTGGAAGATCTCACCGAAGAAGTCGTACCGTTGCTCGCTCATCGCGGCTCCCCAAATTCGGACGTCCACCCAATTGTGCGCCCAAAAGCGTCGGTCGGGAAGGCACCAGCTTCCCGGGAAGGCCGTGGCGCGTGGGCGCCGATTTCTGCACGACGGCTGCGATTCACGCCGATTCACGACCCTGACGCAGAAGTCGGCGAGCCGCCCTGCCGTTCCTGAGAAAACTAGAACGTGTTTCAAAAATGCCTCCCGCCGACCGCGAACGCCTGCTACGGTTCGCCCGGCGAGGGAAGGAAGACACACGTGATTCTTGACAGGTTTCGGCTGGACGACCAGGTCGCGATCGTCACGGGCGCAGGCCGCGGACTCGGCGCGGCGATGGCCGTGGCATTCGCGGAAGTCGGTGCAGACGTGGTGATTGCGGCCCGCACCCAGTCACAGCTCGAGGAGGTCGCCGAGCAAATCCAAGCGGCAGGCCGCAAGGCGCACATCGTCGTCGCCGATCTGGCCCACCCCGAGGACACGGCCAAGCTGGCGACCGAGGC
>DATJIX010000478.1:0-6460 GCA_035492865.1 Mycobacterium sp. | reverse complement strand
GCCCACCCTGCGGGAGACCATCGCGCGGCTGGCGCCGGGGACCGCGCTGCGCGACGGTCTGGAACGCATCCTGCGTGGCCGCACCGGCGCGCTGATCGTCATCGGGTACGACGACAGCGTCGAGACCATCTGCGACGGCGGTTTCGAACTGGACGTTCGCTACGCCCCGACCCGGCTGCGGGAGCTGTCCAAGATGGACGGCGCTGTCGTGCTCTCCACCGACGGCGGCCGGATCGTGCGGGCCAACGTGCAGCTGGTGCCCGACCCGTCCATCCCCACCGAGGAATCCGGAACCCGGCACCGGTCCGCCGAGCGCACCGCCATCCAGACCGGCTATCCGGTGATCTCGGTGAGCCACTCGATGAGCATCGTCACCGTCTACGTCGCCGGTGAGCGCCACGTGATCCCCGATTCGGCGGCGATTCTCTCGCGGACCAACCAGACCATCGACACCCTCGAGCGCTACAAGACCCGCCTCGACGAAGTGAGCAGGCAGCTGTCGACGGCCGAGATCGAGGATTTCGTGACATTGCGCGATGTGATGACCGTCGTGCAGCGGCTGGAGATGGTGCGTCGGATCAGCCTCGAAATCGACTCGGACGTCGTAGAACTCGGCACCGATGGACGTCAGCTCAAGCTGCAGCTGGAGGAGCTCGTCGGCGACAACGACACGGCCCGCGAGCTGATCGTGCGCGACTACCACGCCAACCCCGATCCCCCGACTGCCGCTCAGGTCAGCGCCACGCTCGAGGAACTCGACTCGCTGTCCGACAATGAGCTGCTCGACTTCACCACTCTGGCAAGGGTTTTCGGCTATCCGTCGACGGCGGAAGCGCAGGATTCGGCGATGGCCTCACGCGGCTACCGCGCGATGGCGGGCATCCCGCGTCTGCAGTTCGCCCATGTCGACCTGTTGGTGCGGTCCTTTGGATCACTGCAGGGGCTGCTGGCGGCCACGTCCGACGACCTTCAGTCGGTCGAGGGCATCGGCTCGATGTGGGCTCGCCACATCCGCGAAGGTCTTTCGCAGCTGGCCGAGTCGACCATCGCCGACCGCCTTGCCTGATTAGTTCTATTCCGTTGTTGCAGTTGGAGTTTCGAGGCCGTTTCGCAGCAACTCCCAAGCGAGCCGACGCGCCTCTGCCGATCTGGTCTGCATGAGCCGCTGCACGGTTCGGATCGAGTCCGGCTTCGGCGTACGCCCTTCAACGACGGCGTCATGCACATCCTCGGCCACCCGGATCGCCATCACGGCGGCCTCGTTGACCTGGTTCAGGGCACGATGCAGGCGATCGTCCTCGATGAGGACGTTGGCGTTGCTGACCTCGACCGAGAAGTCGTTCACCACCCTGCTGATCTGCTCGAAGATGGGGTTCATCGCCTGTTCGCGCTCATCGCGGTCCTCGATGCGCAGAATGCGGGCACCCTCGTTCCACAGATTCGCGAGCATTTGAGTGTGCCCGTTGACGGCCCGCGACACCTCGACCATCGCCTGCTTCTGGAGCTGATTGAGCAGGTGGCCGCGCTCGATGCGAGCCAACTCGCGCTGCGCCTCCACCTCCGCGCGAAACGCCCGCTCCCTGGCCTCCATCTCGACCCTGTGCAGTGCCTGGGTCATCGCCATTTCGCGCGCCGCCCGCTCCTCGGCGGCCACCAGTTCCGCGCGCAGGCGTTCGGCGGCCTCCGCGGCATGCTGGTTGGCCTGGCGCTGAAAGTGCACGGTCTGCCACAAGGACACGAGCACGACGCAGAACACCACGGCGCCGAAGAACCACTCCGCCTTTGAACCGGACTCGCCACGGCCGAAGAAGATGAACCAGGCGATGGCCAGCGTGCCCGCCGCACCACCGGCAAACCAGCCGATTGTCCGCCAGCCGAACCGATCGGGTTCACGGCTAACATCCACGGTCGGCGGTGTCGGCACCGGACGAGCGTTCGCTTCATCGCGTCCCGAATCCTCGGTGGCCCTTGTGGATTGCACCAATCCGGTCATCCTGACCTCCGTTCACACAAGCATGCGGCCATGCCGGTTCAGACTAGGGAACCCCACCCCTCGCCGCCACGGCAGTCCTCGATGGCGGTGCACGAGAAGTCTCACGGGCCGATAGGGTCACCCTTACTCACCGCTATCGAATTGACCCGCTAGAGAATTGAGGGCTCATGGCACAACCCGGTTCACAGGAAGGTGATTCGGCGATCATCGTCGACCTCTCCGAGGCGGCGATGCACATGTACACGGCGGCGATCGATGCGTTGCCGTTCCAAGAGGACAAGAAGTTCCATTCGCGCGCCGATGTCGTCCTGGAGGGCATGCGGAAACTGCGCGCGGCGCTGGGCGATGCAGCAAGTACCAGCAGGCCGTCATCCGCGGTCATCGTCGCGCTGAGCAATGTCCGCAGGCGCTACGACAATCTGGTCGAGCACGCCGCTGCCGCGCCGGGTTCAAGCCTTGGCCAACAGATCTACGCCACCCGGCTGGCGGCCAAGTTGACCGCGCGCGAAGTCGAGAACGGCGCCGGGCTCCGGCTGGGCCTGCTCGACGAACTCGAGGCGGGCGCGACCCCCACCGACGACGAAGCGGCGAAGATCAAGGACGCCATCGCTGCCCTTGGCGGGGTGCCCGGCACCGAACACCTCCGGCCGCATCCTGAGCCAGTCGTCGTGCCAGAAGAGCCCGAGGAGCCACACGTCAACGGCTGGGACGAGGAGCTGGTCGGAGACAGCGCGGGCAGCTAGCCGCCCTGCGGCGCAGGCGCGGGGGGCTCTGCTTGCGGCATTCCCTCGCCTTGCGGCGGCGCAGGTGCGGGTGCAGCGGCAGGCGCGAGGATGAACGGCACGGTCGCCGATCTCAGATTGCCCAATTGCACGACGAGGTTGTACGTGCCTGGCCCGATCGGTTGACGCGGCAGCGGGCATTGCGGAGCGGAACCCATACCCGTCCAGGTCACCTCGGTGGTCACCTGCTCACCCGGCTGGAACGTCTTGACGAGCGTCTCATTCGAGGGCGCGCAGTCGAGGTTCGACCACAGCCGGTTGTTGTCCAACGAGTAGACGTAGGCGGCCAGCACTGCGGCGCCGACGTCACGCTGGCACGCGACCAGGCCGATGTTGGTGACGACCATGGTGAACTTCGGCTGGTCCCCTACGACGTACTGCGGCTGGTTGGTGATGCCCTTGACCGCCAGCGTCGAATCGGGGCAGTCGTCACCCTCCTTGAGCACCGGCGGCGGCATGACGGCCGCGGTCGGAGTCGGCGTCGGCGCGGGGGCCTGCTGGGCAGGCGGCATCACCGGCGTCTTGACCTCCGGGTTCTCCCCGGGCAGCGGTGTCGGAGCGGCGGCCTGCGTGGGATTCGGCTTCTCGGCGGGCTTGTTCGGAGCGCTCGTGCTGTTCATCACGACCATCACCACCACCGCGGCGACGACGCCGATCACCAGGACCGCTAAGCCCAGCGCGAGTGCCCTGCGACGCCAGTAAATCTGCGTCGGTAGCGGGCCATGCGGTTCTATATCCAGCACAAGTTCACGGTAAGGCCAGGTCATGCCGCCTCGTTCGAGGTGGCCCGGCGTGTCGCCGATGAGCCGCTTGCGCGAAGAGCAGAATCCGGCGCTCAGCCTTCGCCGATATCACCCAGATAATCGCGCAATACGACCCTGCCCTCGGCCAGGTGGTAGGTGAGCCCGACGATGGCGACGGTCCCGGCTGCCAGCCGCTCGGCGATGGCCGCGGAGCGGATCCGCAGCTGCATGACGGTGTCATTGACGTGCCGGGTTTCGAACTCATCGACCCGCGTCAGCCCGGAGTGACGGCCCTGCAGCACGGTCGGCGTTATCCGCTCCACGATGTCGCGCACGAAGCCGCCGGGGACCTCGCCGTCGTCGATCGCCGACAGCGTCGCCTTGACCGCGCCGCAGCTGTCGTGCCCCAGCACCACGATCAGCGGCACGTTGAGGACCGTCACGGCGTATTCGATCGATCCCAGCACCGCGGAGTCGATGACATGGCCGGCGGTGCGCACCACGAACATGTCGCCAAGCCCCTGATCGAAGATGATCTCGGCGGCCACCCGTGAGTCGGCGCAGCCGAACACCACCGCGGTGGGCTTCTGCCCGGACGCCAGCCTGGCCCGGTCTTCGATGCTCTGGCTGGGATGTTCAGGCGCGCCCGAAACGAAGCGCTCGTTACCCTCCTTGAGTGCTTTCCAGGCGGTCAACGGATTCGTATTGGGCATGGCCGACATTGTGCCGGAGTATCCGGCGGTGATCGATTCACATCAGTTATCGGGGTGGTACGAGCACGCGCAGCGGGATCTGCCGTGGCGTCGGCCCGGCGTGACGCCGTGGCAGATCCTGGTCAGCGAGTTCATGCTGCAGCAGACGCCGGTGGCGCGCGTCGAACCGATCTGGCTGGCGTGGGTCGACCGTTGGCCGACGCCGTCGGCGACCGCCGCCGCGAGCGCGGGCGATGTGCTGCGGGCATGGGGCAAGCTCGGGTATCCGCGACGCGCCAAACGGCTTCATGAATGCGCGACGATGATCGCCGAGCAGCACGGCGACGTGGTCCCTCAGGATGTCGAAACGCTGTTGACGCTGCCGGGAATCGGTGCGTACACCGCCCGAGCCGTCGCCTGTTTCGCATACCGCCAGCGGGTGCCGGTCGTCGATACCAACGTGCGCCGAGTGGTGGCACGAGCCGTGCACGGCAGGGCCGACGCGACTGGATCTTCATCACCCCGCGACCTCGAGGACGTCGCCGCGCTGCTGCCCAACGATGCTGACGCGCCGCGATTTTCGATCGCATTGATGGAACTGGGCGCCACGGTGTGCACGGCCCGCTCGCCCCAGTGCGGTCTGTGCCCGTTGAGCACATGTGCGTGGCGGTCGCGTGGATACCCTGCAGGCACCTCGGCGCGCCGTGTCCAGCGATACGCGGGGACCGACCGCCAGGTGCGCGGCAAGCTGCTGGATGTGTTGCGCGGCAACAATTCTCCTGTGACGCGGGAACAGCTGGACGTGGCGTGGCTTACCGACACCGCGCAGCGTGACCGGGCGCTGGATTCGTTGCTTGTCGACGGGCTGGTTGAGCAGACCGCCGACGGCCGGTTCGCGTTGGCCGGCGAGGCCGACTAGCCCTTCTGCGCGGGAGCTAGTCGGCGCGCCGCCCTGGCAAGTAGTGAGGGCTGGAATTGCCAGATCCGGGCATCCTCGACATCCCATGCGTACGTTGGGGTTTCGCCGTCCACCAGCGCCCGAAGCCCGGGTAGCGAGAGCTCGTGGGCGGACCAGGCGTAGAGATGGGCGAACCTCGGCTGGATCACTCCGATGTCCAGCATGTGGCCGAACCCGTGCTCCATGGCGATGTAGGTGTCCACATCGTCACCGAGTGGATACTCATCGGGCAGTATGCGCGACAGCGAAAGAAAGATGCCCGTCATACCGATGCGCGGATCACCGGCGGGGCGGCCCAGTGGGGCCAGCCGGCCAAGGGCCAGTCGTGGCGCGGCTACCAAGGCGTGTGCGAACAGCACTCGAACCAGAACCACATTGAGGAAGAACCGCTCGACCCGGCGTTCGGCCACCGCGAGATCTTCGTTCGCCAAATAGCCGCCGACGATGCTGACGTTGTGGGCGCGGTACCAGTTGCGCGCCGTGGGCCACCGGATGAAGTCGAGATGCGCAGTCACCCCGGGGCCGCTGGGTGGACCGGTGTGTCCAAAGGCCAGCGCTCGGGCCTCGGCCGTATCCCGCAACAGCCGCTCGTTCAGCGCCCGCCACCACGGGCTGCCGGGACGGGGATCGCTCGCCGGGTTCAGCAGCCCGCGCCGCAGTTGCCAGCCCATGAACGCAGATGCCGCCCGCCGATAAGGGAGATACCCGCGATCCACGCCGCGGGGCACTTGGTACAGCCTGCGCAGCAGCGCCAAGCGCGCGCCCGGGTCGTCGAGGACGGGCTCGACGACCGAACGGGCATAAGCCGCAGCACAATTGCGCGACACCACTCGATTGTGTCACCAGCCGCATCAGCCTGACACTGTGGCGCAGTCTCCGCGCGACATCGCAGGCCGCACCGCCGCATCGATGAGCACCTCGGCGGCGGATCTCGCGTACGACAGGGCCACCGTGTCGTTGAGCGAGGTGGCCAGTGCGACCGCGCCCTCGAACAGCACGGCGAGCTGGTGTGCCAGCAGGTAGGGATCTGTCGCGCCGGCCTGGGTCGCGGCTTCGGTCAGTCGCCCGATGAACCAGAGCTTGTGTTCGTGCACGACATCGTGCACGCCCCGCATCTCGTCGGCCGCCTCGACGGCCGCGTTGTGGAAGGGGCACCCGCGGAACCGGTCCGTCGGCGGACCGTCGAAAATCGCCAAGAGGCGGTTCCTCGGCGTGCTGTCCACGGTGTCCAAGGCTTTTTCATTGGGCATCCCGCCGGTTTCGTGGATGCCACGCAGATACTCCTCGACCAC
>DATJIX010000477.1:0-7091 GCA_035492865.1 Mycobacterium sp. | reverse complement strand
TGCGCTCGATCGCGGCCGGCTCAGCATCCGAGGCGCCGACCGAACACTGCGAGTCGCGTGGACGCTCGCCGATCTCGCGGGTCGCACGTCACCCGGAGTCGACCAGGTGTGCACCGCGTTGAGCTTCCGTCAGGGTGGGGGTGTCCGATGAGCGATCCCGCACTGCGGGCTGTGGCGTATCTGTCCCGAGTCGTCGAACCGCCCTGCCCGCCGCTCGCGGCGCTGGTGGCTCGGGTCGGACCCGTCGAGGCAGCCGATCGGGTGAAACGACGCGCGGTCGATGAACCGTTGCTGCGTCTCACCGAGGCGCGTCACGAGATCGACTCCGCTGCAGACGATCTCGAAGTGTTGTACCGACTGGATGGGCGGTTGCTCACGCCTGCCGACGACGAATGGCCACTGCTGGCGTTCACCGCGTTCGCCGGAGTCGACACGACGCAGCGGCCGGAGGGGCATCCGCCGTTGGCGTTGTGGGTGACGGGGCCCGCGCGCCTCGACGACGTGGCCGAGCGTGCGGCGGCGATCGTCGGGACGCGGGCGTCCACGGGGTACGGCGAGCATGTTGCCGCGGAGTTGGCCGCCGGCCTGGCGGAGCGCGATGTCGCGGTGGTGTCCGGCGGCGCCTACGGCATCGACGGTGCAGCGCACCGAGCCGCGCTGGCGGCCGACGGATTGACGGTCGCGGTACTGGCGGCCGGTATCGATGTGTCCTACCCGGCCGGCCACGCCGCGCTACTGCAACGGATCTCGGAGCAGGGCTCGATCGTCACGGAGTACCCGCCGGGCCTTCGGCCGCAGCGGCATCGCTTCCTGACCCGCAACCGGTTGGTCGCCGCGCTGTCGGGGGCCACCGTCGTCGTCGAGGCCGGTGCGCGCAGCGGCGCCGCCAACACCGCCGCGTGGGCGCGGGCGCTGGGCCGCGGGGTGTGTGCGGTGCCAGGCCCGGTCACCTCGTCGGCGTCGGTCGGGTGCCATGCCCTATTGCGGGGGGAAGCGATCCTCGTCACGCGCGCCGACGAGGTGACCGAACTCGTCGGGCGAGCCGGCGAGTTGGCGGCCGACGCGGAGCGACCGACGACCGTTCTGGACGGGCTCGCCGACACGGAACTCCGGGTCTACGACGCGTTCCCGGCCCGCGGCGCGCGCACGCTCGACGAGATCGCCGTCGCATCCGGTTTGCCACCGACGCAGGTGCTCGGTCCGCTTTCGATGCTGGAGATCGCTGGCCTGGTCGTCAGTCAAGGTGGGCGGTGGAAACTGGCGCTCCGGTAGGTTGGCTCCATGCACCGCGCGACGAGCAGGATCGTTGCCCGCGTTGCCATCACCGTCCTGCTCGTCGCCGCGATGACAGTCACCGGCCAGCGCGCGGTGATCGCCGAGGCTGTCACACCACCGAAGGACGGCTACGGCTTCAGCGTCGGTGCGCCGATGACCTACATGAGCAATGTCGACGCCGACCGCGAACTCGACGCCGCGGCCAAGACCAGTGCCACATGGATACGCGTGCTCATCGACTGGCACCTCGTCGAACCGATGCCCGGCGCATTCAACTGGGGCTACGTCGATCACTGGGTCAACGGCGCGCGGGAGCGCGGCCTCAAGGTGCTCGGGCTCATCGCCTATACCCCTGACTGGGCACGCACGCCTGGCAGCTACTTCAGCGCACCGCCCGTCGACCCGAACACCTTCGCCGCGTTCGCCGAAAAGGTGGTGCAGCGTTACCGCGACCGCATCGCGAACTGGGAGATCTGGAACGAGCCGAACGTGCCGCTGTTCTTCGGCTACGTCCCCGACCGCGCCGCCCGCTACACCGAACTGCTCAAGACGGTCTATCCGGCAATCAAGGCGTCACAGCCGGACAGCACCGTGATCGCGGCGGGCCTGAGTCGCGCATGGGCGCCCGATGATCCGCCGACATTCGTCAACGCCATGTATGAACTGGGTGCGAAGGGGTCCTTCGATGCGATGGCGATGCATCCGTACGTCTATCCCAAGGGGCTGGCCGTCGACGACCACAACGGGTGGTCGGACGTGGAACGGGTGCACCAGCTGATGGTCGACAACGGCGACGGCGGCAAGAAGATCTGGATGACCGAGATCGGGGCGCCGACCAGTGCCCCCTCGGCCGCCGGTGTCAGCCAGGACGAGCAGGCCCGGCAGATCACCGACGTGCTGTGGAAGTCGGCGGAATCCGGTTTCAGCGGGCCGGCGTTCATTTTCTCCATCCGAGACGTCGACTCGGCCGATCAGGACAATGAGCAGGACAACTTCGGCGCGTTGCTGACCTCGGACTGGCAGCCCAAGGTCGCGGCCGGGGTGCTGGCCAGGTAGGCCACCACACCACCGGTCCGTCGCTTATAGTTGTGAAAATACAACTTTGAGTCAGGCTAAATAATCTGGAGGAACAGTGGCAGGCCGTCCGTTGAACACGTTCGAGGTGGTGCGCACCGAGCAGTTGACGCCGCACCTGATCCGCGTCGTCCTTGGCGGCCAAGGGTTCGACACGTTCGTTCCGAAAAACGAATTCACCGATGCCTACGTCAAGATTGCGTTCGTGCCCGGCGGCGTCGACGTCGCCGCGCTACCGCAACCGCTGACGATGGACAGCTTCAATGAACTACCCGCCGAGCAGCGACCCACCGTGCGCACCTACACCGTGCGCCGCGTCGACCCCGAGCGTCGCGAGATCTCCATCGACTTCGTCGTGCACGGCGAGCATGGCGTCGCCGGGCCATGGGCGGCATCGGCGGCCCCCGGACAGCCCGCATACCTGACTAGCCCCAATGGCGCGTATGCCCCAGATCCCGCGGCCGACTGGCACCTGTTCGCCGGCGATGAAGCAGCCGTACCCGCCATCAGCGCGGCGCTGGAATCATTGCCCGACAACGCAATTGGTCACGTGTTCATCGAGGTCGCCGGGCCCGACGACGAAATCCAGCTCAGTGCACCCGAAGGCGTGGTGGTGCGATGGATCTACCGCGGTGGCCGCGCCGACCTGATGCCCGAAGATGCGGCGGGCGACCACGCACCGCTGATCGCGGCGGTGAAGGAAGCCGCCTGGCTGCCGGGGCAGGTGCAGGTCTTCATCCACGGCGAAGCGCAGACCGTCATGCACAACCTGCGGCCCTACATCCGTAAGGAACGCGGCGTCGACGCCAAGTGGGCCGCCTCGATCTCTGGCTACTGGCGCCGCGGACGCACCGAGGAAACCTTCCGTCAGTGGAAGCGCGAGCTCGCAGAGGCCGAGGCCACCGCCTAGAACCAGCTCGCCTGCGCGTCCACCGTGGTGCGATCCAGGCTGGCAAGCAGATCGAACTGCGGGCCGGTCTTCGGCAGCTCGTAGGCGTAGAAGTATTGTGCCGCAGCGCGTTTGCCGTCGTAGAAGTCGCCATGATTATCGCTGGCGGCGATCAACTGCTCGAGCCACATCCACGCCACCACCACGTGTCCGGCGGCCTCGAGGTAGGCGGTCGAGTTCGCGAGCGTGGTGGCGATATCACCTGCGGCCCACAGCGTCGCGGTGACGTCGACCAGCCGCTGCACGGCCTGGCGCAACTGCTCGGCGTAGCCCGCGGTGCTGTCGGATTGCAGGGCCTTGTCGATGGTCTCGTTGATCCGCTCGGCCAACAGCGTCAGGCCCGCGCCGTCCTGCATGACGACCTTGCGGCCCAACAGATCCAGGCCGTGAATGCCATGTGTGCCTTCGTGAATCGCATTCAGGCGGTTGTCGCGGTAGCACTGTTCGACATCGAACTCCTTGGTGTAGCCGTAGCCACCGTGCACCTGGATGGCCAGGCTGTTGGCCTCGAGGCACCACTGCGCCGGCCAACTCTTCGCGATCGGAGTCAGCACCTCCAGTAGTAGATGCGCGCGATCACGCTCGGCGCCGATGCTGGTGCGCCCCTCGTCCACCAGCATCCAGCAGTAGAGGCCGAGCGCGAACGCGCCTTCGACATATGACTTCTGCGCCAACAACATTCGCTTGATATCGGCGTGCTCGATCAGCGCCACCTGGGGCCGCGTCGGGTCCTTGTCGCCGACCGGCCGGCCCTGAGTGCGCTGCTTGGCGTACTCGAGGGAGGCCAGGTAGCCGGCGTATCCCGTGGCCATCGCCTGGAAGCCGACGGCGACCCGCGCTTCGTTCATCATGTGGAACATGTACGCCAGGCCCTTGTGCTCCTCGCCGACGAGATAGCCGACCGCGCCCGGTTCGGCGTCAGGCTGATGCGTGCCGTCGCCGAAATTCAGCAGGGCGTTCGTGGTGGCGTGGTTGCCCATCTTGTGGTTGAGGCTGACCAGCGCGACGTCGTTGCGGGTGCCGTCGGGCAGGAACTTCGGCACGATGAACAGCGAGATGCCTTTGACCCCGGGTCCTCCGCCAGGGGCCTTGGCCAGCACCAGGTGCACGATGTTCTCGGTCAGTTCGTGGTCGCCGCCGGTGATCCACATCTTGGTTCCGGTGATCCGGTAGGTGCCGTCGGCGGCGGGAACGGCCTTGGTGGTGATGTCGGTCAGTGACGAGCCGGCATCGGGCTCCGAGAGACACATGGTGCCGAAGTAGCGGCCCTCGAGCATCGGGCGGACCCAGGTGTCGATCTGCTCCTCGGTGCCGTACTCGGCGAGCAGGTTGGCGTTGCCCACGGTCAGGAATGCATATGAGGTCGTGCTCGGGTTGGCGGCACGGAAGAACGCCATCGACGCCTGCGCCACCACCGTCGGCAGCTGCATGCCGCCGACCGCCTCGTCGAACGATCCGGCCAGCAGGCCCGCTTCGCCGAAAGTGTCCAGGGCGTCCTTGATCTCGTCGATCAGCACGACTTTGCCGTCGGGCCCGACCGTCGGCTCGCTCTGGTCGCCCTTCTTGTTGTGTGGCGCAAAGCATTTCGTCGCGATGTCGACGGACAGATCGAGCACGGCGTCGAAGGTGTCGCGAGAGTGCTCGGCGAAGTGGTCGCGCTTGGTCAGCTCGACCACGTCGAGCCACTCGTAGAGCAGGAAGTCGACGTCACGCCGGGAGAGGAACTCCGCCATGTCAGGACGCCCTTTCGGAGATCTGTGTCACATTAGCGATCGCTCATTTTATGAGCGCTCGCTAATAATGCGCGGCCCGCCGGCGGATGTCAAATACGTGTAGGATCCGACCGTCATGACCATCGATCGAGCTGCGGATTCAGCTGCGGCGGAACGCATGCGGCGCGCCGCGATCGAGGCATTCGCGGAGACCGGCTACGGCGGTAGCTCCACCCGGCAGATCGCCAAGCGGCTCAACATGAGCGCGACGGCCATGTACCCGCACTACCGGTCCAAAGAAGAGCTGCTCTACGCCATCGCGCTGGAAGGCCACAGCAGCCTGCTGGCGGCACTCAAACGGGCCGACGACCCTACGGCCGGTTTCACCGAACGGCTGCGGGCCGCGGTGGCCGCGTTCGCGTCGTGGCACGCCGAGAACCACAAGCAGGCCCGCGTCGTGCAGTACGAACTGCACGGCCTGACGCCTGCGCACTACCGCACGATCGCACCGTTGCGTCACGAAGCGACCGACGTCATCACCGAGATCGTCACCGGCGGCGTGACGGCCGGCGAATTCCACGTCGACAACGTCGACGAAGTGGTGATGGCGATCTCGTCGCTATGCGTGGACGTGTGCCGGTGGTTCCCGTCGCGCCAGCATCGCGACGCTCAGAAGCTCGGCGAGGTCTACGCAGGGGTGGCGCTGCGGCTGGTTCGCTGACGATGCCTGGTGCCGGGCTGGCACGCTAGACGGATGGCATTCGGCGACTATCAGAACGAGATCTATTTCCAGGGACTGGCGGGCATCGTGCCGTCGCTCCCGATGTCTTTCGCGGGCTGGGAAGCCAAGGCGGAGGTGGCAATGCCGCCGTCCATCTGGTCGTACGTCGCGGGCGGCTCGGGCGACGAACGCACGCAGCGGGTTAATCGCACCGCCTTCGACAACTGGGGCCTGATGCCGCGGATGTTCAACGCCCATCAGCAGCGTGACCTGTCGGTGGAGGTATTCGGCCTGACCCTGCCGTCGCCGGTGTTCATGGCGCCGATCGGCGTCACCGGTATCTGTGCGCAGGACGGGCACGGCGATCTCGCTGCGGCGCGGGCCGCCGCACGCACCGGCGTGCCGATGGTCATCTCCACGCTGACCCAGGATCCGATGGAGGACATCGCCGCCGAATTCGGTGATACTCCAGGCTTTTTCCAGCTGTACACCCCGACCGACCGAGACTTGGCGGCGAGCCTCGTGCACCGCGCTGAGGCCGCCGGTTACAAGGGCATCATCGTCACGCTGGACACCTGGGTGACCGGCTGGCGCCCGCGTGACCTTTCGACGTCGAACTTCCCGCAACTGCGCGGCCGCTGCCTCGCGAACTACACCAGCGACCCGGTCTTTCGCGCCAGTCTGCAACAAACGCCCGAGGAGAACCCGCAAGGCGCGGTACTGCACTGGATTTCGGTGTTCGGCAATCCGCTGACGTGGGACGACCTTCCGTGGCTGCGGTCGCTGACCGACCTGCCGCTGATCGTCAAGGGCATCTGTCATCCCGACGATGCCCGCCGCGCGCGCGACGGCGGCGTCGACGGCATCTACTGCTCCAACCACGGCGGCCGCCAGGCCAACGGCGGGATACCGGCCATCGACTGCCTGCCCGGTGTGGTCGCAGCCGCCGACGGACTGCCCGTGCTGTTCGACTCCGGCATCCGCAGCGGCGCCGACATCGTCAAGGCGCTGGCCCTCGGCGCTACCGCTGTCGGTGTCGGGCGGCCGTATGCCTTCGGGCTGGCCATCGGTGGCGAGGACGGCGTCGTGCACGTGTTGCGAACGCTGCTGGCCGAGACCGACCTGATCATGGCTGTCGACGGTTATCCGACGTTGAAGCATCTGACACCCGAGACCCTGCGGCGCGTCACCTGAAACAGGGCACGCGCGTCTGCGACGGTAGGGGAGTGGACGCGGTTCTCGAGGAGTTCGACGAGTTTCTCGCGCTGCAGCGCGGCCGCTCTGACCACACTCGGCGTGCCTATCTCGGCGATCTGCGCTCGCTGTTCGGCTTTCTCGCCGAGCAGGCTCCGGGTGGGGG
>DATJIX010000476.1:0-2220 GCA_035492865.1 Mycobacterium sp. | reverse complement strand
TCGGCTTCCTGCCCGGCTTGCGGTCCTACGACCAAACCGCCACGCTCGGCTCGGTCCGCGCTCAGACGATCATCCTCAGCGGCGGAGCCGACGTCATCACCCCACCGTCCCACTCGCGCGACATGGCGGCTGCCATCCCCGGCGCCGCTCACGAGCACCTCCCCAGTGCAGGACACATGCTGCTGCAGGAGGCCGCCCACACCGTCACGGACGCCATCAGCCGCACGATCGTCAGCGCTCAGCCGCCCGCGGAGTACGCGAGGACAGCATGAACAGTTTGACCGCAGCCACTGTCCGGATCCGCCGACCCCTGGGTTACCTGATCCTCGAAGACAATTCGCGAATCGGGATCGACCAAGACTGCGTGGTCGGCCGGGATACATCTGGCTCGACCGCGGCGCGCGGTGGCCTTCATCGCGTGGGCTTCAAAGGACTCACGGGCGGCATGTCGCGGGTTCACATCGAGATTCGACATGTCAACGGCCAGGTGTTCGTCATCGACGTCGGCTCGCGAAACGGCGTCCTCATTCGCGAACCGGGAGCACATGGTTGGACCCGGCTGGCGCCATGGCAACCCGCGCTCTGGCGCCAGGGAGCATCCGTGCGGATCGGCTGCCGGACTCTGCGGTTCGAACGCGCGTCAGCGCCGAATGCGGTCGGGGCGGGTGTATAAATTCATCGACTCGCCGCGCAGGAAGGCCACCAGCGTCAGCCCGGACTGGCTGGCGAGGTCGACCGCCAGCGACGACGGCGCCGACACCGCGGCCAGCACGGGAATGCCTGCCATCACGGCCTTCTGGGTGAGTTCGAACGATGCGCGCCCACTGACCAGCAGCACCGTGCCAGTAAGCGGAATGCGGTCGGACTCCAGCGCCCACCCGATCACTTTGTCGACGGCGTTGTGGCGACCGATGTCTTCGCGGACGACCAGCATCGTGCCGTCGGCGTCGAAGAGCGCCGCACCGTGCAGACCGCCGGTGGTGGCGAACACCTTCTGCGCGGCGCGCAATTTCTCCGGCATCGCCGACAGTGTCTCCGCGGCCACCGTCGTCGGGTCGTCGCCGGGGCAGTGGCGGCTGCTCAGCCTCACAGCGTCCAGCGACGCCTTGCCGCACACCCCGCACGACGAGGTGGTGTAGAAGTTGCGCGTGACGTCGACATCGGGCATCTCGACGCCTGGTGCGAGCGTCACGTCGAGCACGTTGTAGGTGTTGACCCCGTCGTCCGTCGCGCCCCTGCAGTAGCGCACGGTCAGCACGTCATCGCGATTCGCGACGACACCTTCGGTGAGCAGAAAGCCCTGCGCCAGTTCGATATCCGAACCGGGCGTGCGCATCGTGACGGTGATGGGCTTGCCGTTGACCCGAATCTCCAGCGGCTCCTCGACGACGAGCGTCTCCGGCCGCGCGACCGCATCGTCGGCGGTCACATGCTGTACCCGGCGCCGGGCGGTCACCCTACCCACTAGGTTCGCTCCAGTCTGATGACGATGGCCTTCGACACCGGCGTATTGGATCTTGCGGCCGTATGATCAAGCGGCACAAGGGAATTGGTCTCGGGATAGTAGGCCGCAGCGTTGCCGACGGGGGTGGAGTAGCCAACCACCATGAAGTCCTTGGCGCGGCGCTCCTGCATGTGCCCGTCGCCATCGGCGAACTCTGAGACCAGGTCGACGCGGTCGCCTTCGGACAGTCCGAAGCGTTCGACGTCGGCGGGGTTGACGAAGATGACGCGTCGGCCACCCTTGACCCCGCGGTAGCGGTCGTCGAGCCCGTAGATGGTGGTGTTGTACTGGTCGTGGCTGCGCAGTGTCTGCAACACCAGCCGGCCCTCGGGCACCGGCACCCACTCCAGCGGGTCGACCGAGAAGTTGGCTTTC
Organism: Mycobacterium sp.; assembly: GCA_035492865.1. Classification (GTDB taxonomy): domain Bacteria; phylum Actinomycetota; class Actinomycetes; order Mycobacteriales; family Mycobacteriaceae; genus Mycobacterium. The sequence goes on along the minus strand of DATJIX010000476.1, from coordinate 341 downwards.
CCTGTGCTGGTGGGGAATTCACGTGCATCGCGTGGTCCGTGCGGCAGCTGGAATCCGTCGGGTGCGCGGACCTTGCGGTTGTAGTCCTCACAACCCGGAACGACGGCGGCGATCGCATCGCGGATGAGGTCGTAGTTGCGCGCGAACTGACCCCACGGCACCGGGTGGTCCGGCCCAAGCAGTTCGCCAGCCAGCTCGCTGACGATCGCGACCTCGCTGCGTACCTGGTCGCTCGGCGGTTGCAGGCTGCCGCGCGACAGGTGCACCATCGACATCGAATCCTCAACCGACACCTGCTGTTTGACGCCATACTGGACGTCGCGGTCGGTGCGGCCCAGCGA
>DATJIX010000475.1:0-4504 GCA_035492865.1 Mycobacterium sp. | reverse complement strand
GCCGGTGAGTACAAGCATGCCTGCTACGCCCGGTACTGCCAAGGCCGCGACCTGGGATAATCCGGCATTCCGCAAATAATCCGTGTATCCGATCCGGTATGACGCCGGAGGTACGCCGATGTTGCTGCCCGCAGCGGCGGGCAGCGGCTCCCGGCCCGCGGGTGGTTCTGCCGACACGCCCCGGGGCATTCCCTTCAACACGGGCGCTGCGGGCGCCCCGCCACCGCCGAGGCCCGCGGCCGGCGCGACGATGACCGGCAGCGTGAGCGGCGGAATGGGCAGGTCCACCGCCGCGGCGCCGACGCCGGGAACGACATCGATCACGGATGGTTCGGTGGCGGGCGGCAACAACTCGGGTGGCAGCTGCATCTTCGGAGGCAGTGCGCCACCGCCTGCTGGCGCCTCGGGGGCGCCACCGCCGCCACCACCACCCACTGGGGCGGGCACCCCGACGGACGTGGTCGTCGTCGGCGTGGTCTCGCTCGACTCACTCGTAGACGTTTCCGAGGGCTTGGTTGATGGCGAGGGCTTCGTCGTCTCCGAGGTCTTCGTCTCCGAGGTCCTTATTGTTGAGGGCGCGGGGCTCGACGGGCTCGGATCCGTGCTTCCACCGCCGCAGCCTTGGGCGTTCCCGTTGTCCTTGTCGTTGCCGCAGTTGCCGTTGTCCGGATTCCCACCATCCCCGGGCTTTTCGGTGGGGGTGTCCTTGGTGTCTGTGTTCTTGCCGGTGCTGGCCTTCGAACCACCGGTGCCGTCGGCATCCCCCTTCGGCCCCTTGCCGTGATTCACGTCGTCGGGTTGCGTGTCGCCCGGCACAACCGGCGGCGCCGACGGCTGAGCTAGGGCCAACGCCCCGCCCAATCCGCACAGGAACAACCCAGACGCCACGAGGCAGGCCGACGCGGCGCCGAGCACACGCGAACCCACGTCGCCACCACCCTCCAACGCGTCAAGAGGCGCCTATTCACAAGATCCGTAAATTCTCGCACGACCATGCGAAACGATTTGCCGTGGATCCGAATTTACTCGCGAGCGGGACACACCGAAACCGCAGATGACGCGGACGATAGTGTTGTGCTGCAGCATTGCTGCGTTGTCATGATCCGCCGATGAAATGACCGGGAGGCTGCCGGGATGGGCCTGTTCAAGCGCAAAACCCGAGCCACCCGCCGCGCCGAGGCCCGCGCCATCAAGGCCAAGGCCAAACTCGAGGCCAAGCTCGCAGCCAAGAACGAGACCCGCCGCATCAAGTCAGCGCAGAAGACCGAAACCAGGGCACTGAAGGCGCAGCTGCGGGCCCAGCGCGACACCGACAGGGCCGCGCTCAAGGTTGCCGAGACTCAGCTGAAGGCCGCCCGCGAAGGTAAGTTGTTCTCCCCCACCCGAATTCGACGCATACTCACGGTCAGCCGGCTGCTCGCGCCGATCGTGGTGCCGCTGGTCTATCGCGCCTCGATCGCCGCGCGCGGCTTCCTCGACGAGCGCCGCGCCGAACGGCTCGGCGTTCCGCTCAGCCAGCTCGGCCAGTACTCCGGTCACGGCGCTGAGTTGTCGGCACGGATCGCCGGTGCGGAGCAGTCGTTGCGCCTGGTCGCCGAGAAGAAGCCGAAGGACCCCGAGACCAAGCAGTTCGTCACCGCCATCACCGAGCGGCTGCGCGACCTGTCGGCCGCCGTGGCGGCCGCCGAGAACATGCCGACGTCGCGCCGCCGTGCCGCGCACGCCGCGATTGCTCAGCAGCTCGACGGCGTCGACGCCGATTTGATGGCCCGGCTCGGCCTGGTCTGACCGTCGTGTCCATCGCCGATCCCGCAACGCGCCTACGTGGTACGGCCGCGGGACTGCTGACGGCGGCGCTGGCGGTGGCCGCGCACTCGGTCGGCAGCGGCGGTGCGCCGACGGGCGCGGTAGTCGGGCAACTCGCGGTGCTGGCGGCGACGGTCGGCGCGCTCGCCGCAACGATCGACCGCGCGGCCGACGCGAGGGTGCTGCTCGGCCTGCTCGGCGCGGGCCAGCTGTGCGGGCATCTCATTCTCAGCGCTGTCGGCCACAGCCATACCGCGGCGTCGGCTCCTCCTGCCCTGGTGATGCTGGCCGCCCACACGGTCGCGGTCGGCGCGGGTGCACTGCTGATCGCCGCGAGTGATCGGCTGTGTCGCGCCATGTCACGTGTGGTGCGCGCGGCGATACGGATCGTCGCCGCGCCGGTCGCCGTCGCACCGGTTGTGGTGGTCGGCGAGGCGGATCAGCCGCTGCGCTCGACACTTCTGCTCGCCGCTTCGGTGTCGCACCGGGGTCCGCCGGTCAGCCGCTACCGCTGACCGACACCCCAACGACACACGAAAGCCACAACCTAATGCGATTCAAACCTCGGGCGTCCTCGCGCGCCCTGATCACTGTCGCCGCCACCGCCGCGGCGATGTCCGTCGGCCTGCTGGCCGGCACCGCGCCTGCGTGGGCGCACGTCCACGCCGACGCGGACAATCCCACGCCCGGCTCCTATTCCGTGGTCACCTTCAAGGTGCCCAACGAATCCGAGAAGGGCGCGCTGACAACCCAATTGAGTGTCACGCTGCCCAACGTCGACTCGGCGAGCACCGAAGCGATGCCGGGCTGGACGGCCAAGCTGGACCGCGACGCCGCGGCGGGCACCACACGTTCAGTCACCTGGACAGCGGCGCCCGGGGGCGGTATCGGGCCGGACCAGTTCGCGCTGTTCCGGATGTCAGTGAAGTTGCCCGACACCCCGACGGTCAGCCTGCCTGCCACCCAGATCTATTCGGACGGGACCGTCGTCAAGTGGGATCAGCCGACGCCGCCGGGCGGCGCCGAACCGGAGTACCCGACGCCGGAGATCGCGCTGACGGGCACCGCCAAGGATGGCGACCCCCCGATGGCGATGGCTCAGGCGACGCCGACGACTCAGGCGGCGCCCGCGACCCAGCCGTCGGCGGACAACACGGCTCGCTGGCTCGCCGGCGGCGCGCTTGCGCTGGCCGCCGTTGCCGTCGCGACCACCCTGCTGGTACGACGTCGAACATGAATCGCGTCCTCGCGACACTGGTCCTGGCCATCTCGTTCGCCGTGACGGCGGTGGCCGGTGCCGGTGTCGCGTCGGCTCACGCGACCCGGGTCGCCACCGACCCCGCCGACAAAGCAGAAGTCACGTCCGGCCCGGCACAGGTCAGTGCCACGTTCAACGAGAAGCTGCAGCCCCAGTTCGCCGCTATGACGGTCGTCGGTCCCGACGGCAACCTGTGGTCCACCGGCGACCCCACGGTGGAGGGTGCGATCGTCAGCGTCGGCGTGCGGCCGCTCGGCCCGTCCGGCACCTACACGGTCAACTACCGGGTCACATCGGCCGACGGCCACGTGGTCTCCGGGTCGTGGTCGTTCCGGCTGACAGTCGCGGGCACGGGCACCCCGGGGCCGTCGGCATCGGCGACGGCTTCCTCGAATGACGGCATCCCGGTGTGGCCGTTCTTCGTGGTGGCCGGCCTGATCGTGGTGGGTGGAGCGGTTTGGGCGGTCAGACGACAACGGTGACCAGGCAACGGGCGGTGGCTGGGGCGGCCCTGGTCGTCGTGGTCTCCGCGGTGGCGGCGTGGGCGCTGGCCTGGCAGCAGAACTCGCTGACGACAACGCTGGTGCGTGCGGCGGCCGACTGCTCGGCGGTGGTTGCATTCGGCTTGACGGCGGTGCCGATGCTCGATATCGAGCGTTACCGCGGTGAGCTGATCCGCCGCGCCAGCGGGCCGTTGACGATCGCAGGCGCCGTCTGGCTGGTCGCTGAGCTGTTGCGGCTCGGGGTCGACGCCGCGCAGGCGGCCGCGGTCCCGCTGACCCGGCTTGGCGTCCACACCGCGGTCGACTTCGCGGTGCACACGACGCCGGGACGGACGGGGCTGTTCAGCGCGTTGGCGGCGGGCCTGGTCTGCGTGATCGTGGGGGTAGCCCCACGTTCCGCGTCGATGAACGTCGCGGTTGCGGGTTTCGCGGCCGCCGGGGTGGCGGCACGCCCGCTCACCGGCCATCTGTCGGACAACGCGCTGGGCGGGGCGGCGGTGACGGTGCACACGCTGGCCGCTGCCCTCTGGTGCGGCACGCTGGCGGCACTCGTGCTCACCGTCGAGCACCGCGGCCAATGGGCGCGAGTGTTGCCGCGGTTCTCGCAGTTGTCGCTGGGGTGTGTGGCCGCGCTACTGGTCGGAGGTGTGTTGGCGGCCGTAGCGACACTTGGCTCGCCGAGTCAGCTGTACGCGACCGGATACGGCAGGCTGCTGTCGGCGAAAGTCGTGGTGACAGTGCTGCTCGTGCTGTTGGCCTACCGCAATCGGACGATGTGGCTGCCCGCGGCACGGACGCATCGGACCACGGCGGTGGTGTCGCGGTCCCGGGCGTTGTTTGAACTGGCGATCATGGCCGTCGCGCTGTCGTTGGCGGCCGCGCTGGCAGTGACCGGTTAGCGCCATATCCGGCCTGGCATGATGGGAAACCACTGCCG
>DATJIX010000474.1:0-2383 GCA_035492865.1 Mycobacterium sp. | reverse complement strand
TCTAATCGCACCGCCAACCGGCCGATGCGGTCATGCTCGGATATCGCGTCGTCGCCAAGCTCCGCCATCTCGCCGAGCACCGCCCAGCTGCGCCGTTTCTCGCCCCCTTCGCGGGCCATCCACGCCAGCGCCTTCAGCCCTGCGGCCATGGAGTCCGGGTTGGCGTTGTAGGCGTCGTTGATGATCGTGACCCCGTCGTCGCGGGTGGCGACCGCCATCCGGTGCTTGGACACCGGTCCCGCCGCTGCCAGCGCGGCCGCCACTTGGTCGAGGCCGGCGCCGCATTCCAATGCGACAGCCGCCGCGCACAGCGCGTTCGACACCTGATGGTCTCCGTGCACGGCAAGCGCGACGTCTGTTTGGCCGTCTGCGGTGTGCAGCGTGAAGCGCGGCCGGGCCAGCTCGTCGAGTGTGACGTCGCCTGCCCATACGTCCGCGGCCGCCGTGCGGCCTACCCGCACCACCCGCGCCGACGTCTGCTCGGCCATTGCGGCCACCGCGGCGTCGTCGACGTTGAGGATCACCACACCGGATGACGGAACCGCCTGCGGCAGTTCGGCTTTCGTCGCGGCAATCGCTTCTCGGGAGCCGAATTCGCCGAGGTGCGCGGTGCCGACATTCAGCACCACCGCGATCGACGGCGGCGCGATCTCGGCCAGTGCGGCGATGTTGCCGGGATGACGCGCCGACATCTCCAGCACGAGGTAGTCGGTGGATTCTCCTGCGCGCAGCACCGTCCACGGGTGGCCGAGCTCGTTGTTGAACGAGCCGGGCGGCGCGACGACCTCACCGAGCGGGGCCAGCACCGCGGCGAGCAGGTCCTTGGTGGACGTCTTACCGGACGACCCGGTGATGCCGACGATGGTCAGCCCGCCGTCGACGAGTTCGGCGGCGACCGCCGCCGCGAGCCGCGCCAGCGCCGCAAGCACCGCGGCGCCCGAGCCGTCACTGTCGTGTTCGAGCACACTGGCGGCAGAGTCGCGAGCGGCTTCGGGTTCGACGACGATCGCGGGCACACCCACCGGCCGCGCGGCCAGCACCGCGACGGCGCCCGCGCCGACGGCGGCGGCCGCGAAGTCGTGGCCGTCGGAGCGCGCCCCCGGCAGCGCAAGGAACAAGCCACCGGAAGTGACTGCGCGCGAATCGAATTCGACGGTCCCGGTGACGCGGGTCGCGGCCGCGTCGGCCTGCGAGATGTCGGCGAGCCTGCCTCCGACGATCTCAGCGATCTGAGCGACGGTGAGATCGATCATGTGTGGGCCCCCAACGAGGCCGCGAGTTCCTCGCGGTCGTCGAACGGCCGGGTCTGGCCGTGGCTGGTCTGGCCCGCCTCGTGGCCCTTCCCCGCGATCAGCACGACGTCGCCGGGGCGCGCCCATGCCACGGCGTGGTCGATTGCCTCGCGCCGGTCGCCGATCTCGACCACTTCGGCGGACCCGTTCGTAGCGCCGGCCACGATCGCGGCCCTGATCGCGGCGGGTTCCTCGTCGCGGGGGTTGTCGTCGGTGACCACGACGAGGTCGGCCAGTTCCGCGGCGACCTGACCCATCGGCTCGCGCTTGCCCGCGTCACGATTGCCGCCTGCGCCAAACACGACGGCGAGCCTGCCGCTGGACTGCTCGCGCAGCGTCTCGAGCACGGCCCGCAGCGCACCGGGTTTGTGCGCGTAGTCCACCAGCGCGAGAAAGCCCTGACCGCGATCGATCGGCTCGAGCCTGCCGGGGACGGTGGCACTGCGCAGACCGGGCGCCGCCTGCTCGGGTGACACCCCGACGGCGTCCAGCAGCGCGACCGCGAGCAGACAGTTGGCGACGTTGTAGCGGCCGGGCAGCCCGATCCGCAGCCCGTGGTGCACGCCCGCCGGGTCCACGACCAGGAATTCCTGCGCACCCAGCTCGACGGTGTCGATCTTTTCCACCCGCCAGTCGGCGTCACGACCCGTCGCGCTCACCGACACCGGGTGGTGCGCGAGCCGGGCCATCTCGCGACCCGCGTCGTCGTCGATGCAGATCACGGAAGTGCTTGCGTGCGCTTGCGATTCGGGGTCGAACAGCCGCGCCTTGGCGTCGAAGTAGTCCTGCATCGTGGGGTGGAAGTCCAGATGGTCCCGCGACAGATTCGTGAATCCCCCGACCGCGAAGTGCACACCGTCGACCCGGCCAAGCGTCAGCGCGTGACTGGACACCTCCATCACCACGGTGTCGACGCCTTGTTCGACCATCACCGCGAGCAGCGCCTGCAGGTCCGGCGCCTCCGGGGTGGTCAGCGCGCTTGGCTGGTCCTGTCCGTCGATCCGGATGCCGACAGTGCCGATCAGCCCGGCCACCCGCTCCGCCGAACGCAGGCCTGCCTCGACGAGATACGTGGTGGTGGTCTTCCCGGA
>DATJIX010000473.1:0-2123 GCA_035492865.1 Mycobacterium sp. | reverse complement strand
ATGATGGAACGCACGGAGTGCGAGGTCTACGACGACGAGCCGATGGATCAGTGGGCGGACAAGGTCACTGCGCTGTTGGCCGAAACCATCACCGCGCCGTCGATATCCAGGCGCACCAAGCTGACCGAGCCGTTCACCCGCGCCAAGCCGCTGCTCGCACCGTTGGCCCGCAATATCGTGCTGACGGCCCCGACGTCACGAAAAGAGGTGCGCCAGTTCGGGTTCGACGTCTCCGAGTACGACGTCAGCTATGCGGTAGGCGATTCGCTGGGGGTATACGCGACCAACGACCCCGCGACGGTCGACGCGTGGTTGGCGGCCACCGGGTTGCGCGGTGACCTCTCGGTCGAGGTGGACGGCAACGAGCAGAGCCTGCGCGACGCGCTGATCATGTCGTACGACATCTGCCGGGTGACGCCCGACCTGCTGCGCTTCGTCGCCGACTCCTGTCGGGACAGGACGGCTGCCAAGGCGCTGCTGGCGCCCAAGGACAAGCTCGACAAGTGGCTGGTGGACCGCAACGGGCTCGACATCGTGCAGGAGTTCGCGGTGCGCGCCGACCCGCAGGAGTGGCAGGAAGTCCTGGTGCGGCTCACGCCGCGCAGCTACTCGATCTCGTCGAGCCCGCTGATCAGCCCGCATGAGGTGCAGGTGACGGTGTCGGTGGTGCGCTACCGCGGCGCCGACGGCGGTCGGCGCGGCGGCGTGTGCTCGACGTTCCTCGCCGACAGGGCGGCCGCGGCGCCGATCTTCCTGCAGCGCTCGCCGCATTTCCGCCCGCCAGAAGACGCCGGGACGCCGATGATCATGGTCGGCCCGGGCACCGGCGTCGCACCGTTCCGCGGCTTCCTGCAGGAGCGGCGGGCGCTCGGCCACTCCGGTCGCAACTGGCTGTTCTTCGGCGACCGGCGGCGAAGCGAAAACTTCTACTACCGCGACGATTTCGAGGACATGGTCCGCGACGGCTTCCTCAACCGGCTGGACCTCGCCTTCTCACGCGACCAGAGCAACCGGGTCTATGTCCAGCACAAAATGCTCGACTACGGCGCCGACGTGTGGCGGTGGCTCGATGACGGTGCGCACTTCTACGTGTGCGGGGACGCCAACAGGATGGCCAAGGACGTCGACGCCGCGCTGACGTCGATCATCAAGACGCACGGCGACATGTCCGACGAAAACGCGCACGACTACAAGCGTGAACTCGTGGCGTCGAAACGCTACGTCCGCGACGTGTATTAACGTCCGACGTGGGCTTCGGCTCGCATCCGATCCACCATGTGCGGATAGTGCAGCTCGAATGCGGGGCGCTCCGAACGGATTCGGGGCAGTTCGGTGAAGTTGTGCCGTGGCGGCGGGCAGCTTGTCGCCCACTCAAGCGAGTTGCCGTAGCCCCACGGGTCGTCGACCGTGACCGGTTCGCCGTAGCGCCAGCTCTTGAAGACGTTCCAGGTGAACGGCAGAACGGACACACCGAGGGTGAAGGCGCCGATCGTCGACACCACGTTCAGTGTGGTGAATCCGTCGGTGGGCAGGTAGTCGGCGTAGCGGCGGGGCATGCCTTCGTTGCCCAGCCAGTGCTGCACCAGGAACGTGGTGTGGAAGCCGATGAACGTCAGCCAGAAGTGCAGCTTGCCCAGCCGCTCGTCGAGCAGCCGCCCGGTCATCTTCGGGAACCAGAAGTAGATGCCCGCATAGGTGGCGAACACGATCGTGCCGAACAGCACGTAGTGGAAGTGCGCCACCACGAAATACGAGTCGGTGACGTGGAAGTCGATCGGCGGGCTGGCCAGCATGACACCGGAAAGGCCGCCCAGCAGGAACGTGACCATGAAGCCCACCGAGAACAGCATCGGTGTCTCAAACGTCAACTGCCCCCGCCACATCGTGCCGATCCAGTTGAAGAACTTGATACCGGTCGGCACCGCGATCAGGAACGTCATGAAGGAGAAGAAGGGCAGCAGCACGGCGCCGGTAGCGAACATGTGATGAGCCCACACCGCCATCGACAGCGCAGCGATGCTGAACGTCGCGTACACCAACGTGGTGTAGCCAAAGATCGGCTTGCGGGAAAATACCGGCACCACCTCGCTGATGATGCCGAAGAACGGCAACGCGATGACGTA
>DATJIX010000472.1:0-21594 GCA_035492865.1 Mycobacterium sp. | reverse complement strand
GCATGTGCGGGTCGGGCAACACGATCTCTTCGGGCACGTAGTCGCCGATCGCGAGCGAGAGGACGCGATCAGGATGGGCCACCGCCCACCCGAGGGCGTAGGTGGTGCCGCGGGAGAACGTCATGATGTGCACCGGTCCGTCGGTCACCGCGTCGACGACTGCGCTGACGTCCGCGGCGAGCGATTCAAGGTCATATCCGACATCGGGCGCATCGCTTCTGCCATGGCCTCGAAGGTCCATCACGGCTGCGCGGCGTCCGAGCAGCGGCATGATCTCGAGGTAGTCGTCCGCGATATCGGTCATGCCGGGAACGAAGACGATGGGCGCGCCGCGATCGGGACCGCCGGAGTCCAGGTAATGGATGCGAGTGTCGCCGTTTGCGGCGAAGCGGGAGTGGGCCATCGCGGTACCACCATGCCGTTTCCACCCCCGGCGGGTGTGCGGATTGGGTGCAAAGCGTGCCCAACAGGCGCACCCTGGTAATCGGAGGGTGATGGCCATGTACGACAAGGATCTGAGCAACAAATGGCGCGTCGAGATCGACTTCGACGAGGACGAGACCCACACGCACGCCACGGTGCACGCCCAGTGCGGCGACGGTCAGACCGTGACGACGCTGGGGGACGCCTACCGCAACCCGAAGGACAGCAGCCAGCCGATGATCGGCGAGGAGATCGCCGCGGCGCGCGGCCTCATCGCGCTGGGCACCGAGCTGCTGCAGCGTGCGTCGTCGCAGATCGAGCAGGTCTCGCACCAGCCGATCCACCTGTATCGCTGACGCGTAGAGCCTCTGTCACCTGCGGATTTCATCCTCAGGCACGTGTCGGTGCCGGCGGGTTTCTCTAGATACCGGCCGTACCGCGGCCCCGTGCGCGATCATGAAGAAAATTGTCGCGGGGGTAACCGGGGATGGGCAGTTCGGTCGAAGAGGCCACCAATCGCTGTGGGTCGTGTGGCACCGGCCTCAGGGTTGAGGCGCGCTTCTGCGACATCTGCGGTACCCCGCTCTCGTCACCCTCCGCGACGGGCGAACACAAGCAAGTGACGGTGCTGTTCGCGGACGTCGTCGGGTCGATGAAACTGGCGGCGGGGCTGGATGCCGAGCGGCTTCAAGAGATCATGAACGAACTCTTCAACCGCTCAGCGGCGGTGGTGCAGCGCTATCAGGGGACAGTCGACAAGTTCACCGGCGACGGCCTGATGGCTTTGTTCGGCGCTCCCGCAGCACTCGAGGACCATGCGCTGCGCGCATGCATTGCCGCACTGGAGATTCAATCCGTAACCAAGGAACTTGCCTCGGAGGTCCTCCGCCGTGACGGTGTTGCGCTGGACATTCGCTCCGGACTGAACTCCGGTGATGTCATCGTCGGCGAAATCGGTTCGGGGCCAGGGAGGTACACCGCGGTTGGCCATCCCGTCGGAATGGCGCAACGCATGGAGGCGGCCGCCCCCGCGGGCGGCGTCTTGTGCTCGCTTTCGACGGCCAGTCTTGTGGAGGGCGCCGCCCGGCTCGGATCGGTCGAGGGTGTCGCGGTCAAGGGGACCGACGAACCCGTGCCGGTGCGGCAGTTGCTCGCTATTGAATCTGACCGGATGGTGTTGGGCCGCAACGAAGGTCTGATGCTCGGACGCGATGCCGAGTTGAATAACCTTCTAGACGCATTGGACGCCGCTGATGGCTGTCTCGCCAGGGTGATCGGCGCCCCCGGACTGGGCAAAAGCCGACTGATCAACGAGTTCACCAAAGTCGCTGCCGATCGAGGTGCGCACATCGTCGTTGGCCGCTGCGAGGCTCATACCGCCACGCTGGCCTTTCGTGCGTTGTCGCGGGTGCTGCGCGCGATGTTCGGAGTGGACCGGCTTACCGACGCAGAGGCCCGTGCGCACGTCATTGCTCAGTGCGGCGGGTTCGTCACCCCGACCTCGGCTGACGCGCGAATTCTGTTCGACGCCATGGGCATCGCTGACGCGGATGCGGCTCAGTTACAAGTCAGCGTCGATGGCCGTCGCCGTCGCCTTGTCGAGGTGATGATGCAGGCCGTCATGGCCCGTCCGGACCGAACCGTGTTCATACTCGAGGACGCGCATTGGATCGACGAGCCGAGCGACGGCATTCTCGCCGATTTCGCTGCCAAGCTCACGGTGACGAACTCGATATTGGTTACGACGTATCGACCAGAGTTCCGCGGTGCGTTGAGCCAGAACGCGGGCCGAAACATAAGGCTGCAACCACTTGCCGAGTCGGCGGCCGTGTTCCTGATCGGCCAGCTTCTCGGCGACCATCCTTCACTCGCAGGATTGGCCGAACGGATCGCAGCGGCGGCAGTCGGCAATCCATTCTTCATCGAGGAGATCGTCCGCGACCTCGCCGGTCGTGGCGTGCTGTCGGGAAGCCGCGGTTGCTATAGCTTGCTGGATGACGTCGACGAAATCAGTGTCCCCGGAACCGTACAGGCGGTATTGGCGGCTCGCATCGATCGGCTGCCCACCGAAGCGAAATCCGTGCTCAATGCGGCAGCGGTGATCGGTAGTCAGTTCGATCTCGATTCGCTACGTGTGCTGAGGCGAGAAGCCCAGTCCGATCAGCTGGCGGAGTTGGTATCGGCAGAGCTGATTGACCAAACGGAATTCGTTCCACAACAACGGTTTTGCTTTCGCCATCCGTTGGTACGCGCGGTGGCTTACGAGTCCCAGTTGAGCTCAGCTCGGGTGCAGGCGCACAGCCGACTGGCTGCTGCGATCGAGTCTCGCGATCCCGCGACGGCCGACGAGAATGCGGCGCTGATCGCCAGCCACCTGGAGGCGGCAGGCAAGCTGACGGCCGCTTATCAGTGGCACATGCGGGCAGCGGATTGGCTACGGAGTCGCGATCTTGCTGCCGCACGCGCTCAATGGGAGCACGCCCGACTCATCGCCGACCGGCTGGCCGATGACGAGGGCGACGTCGTCGCCATGCGAATTGCACCGCGCACGATGCTGATTTCGACAACGTTCTTCGTCGGCGACGCGGCCGATTCAGACGAGCGTTACCGCGAATTCCGAGAATTGACAAAGCAAAGCGGTGATCTGACATCGCTCGCGATTGGGACGGCAGGCCGAATCTGGTCGTACTGTGTCAATGACAACCGCGTCCCCGAAGCAGCGGTGCTGGCATCAGAGATCGAGCAGATCATCGGCAGCATTGACTGCGACGTACAGACCAGGAGCATCATCCTCATTTCGGTGGCCTACGCGCGGTTCGCGACATGCGACTTCGACCGCGCGCTACAGGTGATCGATGCGATACAGGCGTTGCCCCACAAAGAGCCGATCGTGGAGAACTCGGTTGCCGACACCCTGCGCGGTGTGATCGAGATCTGCCTCGGTGACCTCGAGAAAGGCCGGCGAGACCTGCGGAAAGGAACCGACGAAGCGCGGGTGCTGCCGCCCGTCAGCTATGCAGCGGCACTGGCGTATTGGGTCACTTTGTTGGCGGCCATCGGCACATATGCGACCAGTGAGTTGGTCGACGAGATGCGCGAGGTGTTGCGCCGCGCTGAGTCGTTTGGCGATATCTTCGGCATCATTGCAGCACAGTGGGCGTATGGCACCGCGCTGCTTCGTTCGACGGATGCGTCCCGCGACGAAGCAATCGGTGTGCTCGAGTACGCGCGCGCCGGCATCCTCAAGCACGGGGTGTGGATCCTCGCACTCGCGACCATCGGTCCCGACCTCGCCTTCGACGCCGCCCGCAAAGGGCGGCGAGACGAAGCAATCGAGGAACTTCGCGGCTCCGTTTCGGTCCAGATGGCGGGCGGCACTCCAGTTTTCATCGGCTGCGCCTGCGAGGCCCTTGTCGAGCTTCTCACTGAGCGGGGAACCCCCGAGGACTGCGCCGAAGCGCACGCAGTGGTCAACCAGTGGCGGGTCTGTCGGCCCGGTTCGCCCGCCCTGGATCTGTGGTGGCTGCGATCTCGCGCCCTATTGGCCAAAGCCGAAGATGACTCAGACAGCCATGCCGAGCTGGCCACGCAGTACCTCGACCTCTGCGAAAAGCTCCACGCCCGAGGGCGACTCGCAGAGGCGCGTCGGATGGTCGACGAAATAGTCCTGGCTGACCGCGAAATAGGGTGACGGATGGCAACAGTATTGGCGTACACCTCGCCTGCACTCGGTCACTTGCTGCCGATCGCGGCGTTACTTTCGGAACTGTCTCGCCGTGGTCACCGGGTCCACGTGCGCACCCTTTCCACCGGTGTCGAGTTCGCCCATCGTCTCGGCCTCACCGCCGACGCGATCGATCCGCGGATCGAGGCGATCCAACAAGACGACTGGAAGGCCTCGAACCCTTTTGCTGCGCTGAAACTTTCGGTCGATGTGTTCTGCCGTCGCGCCGAGTATGAAGTCGCTGACTTTACCGATGCGGCAGCGCGCGTCCATCCCGACGCCGTGCTGGTGGATGTGAATTGCTGGGGAGCGCTTTCGGCGGCAGAGGTCGGCGGCATTCCATGGGCGTGTTTCTCGCCATACACCCCGCCGTTGCGCGCACCTGGTGTGCCGCCGTTCGGGCTCGGGCTCAAACCACTGCCGGGCGTGTTGGGCCGCGTGCGCGATGCCGCGGTTCAGGCCGTGGTGACCGGTCGTCTCGAAGGAGTGATGCTGCCGCGCATCAACTCGATTCGCGGCAACGTCAATGTGCCGCAGGTCAATTCGCTAGACGCATTCTTGCGTCGAGCACCTCTATTGCTGGTCGCGACGGGCAAACCGCTCCAGTACGTGCAGACCGACTGGGGTGACGCGGTCCAGATGATCGGTCCCTGTGTTCTTGACCCGGAGCCCGAGACGACACCGGATTGGTTGAACTCGATCGACCGGCCGATTGTTCTCGTCACGACGTCATCGGAAGCGCAGGCCGACGCCGATCTCGTTACTACTGCGATAGCGGCGTTGGCCGACGAACCGGTGCATGTGGTGGCCACTGTGCCAGCCGGCCGCTCGGAGGATCTGACGAAGTCGCCGGATGCCACCGTGTGCCGATTCGTCCCGCATGGACTTGTACTCGATCGCGCGGTGTGTGCGGTGACGCACGGCGGGATGGGCGCCACCCAAAAGGCGCTTGCTCAGGGCGTGCCGGTATGCGTGGTGCCGTACGGGCGTGACCAGTTTGAGGTCGCACGGCGCGTCGAGGTTGCCCAGTGCGGTACCCGGCTTCCCGCCAAGAAACTGTCGACACCGCGGCTGCATGCGAAAGTGCAAGAAGCCATGACGATGACAGACGGTGCGAAACGGGTCGCGGCCGGCTTCGAGGCCACCGGAGGCGTGGCGCGCGGCGCCGACCTATTCGAAAGTCGCATTCTCGGGGCCGTTCTGTAGCGCGAACGTTCCTTACCGCTCGAAAATTCGCACAAATTTCGAGCGGTAAGGAACGTTCGGCGGACGCAGTTAGGCGGGCACCGGTTGCGGCGCGGAGCCCTTCATCTGGTGGAAGAGGTCGACGTAGTACGGCAGACACTCGGACATCGCCCGCTCGGTGGTGAACAGCGGCTGGTAGCCGAGGTCGCGCTGCGCCTTGGCGATCGAGAAGTAGTTGTCGAGGTAAAGCCGTTCCACCGCAAGTGGTTCCAGCAGCGGCTTGGGCAGACCGAAGCGGAAGTGGAACCACTGCCACACCGTCATCAGGAACTTCACCAGGCGGCCGGACACCCAGAACCTCGGCCACGGCTGTCCGCACGCCTCGACGACCGGGCGGGAGAACTCGAACATGTTGATCGGCTCGCCGTCGTTGATGAAGTACGCCTGCCCGGGCGCCGTCCCCCCGGGCACCAGGTGCTCGGCGGCCAGGATGATGCCGTGAATCAGGTTGTGGACGTAGGAGTTATCGAGCTTGATGTTCTTGTTGCCGACCAGCACCTTGGTGTTGCCCGCGATCACATTCTCGAACACCTTGCGGAACATGGTCTGATCGCCGCGGCCCCAGATGCCGCTCGGCCGGATCGAGCAGGTGAGTAGCCCGTCGACCCCGTTCTGCGACAGCACAAATCGCTCCGCCACCACCTTCGTCTCGGTGTACAGATCGTTGAAGCGCTCGGTGTAGGGCAGCGTTTCGTCGCCGCCGGAGATGCGCTCACCACCCATCACCACGCTGTTGGACGCGGTGTAGACGAACCGCTTCACACCCGCGGCTTGCGAGGCGTGCACCAGGTTCTTGGTGCCCTCGACATTGACCGCGAAGCTGCGCTGCCGGTACTCCTCGGTGACAGACGCGCCACCCATCAGATCGATGATGGCCGCGGTGTGGATCACGGTGTCGATGCCGTCGACGGCTGCGGCCACGGTCTGCGCGTCGCAGATGTCGCCGGTGACCACGTCGAGCCGCGGATGTGCGGCGAGCGGCGACGGCGCCCGGTCGAAGGATCGGACGTGGTGCCCACGGTCCAGCAGTTCGGTCACCAGGTTGGCGCCGACGAAGCCGGAGCCTCCTGTCACGAGCACGCGGCCGAGCTCGGTGGTCAACGTTGAATCACCCATGCCGGAAAGCATAAATGAAACGTGTTACAGTTTCGAGCCCCTAGGCGAGAAAAGATTCCAAAATCAAGCTTCGTCGGCATCCCTCGAGGCCAGCGCGTCCTCGACTCGCTTGCGCGCGCCAGCTAAGTGCTCCTCGCAGCGTTTGACCAGTTCTTCGCCGCGTTCCCAGAGCTTCAGCGATGCCTCTAAGTCCAGTCCGCCCTGCTCCAGCTGCTGTACGACGTCGATCAGCTCGTCGCGGGCTTCTTCGTACCCCAACTGACTAATAGCCTTCATTTAGTGCCCCTCGCTGCCTTCGCTCACGGCGGTGACGGCCCCGTCGGCGACCCGTACCCGCAGCCGCGTCCCCGCGGGTGCGTCGGCGGTGGTGCGCAGGATTGTGCCTGCGGCAGTCTGCACGACCGCGTAGCCGCGGTCCAGCGTGGCCGCCGGTCCCAGTGTGGTGAGCCGGGCCGACAGGTGCCCGATCCGGTCGGATTCGGCGGCCACCAGCCGGTTGATGTCCCGGCGAATACAGGCTTGGGCCCGGTGAACCTCGTCGGCGCGCGCCGTCAGCGCGGCCAGCGGCTGGGCCAGCACCGGCCTGCTGCTCAGCTGCGACAACGTGTGCTGCTCGCGGTGCACCCAGTTGCGCAGCGCCCTGGCGCTGCGTCGGCGCAGATCGGTGATCAATGCCTGCTCCGCAGCGGCATCGGGCACGATCCGCTTCGCCGCATCGGTCGGGGTGGCCGCGCGCAGATCGGCAACCAGGTCGCACAGCGGGTTGTCGGGTTCGTGTCCGACGGCGCTGACGACGGGCGTGGTGCAGGCGGCGATCGCGCGGCAGAGGGTCTCGTCGGAGAAGGGCAGCAGGTCCTCGACACTGCCGCCGCCGCGGGCGATGACGATCACGTCGACGGCCGGGTCGCGGTCCAGCTCGCGCAGCGCCTCGACGATCTGCGGGACCGCGTTGGGGCCCTGCACCACGGTGTTGCGCACCTCGAATCGCACCGCGGGCCAGCGACCGGTGGCCACCGTCATCACGTCACGCTCCGCCGCCGAGGCCCGCCCGGTGATCAGCCCGATCGTGGACGGCAGAAAGGGCAGCGGCCGCTTGAGCCGCGGATCGAACAGGCCTTCGGCGTTGAGCAGCTGACGAAGCCGATCGATGCGGGCCAGCAGCTCACCGATGCCGACCGCACGAATCTGGTTGACCCGCAACGAGAACGTGCCGCGGCCGACGAAGAAATTCGGCCTGCCGAGCATGATCACCTGAGTGCCCTCGGTGAGCTTCACGGGCGCGTTGTGAACCAATTCGCGCGGACAGGTGATCTGCAACGACATATCGGCGGCGGGGTCGCGCAGCGTGATGTAGGCGGTCGACGAATTCGGGCGGACGTTCATCTGGGCGATCTGACCTTCGACCCAGACCGTGCCCAGTCTGTCGATCCAACCCTTGACCATCATTGCGACGGTGCGGACCGGATACGGATTGTCCGCGGAGTTGGGTTCAGCCGACGCTGTCACTTGGCGGTCGCGCGCGTGATCCTGTTGGCAAGCAGGGTCTGGAACGGTGCGCGCGACTTGGTGGCGCCCTCGTAGTCCAGCAGGGCCTCGAGGTCGGCGACACGCAGCGACGTCAGCCGCGCCCTCAGCTGGGCCAGCGTCAGGGATTCGTAGTCGAGCTCGGCGACGATGTCGGGCGCGTCAGCCGTCGTGTCTTTGATGGGCTTGAGCTCGACGGTCTCCGGCTCGCCGCCGGTGAACAGTGCGAAGCGGCCCTCGGTCAGGCGTTCGCCGTCGAGGCCCGGCCCGGCCGAGTCGTCGGCTCCATCCCCTTCGAGGTCCTCGTCGAACGTCGCCCATTCGGGCTGCTCGTCTTTCGGCGGGAACAACGATTCGAGCGTCTCGTCACCCTTGATGACCAGATCGGCGACGTCCTGCTGCATCTTCATCACGAGGTGGGCAACCTGGCTCGCGACGGTCATCGGGTACATCAGGATGGTCTGCGGAAGCTTGCGGGTTTCCTCGAGGGCGGTCACCGCGGCACCTACCAGCAGACGGACCCCATACGGTGCAGTTGCCATGGCCTACAGACTACGGACGATCCTCTGGCTGGCCTCGTTAGGTGCGCGATCAGTACCCTTGGAGCCATGCCGCCGACAATTAACATGGGGATTCCGGGTGCCTCCAGCTCGGTGACCGGCGGTGCCACCGGAAAACGGGTGCTGCTGGCCGAGCCGCGAGGGTATTGCGCGGGCGTGGACCGCGCCGTCGAGACCGTGGAGCGTGCGCTGGAGAAGCACGGCGCCCCCGTCTACGTGCGCCACGAGATCGTGCACAACCGCCACGTGGTGGACACGCTGGCCGAGGCAGGCGCGGTGTTCGTCGACGAAACCGATGAGGTGCCCGAGGGCGCGATCGTGGTGTTCTCCGCTCATGGGGTCGCACCGACGGTGCACGTCACTGCCGCTGAGCGCAACCTGCAGGTCATCGACGCCACCTGCCCGTTGGTCACCAAGGTGCACAACGAGGCCAAGCGGTTCGCCCGCGACGACTACGACATCCTGCTGATCGGCCATGAGGGCCACGAGGAGGTCGTCGGTACCGCCGGTGAGGCGCCCGATCACGTACAGCTGGTGGACGGGCCCGACGCCGTTGACGACGTCACCGTGCGCGACGAGAACAAGGTGATCTGGCTGTCGCAGACCACGCTGTCCGTCGACGAGACGATGGAAACCGTGCAGCGGCTGCGGCAGCGGTTCCCCAAGCTGCAGGACCCGCCCAGCGACGACATCTGCTATGCCACCCAGAACCGTCAGGTCGCGGTCAAGGCGATGGCGCCCGAGTGCCAGCTGGTGATCGTGGTGGGCTCGCGCAACTCGTCGAATTCGGTGCGGCTGGTCGAGGTGGCGCTCGGTGCCGGATCTCAGGCTGCCCACCTGGTCGATTACGCCGACGACATCGATTCGGCCTGGCTTTCGGGGGTGACGACGGTCGGCGTCACGTCCGGGGCGTCGGTGCCCGAGATCCTGGTGCGGGGTGTGCTCGAGCGGCTGGCCGAGTACGGCTATGACGTCGTGCAGCCGGTGACGACCGCCAACGAGACGCTTGTGTTCGCGTTGCCCCGGGAGATCCGCCCGGCCCGCGCCTGATGCGCTTGCGCCGCAAGCTGTTTGCTCTTGTCGCCGCGCTCGTCCTAGTGGTCGCCGGCTGCGGCGACGACGCGGCAGATCGGCTCAACGCCGCTGTGCACGCATTCACCGACGCGCTCAACAGAGGTGACGCGCAGGCGGCCGCCGCCGTCACGACCGATTCCGCGCAGGCGTCCGACACACTCGGCAAGATGTTCGACAGCCTCGGCAAGAATGCCGATTTCGCGGTGTCGAAGGTCGATCACAAGGACAACGACGCGACCTTCAGCCTCGACGCCACATGGAAGTTCGGCAAGGACGGCCGCAACCAGTGGACCTACACCACCACAGGCGCCGCGACCCAGAGCGGCGATCAGTGGAAGATCCAGTGGAATCCGGCCACTGTCGCACCCGGACTCGGGACCGGCCCGCTGTCGTACAGCACCCTGACGCCCGACCCCGCCGCCAGGGTGCTTGACCGCACGGGGGCTGAACTGCTGACCCAGCAGGTCGTCACGCTGGTGAACGTGGCGCCCGGTGCCGACGTGAATGCCGTTGCGGCGCTGCTGAATCCGATTGACGGCGGTATCACCGCGGACTCGTTGCAGGCACAGTTGAACGGGGCCAACGGCCAGCCCGTCACCGCGGTCACGCTGCGCGCGGAGGACGTGGCGCCGATCCAGGATGCGTTGTCGGCGTTGCCGAACGTGACGCTCGCCCCACAGACGCGGCTGCTGACCGCCGACAAGGCCCTGACATCGCCGACGCTGTCGGGATTGTCCGACCTATGGCAGCGCGCCACCGACGACGCCACCGGGTGGGCGGTGAGCGCCCAGAGCGCCAGCGGCAGCCAGCGGGTGGGCGGACAGGATCCCAAGCCCGTCGCCGACATCGGCAGCACACTGGACGTCGGCATGTCGCGGGCCGCCGAGGATGCACTGAGCCCGATCGCGACACCCGCTGCGATGGTGGTCATCCAGCCGTCGACCGGCGACGTGCTGGCCCTCGGGCAGAACGCCGCCGCGGACGCGCAAGGTCCGATCGCGCTGACCGGTCTGTATCCGCCCGGCTCGACATTCAAGACCGTGACCGTCTCGGCCGCTCTGCAGGCCGGCCAGGTCACGCCCGACAGCGTCGTCGCCTGCCCCGGCACCGAGAACATCGAAGGCCGCCAGATCCCCAACGACGACAACTTCGACCTCGGCCAGGTGCCGTTGCACACCGCGTTCGCGCGGTCGTGCAACACCACGATGGGGCGGCTGGCGGTCAACCTGCCGCCCGACGGCCTCACCAAGGCCGCCGCACAGCTGGGCCTGGGAATCGACTACACCGCACCGGGCATGACGACCGTCACCGGCAAGGTGCCCGTCGCCGACACCTCGGCGCTGCGCGTGGAGGAGGGCATCGGTCAGGGCCAGGTCACCGCCTCGCCGTTCGGTATGGCACTGGTCGCTGCCGCGCTGGCGCACGGCTCGGTGCCGTCGCCGACGATCGTCGCCGGCCAGCCCGGCAAGCCCGATCACACTCCCGATCCGCTGCCAGCGAGTGTCGCGGATCAGGTGAAATCGATGATGCGCGAGACGATTACAAGTGGTACCGCGACGCAGCTTCAGGACATCCCCGACATGCTGGGCAAGACCGGCACCGCGGAGTACATCGACAACACGCACGCCCACGGCTGGTTCGTCGGCATCGACGGAGACCTCGCGCTGGCGGTATTCATCAGTGACGCGGGCAGTTCCGGCCCAGCCGTGGATGCCGCGGGCCGATTCCTGCGCGCGCAGAAGTAAATCAATGCCCGCAACCTGACCGGCGTTTGCAGTTACGATCGCCGTGACGGGGAGGGTAGGCCGAAATTGGTGTCTCCGGGCATAGCGGACACAGGGTTCTCCGCCGCGTGGCTGCGCCGACTTGCGCGCACTACACCTGGCGTCATCGGCATCATCGCGCTGGCTGTTGCCGCCTGCTGCGTCGTTGCGGGCGTGGTGTGCGGCGCCCAGCTCAACGGGCGGATCAATGAGCGCACTCAGGTTCTCACGCGTTCTGAGCCGTTCGCCTATGCGGCGCAGAACCTCTACGCCGCGCTGTCGGCGGCCGACGCCGCCGCCGCGTCGGCGTTCCTCTCCGGCGGAGTCGAAACAGCCCCGATGCGTGCGCAGTATCAAAAGGCGCTGGCTGAAGCGTCTTCGGCGCTAGCGGATACCACTGCGGGGGCCGGCGATGTCGAAACCCGTACCGCGCTCGCTGAGATATCGGCGCAATTGTCTGCCTACACCGCGCTTGTCGAGTCGGCGCGGGCGAACAACAGGCAGGGCTTCGTGATCGGGTCGGCCTATCTGCGTGAGGCGTCCTCGCTGATGCAGACGTCGCTACTTCCCGGCGCCGAGAAGATCTACACGGCCAATCTCGCCACCCTCGAAGAAGACCAGCGCGCCATCGGATCGCTGCCGATCGTCAGCCTCACGCTGCTGGCGATCGCTCTTTTGGCGATCGGTATCGGTTCGGTGATGATGTCCGGCCGCACCAACCGGCAGTTCAACATCGGGCTCGTCGTCGCGGCAGCCACGGTAGTACTGGTGATCGGCTGGATCGTCGTTGCTACTCAATTGGCGGCGAGCGAGATCGAGCACAGCCGAACCGAGGGCACAGCAAGGTTCGAACAGCTGGCGAAGGCGCGCATCCTCGCCCAGCAGGCTCGCACCGTCGAGACACTCGAGCTGATTGCGCGTGGAGACATCACCGCAGGAGAGAAAGCGTTCTACGGCCATCTCGATGAGCTTGGCAAGCAGCTCGAAGCTGCGCCGGCCTCCGCGAAGGACGGCGTTCAGAAATGGACCGCCAGCCACCAAAAACAGGCCGAGGCCTACAAGGCCGGCGACTATCCCGCCGCCGTGGCACAGGCGATCGGCGCCGATCCGTCCGCGTCGGCGGCACAGTTCGCCCTCGTTGAATCGGGCTTGCGTGACGGCATCGAGCGAACCCGCGAAACGCTGCGCGATCGGGTTGCCGCAGCCGGAGCATGGCTGGCATGGAGTCCCACCGGAACCCTGGTGCTGACGGTCGTCGCTGCGTCAGCGGCGGTTGTCGGGTTGTGGCCCCGGCTCAAGGAGTTCCTGTGAGAACACGAGTCATGCTGGTACTGCTGGCGATTGCGCTAACCGTCGCAGGATGCGGCTCCTCTGCTGCGCCGGCATCGGTATCGGTCTCTCCGGTTCAACCCCGGCCCTCCGGGGCGAACGAAGTCACGGCCGCACCGGCTGCGGTGAATGCTGACTGCGATCGCGAGGCCAGTCTGCGACCCGGCCCGCTGCCGTCACCGGGTGCCATGCCGCCGGGTTCGACGATGGCGGCGATCGCCGAACGCGGCCGACTCATCGTCGGCGTCGACCAGAACACGGATCTGTTCGGGTATCGCAACCCGGCCACCGCGCAACTGGAGGGTTTCGACATCGATATCGCCCGCGAGATGGCGCGCGCCATCTTCGGCGATCCCGACCGCGTCCAATTGCGAGTCGTGAATGCAAGCGAACGAGAATCGGTATTGCAGTCCGGTGAGGTCGACATGGTGGTGCGCACCTACTCGATCACATGCGCCCGCAAGCAACTTGTCGATTTCTCCACGGTGTATTACTACGCCAACCAGAAGATCCTGTCCGCCAAGAACTCGGGAATCGATTCTGCCGCGGCACTTTCGGGCAAACGGGTGTGCGCGGTGACGGGTACGACCTCGCTGTCGACGTTGTTCGCGCTGAACCCCAGGCCGACGCTGTTCAGCGCACCCACCTGGACGGACTGCCTGGTGATGCTGCAACAGGGCCAGGTCGACGCGATCAGCACCGACGACGCCGTGCTGGAAGGGCTGGCCAAGCAGGACCCGACAGTGGATGTGGTCGGAGACAGCATCGCAAAGGAGCCTTACGGCATTGGGATCAAGAAGGAGAACAGCGACCTGGTGCGCTTCGTCAACGGCGTTCTCGAGCAGATGCGTGAGGACGGAACCTGGCAGCGCCTCTACGATGCTCGGTTGCGAGACCTTGGACCATCCCCGGGTCCGCCGCCGGCACGCTACGGGAACTGACCATGGGCGTGCTGAGCACCGACGAGATCGATCGCGAACTCGAATCGCGGACAAAGGAAGTCGCGGCGATGTCGGCGACGCTGGTCGAGCTGGAGAATCATCCAGGACTCGAGCACGTGCGTGTCTATCCACCGACCGGCCTGACAGCGCAGCGGTGGACGGTGATCGAAAAGTCGTTGACGCAACTGTGGGATGACCTGGGGCGGATGACGTCGATTCTGGAGTCGGCGCGCGCGGTACGTGCCCGCGGGTCGAGGCTCGACGACGAGGAGCGAGGCGAGTTGACCAGGTTGCTGCGCGAGCGGACGCTCGAGGTGTCGCGACAGCCAATCCCGTTGGCGAAGCGGCAGATCAGCGGGCTCGGCGAAGCGGTCGAGTATGTCGGGCTGGCCGATACCGCCGAGCGGATGCACGCCGCCTACCCGGGTGTTGTCGAATTCCTCGACTCCGTCGACCGGGTCAACTCGCTGGTTGCCGAGGGGCTGGCGCCGACACGTAAACGGCTTGACGCGGCCGGTGTGGCCGGACCCCAGGAGATCGCCGAGTTGTTGGAGATCTCGGCGACCGATCCGCTCTCCCTGGCCACCCGAGACATCGAACAGCGCATCAAAGAGATTGCGGACACGGTCGAGAAACAGTCCGCTGAACTCACTGAACTTGCTGCAATACAGTCGAATTGGCCGGACTCCCTTGCGGCCACTGCGGCCAGTCTCGATGAGTTGCGCGACGCGGGCGCGCGCGCTGCGCAGACGCGGGCGCATGCCGTCCAGATCGTGCTTGCGGGCCCATTCCCGGACCGTCGCGACGAAGAACCGAGCCTGCGTGCTGAGCTGCAGTCCATCACGTCACCCGACCCGAAGGCGGTCCGGTCGCTTCGGCACCGGATCAAGGCCGCGCTACAGGCGGCGCGAGACGAGGAAGAGCTCGCGCAGGGGCTGCTGGACCGCCGCAGCGAGCTCAAGGGGCGATTGACGGCCTACCAGGCGAAGGCGGCCAGGCTCGGATTGGGAGAGGACCGCGATCTATTGGCGTGCAACCGGATCGCGAGTGGTCTGCTGTCGCGACAACCGTGTGATCTACGCGCCGTGACACGCGCCATCACTGACTACCAGCAGCTGATCACCGACAGGCGGGGGAAGACCGGATGAAATGCGCCGAGCCGGGATGCGGCGGGACCGTCGTCGACGGCTACTGTGACGTCTGCGGTACCGCGCCGAAACCCGCCGCACCACAAGCGGTCTCGGCTGCGACCGCGCAGAGTCCCGCGGCAGTCCCTTCGGTGCGGACGGCGTCGGCGCGAACGGGATCGGTGAGAACGGGACGCACCGGATCGTCCAGTGTGTCCAGCGCCAGGGGCAGGCTGGGCGCCGGGATCGTCGAGATGCCGCGCATCCCGAAGGGGGACCCGGCCGCCGCGATCATGATCGACCCTCAGGTGCCCGAGGCCAGCCGGTACTGCGGCAATCACGAATGCAACAAGCCGGTCGGGCGTGAACGCGACGGACAACCGGGCCGCACCGAGGGGTTCTGCCCGGAGTGCGGCACCCGGTACTCGTTTGTCCCCAAGCTTTCTCGCGGTGACCTCGTCGCAGGGCAATACGAAGTCCAGGGCTGCATCGCCCATGGCGGGCTTGGCTGGATCTATCTGGCTATCGACCGCAACGTGAAGAATCGCTGGGTAGTACTCAAGGGGATGTTGAACTCCGGAGACGCCGAGGCCATGGCCGTTGCCGAAGCAGAGGTCCTCGCACTGGCCGGAGTCGAACACTCGAACATCGTCCGCATCTACAACTTCGTCCAGCACCCGGACTCGATGGGAATTCCGGTGGGCTACATCGTGATGGAGTTCGTCGGTGGAACGTCGCTCAAGCAACTCCGCAAGGCACGCAACGCTCCACTGCCGCCGGGCCAGGCCGTTGCCTACCTCGTCGAGATCATCCCCGCGCTCGGTTACCTGCATTCGCTGGGGCTCGCCTACTGCGACTTCAAGCCGGACAACGTGATGCAGATCGACGATGAGCTCAAGCTCATCGATCTCGGTGCGGTGATCTCGATGGACGACGAGGAGAGCGCGATCTACGGGACACAGGGCTATCAAGCACCCGAGATCGCGGAAACGGGTCCGACGGTCGCCAGCGATGTGTACACCGTCGGCAGGACGCTTGCCGTTCTCGTGATGGATGTACCGCAGGAGAAGGGCCGATTCGTCGAGGAGTTGCCGGGGCCCGAGACCGTGCCCGTGCTCGCCAAGCACGAATCGTTGTACCGCTCCATCCTTCGTGCCACCGATCGTGATCCGGCCCGGCGCTTCGGGTCCATGGACGAGATGGCCGACCAGCTGACCGGGGTGATGCACGAGATCGCCGCCGTCGAGACCGACGCCGAGCATCCACGGATGTCGAGCCACTTCAGTCCGCAACGCGGGATATACGGCGTGGGTGCCGACAAGGTCGTCGACGCCGCCGCGGTGATCGCGGCGTTGCCCGTCCCAGTCGTCGATCCCACCGACCCCGGCGCCGCGGTACTCGCCACGACGAGCGGGACCCCACCCGCCCAACTGGAGCACGCGCTCAATCTGGCCAAATCGGGTGCGCAGCAGGCGAACCGGTCGTCGGTGGAGGTGCCGCTGCGGCTGGTGCGCGCGTCGCTCGAGCTCGGCTCACCCGCCGACGCCAGGGCCCGGCTCGCCGAGCTGGAGGCGAAGATTCCTCAAGATTGGCGGCTGAGCTGGTACAGCGGGCAATGCGCGCTTCTTGAGGGTGAATTCGACAATGCCGCAGCAGATTTCGAGGATGTGCTTGCGGTGCTGCCCGGCGAGCTCGCACCCAAGATGGCGATCGCCGCGACCGCTGAACTGCGTGGCGCACGCGATGTGGCCGCGCGGTACTACGAGACGGTCTGGCGTACTGACCACAGCTACGTGAGCGCCGCGTTCGGACTGGCCCGGCAGCGCGTGCACGCCGGGGACCGGACCGGTGCCATCACGGTGCTCGACCAGGTCCCCACCGACTCGGCGCACTACACGCCCGCTGCCGCCACGGCGGTCGAGGTCTTGCTCGACGGCCGAACTCCCGAAAACCTCGACGAACCAACCCTGATCGATGCAGGAAAGCGGGTGGCGGCACTGAGCCTGGAATCGGCCACCAAGCGCGCGACGATTCGACTCGGGGTGCTCGGTGCGGCGCTGGGCTGGCTGCGGGCAGGACACGCGACCAGTGCACCGCGGCTGCTCGGCGAGAACTTCGACGAGCCAAGCATCCGCACAGGGATGGAGCGCAGTTACCGCGAGCTGGCGCACGAGACTACCGATATGTGGGAGCGTATTGCTTTGGTGGAGAAGGCGAACAAGATCCGGCCGAGGACGCGGGTATGACCGAGGCCTACTGTCCGGAGTGCGAGACCGTCGTTCGGCGTGCCGACAGGTTCTGTGAAGGCTGCGGCGCCTCGTTGACGGAGGCGCGACGGGTCGCCATCCCGCGTCACGAACAGTCAGCGGACACGCCGTGCACCGACTGTGGGAACGCGGCCGCTTTCGACGAGTACTGCAACGTGTGCGGCCACCGACGCGAGGAACCCGATCGTGACGAGGCGACTCTCGGCCCGATCGTGCTCGTCACCGATCGCGGTATCGAACACCCTCACAACGAGGACGCAGCGGCGGCGGGGGCGCTGGTGAGCACGGGCGCTGAGCGGCCGGACTCGATCGCCGTCGCGGTGTGCGACGGCGTCTCCTCGTCGGCCGGGGCCCACCTGGCGGCCGTCGCTGCCTCCAAGGCGGGGGTGGACGCGATGCTCGCCGCGATCGTCGCGTCCAAGAAATCGCGTGCCGCGATGCTGGCGGGACTGGCAGCCGCCGCCGCGGCTGCGGCCTCGGCGGGCACCGAGTCCGCGTCGGCGCCGTCGTGCACGTACACCGCGGCCATCGTGGCCTGGACCGCAGACGGGGCACAGATCACGGTTGGCAACGTTGGAGACAGCAGGGCGTATTGGTTGCCTGAACCTCCCGCGGCTGCGCAGCAGTTGACCGTCGACGACTCCCTGGCACAAGAACTGATCACGGCGGGTGCGTCGGCCGACTCGGACGCCGTGCAACGCGGTGCGCACACGCTGACCCGTTGGCTCGGCGCGGACAGTGACCCGGAGCCGTGGTCGGAGTCGAGTGTGCAGACGACAACCGTCGTCGGCCCCGGCACGCTGCTGCTGTGCAGCGACGGACTCTGGAACTACCTGCCCGACGCTGCCGACATCGCACGCTTCTGCAGCGGGACCGATCCGGGTGCCGCAGCACGTGCACTCACCGAATTCGCATTGAACGCCGGCGGCCAGGACAACATCACCGTGGTAGTAATCCCGATCGGAGGGGCTTCATGAGTTCGGCTGAACAACATGGCATTTCCGTTGATGTCGACCACAACCCCTACCTCGCCGAAGGCACCGGGACTGTCGACGCGATCGTCAGCATCACCGCCGACGTGCAGGCCAGCGCAGCGCCCGACCGCGTCGAGGCCATCATCATCGACTGCTCGACCTCCATGCAGGCACCGATCGGGAAGTTCGACGCCGCGAAAAGGGCCGCCGCGGCTGCGATCATGGAAATCGTCGACGGCACCTACTTCACGATCGTCGACGGCACCGAGAAGGCCGCCAGCGTTTACCCCAAGGAAGGGCTGGCGCGGGCCAACACCGAAACCAAGGCGGCGGCAATGCGTGCGGTTGACGGCCTGCGCCCGCACGGCGGTACGGCGATGGGCACCTGGCTGGCGCATGTCCGGGGCATCGTCGGACAGCGCAAGGGGGCGATCATCCACGCCATCCTGCTGACCGACGGTAAGGACGAGCACGAAACACCAGAGGAGTTGGGGCAGGAAATCGGGCTCGCCGAAGGCGAATTCACCTGCGACTGCCGAGGAGTGGGAACCGATTGGGAGGTGGACGAGTTGCGTGCGATTTCGACCGCGCTGCTGGGCACCGTGGATATCGTCGCCGACCCGGAAGATCTCGCCGACGACTTCGCATCGATGATGAAAGAGTCGATGGGAAAGTCGATTCCGGACCTGACCCTGCGGCTCTGGACGCCGGCAGGAGCGACCGTCGAGTTCGTCAAGCAAGTCGCGCCGACCGTCGAGGACCTGACGCATCGCCGAGTCGACGCAGGCAACCAGTCCGGGACGTATCCGTTGGGCTCGTGGGGCGCGGAGGACCGCGACTACCACATTCAGGTGGCCGTCGAGCCCGCGGCGGTCGGCCGCGAGAAGCTGGCCGCGCGGGTGAGTGTCGTTGCGGGCGAAGAGGTTCTGGGTGAGGGTCTGGTCAAGGCGGTGTGGACCGCCGACACCGCGTTGTCGGCGCAGATCAGTCGCCGGGTGGCGCACTACACCGGCCAGGCGGAGCTGGCGCAGGCGGTCCAGGAGGGGTTGAGCGCACGCAAGTCCGGGGACGAAAAGACCGCGACGGCGAAGCTGCAGCGGGCGATGGAGCTCGCCGTCGAGTCGGGGAACGACGGCACGGCCAAGCTACTCGGACGGGTGGTCGAGGTCGACGAGCGCACGGGGACGGTTCAACTGCGCCGCGATGTCGCGGCGGCAGACGAAATGGCACTCGATGCGCGGTCCACCAGAACCGCCCGGGTGCGGAAGGAATCCTGATGCCGACCTGCGTCGAGGGTCACACGTCGAAGGCCCAGGACTACTGCGATGTGTGCGGGGCGCCGATCGGAAGCGCTGCGGGACAACCCGATTCGACACCTCCGGCGGAGGCCAAGGCCTGCCCCGCATGCGGCATGCCGGTGACTGGTCGCTTCTGCGAAGCTTGCGGGCACGACTCGGCGCTGCCTGAACCGTCAGCGGCGTCGCCCGCCACGGCGCAACCCTCTGCGGTCGGCTGGACCGCCGTGGTGACCGCCGACCGGGACCTGTACAAGCGCGTCCTTGCCCAGCAAGGCCCGGAAACCGTCGAGTTTCCGCTGTACTTCCCCGAGCGGCGAATCATCTTGCAGGGCAACACCACCCTGATCGGCAGGGGGAATCGCAAGCAGGGCGTGGACCCCGAGATCGATCTCGGGATACATCCCGCCGACCGCGGTGTTTCCACTCAGCACGCCGTGCTGCGGATCCACGATTCTGTCCTCACCATCACCGATCTGGGTTCGACCAACGGTACGTACCTCAACGGTGACAACCGGCTGGCGGAGGGGGAGGAGACCCCGCTGGTCGACGGCGACCGCATCCACATCGGGGCGTGGACCACGATCACAATCGTGCGGGGTTAGATGTCGTACTCCCAGCTTTCGGCTTCCCAGCCACTGCGTGTATTGCGCGGCCGAGACCGATGCTCGGCGCGGCCCTCACTGTCTTCGCCCCGGTAGCGCACCCGCGAGACCGGGTGGTGGGTGCCATTTCCGTTGCTGGGGTGTGGCTCTCGCGGTGGGTAATCCTCGTAGCGGCGGCGTCGCTCGGGGCGTTCGGGCCGCTCGGGACGCTCGTAGGAGCCGCGCCGTTCGGGCGGCACCGCCTTGCGGGGTTCGCGCGCCGACGATGAGCGCGGCCGACGGCGTGGCTCGACGGGTGGGGGCTGGTCGCTCTGCCGCGGTGTGCGCGGCCGACGCGGGCGCTCGGTGACCGGCTCCATCACTTCGGTCTCCGGCGGCCGGGCGTGGCGGGATCGCGGTGGCGTGGCGCGCTTGGTCGTCCTTGGGGTGCGCGAGGTCGCCGAAGCGGACTTGGCGGCCTTCGCGGCCTTGGCCGCGCGGGTCGGACGCTCGATGGTGTGCTTGCGGCGCGGCGACTCGGTGGTGTCGGCGTCGTCGTCCTCGACGGCCTCACCGGTCAGCAGCGACGACATCTTGGATGTGACCGAAGACACACGGCCAGCAGGCTTCTCCTTGGCCTCTTTGGCCGGGGATCGCGCTTCGCCACGGCGCGACGACATGGCGTAGTACCACCGGCCCATACCGATCAGCAGGACTGCGGCGGAGGTGAAGAACATCAGCGGGAACCGCTCGATCAGCGGATAGCCGCAGTTGATCGCCAGGTCCTTGATGCCGCCGAGTTGGCCGCCGTGGAACAGGAAGTACGCCGTCGGGACGGCGCCGAAAAGGATCAGCGGCGGCTGGATGACGGCGGTGAATATGCCGCTCTGACGCACCGCGAGCACCGCGAACAAGCAGCCCAGCACGTATGTGGCGGAGAACACCATGCTGAGCTCTTTGTTGCCGGAGCCGGCGTCATAGGCGAAGCCCACGGCAGTCAATGTGACCGCGAGCAGCACCGCACCCCACCACGGAACACCCGGGATATTGGGGTGCGCAGAGCGGTGATCGGCCGACACCGCCGACCGTGCGCGCTGAGCTGACACAGATTGACCGTACCGGCTCTATCCAAAAGTAGCTGTCAGCGCGCTTCTGGCGAGCCTGGCAGAGCCGCCTAGACTCTGGTGCCTGTGGGCCTGAACCTGGGAATCGTCGGATTGCCGAACGTCGGAAAGTCGACCTTATTCAATGCGCTGACGCGCAACAACGTATTGGCAGCCAACTACCCGTTCGCGACCATCGAGCCGAACGAGGGCGTGGTGCCGCTACCGGATCCGCGCCTGGCCAAGCTCGCCGAGATGTTTGACTCGGAAAAAATCGTGCCGGCGCCGGTGACGTTCGTCGATATTGCCGGCATCGTCAAAGGGGCGTCCGAAGGCGCTGGCCTTGGCAATAAGTTCCTCGCCAACATCCGCGAGAGCGATGCGATCTGCCAGGTCGTGCGTGTGTTCACGGACGACGACGTCGCCCATGTCGACGGCAGGATCGATCCGAAATCTGACATCGAGGTGATCGACACCGAGCTGATCCTGGCCGATCTGCAGACTCTCGAGCGCGCGCTGCCGCGGCTGGAAAAAGAGGCCCGCAC
>DATJIX010000471.1:0-14152 GCA_035492865.1 Mycobacterium sp. | reverse complement strand
CGACGAATTCGCGGCCCTGGCAGGCCGGCTCACGGTGTTCCGGTTCGACCCCGGCGACTAATCTCGTTCGGGTGGAGCTGACGACCGCCCGGCTGTTGTTGGCCCCGATGGATCCCGATCGTGACGCACAGGCGCTGCACGGCGCCTACGGCGACCGGGACGTGATGCGCTGGTGGAACACCCCGGTGCGCGTCGACGTGGCCGATACCCGCCGAGATTTGGCGAATCTTGTCGAAGGCGAAGGCGCCCGGATGTGGGTGGTGCGGGAGGCCGGGGACCCCGTCGGGATGGTCGGGCTGCTCGGCGACGTCGATGTGCCCGGCCTGACCTGGCTGCTGTGCCGAAAGGCATGGGGCCGTGGGCTGATGGTCGAGGCGGCAGCCGCGGTGGTCGACCACGCGTTCGGGTCGCTTGGCCTTGCCCGCGTCGAAGCCTGGGTCGAGGCCACGAACGCCCGATCCCTGGCCACCGCCCGCAGAATCGGCCTCACCGAACGGGGCAGGCTGGCGCAGCGGTATCCGCACCGTGAGCACCCGCACGAGTCGATCGTGCTTGGCAGGTCGCGCGAAACCGAGGCGACGCCGGTGCTCAATGTCGAGGTGACGCTTCCTGTCCGCAACGTCGCGCCGGTGCTCGACGTTCTGCGATCCGTGCTGGGCGCCAGAACGCTGTACAGCGTGGACGATCCGCCGACCATGGTCGGTGTCGTGTTCGGCCCGTGGAGCGTCGGCCCGTGTCTTCGGCTGGTGGCGGCGTCGTCCGTCGAGCCTGTCACCGCGACCGTCGATGTGGGCACCGACTTCGAAGCGGCGTACGGCCGCGCGGTGGCGACGGAAGCGGATATCGCGTCCGCTCCCGTCGAACAGCCTTGGGGTGCACGAGAATTCGCGCTACGACTGTCAGACGGCCATCAACTGGTCGTGACTGGTCCTGCCTGAACGGCGCGCTGCACGACGACGTCGCCGGAGCCGGTGCGCGCGTGCACGACAAGTGTCTCATCGCCTTGCGCCGGACCGTCGGACTCCGTAAGGGAGTTGCGCACGCTGCCTGAGCGGGTGTGCACATCGAGTTGGGCCGCAGTGCCCTCGGCGATGCCGACCACCACCTCACCGCTGGCGGTTTGCGCGGACACGCTGCCATTGATTGCGGTTGCGACGGCGACGTCACCGGAAGCAGTCTGCGAACTGACGTTGCCCCGCAGGAGGCTGACCGTCAGCGAGCCGCTGGCGGCGCGATACTTGATCTCACCGTCGAGGGCGTCGATCGTCACGTCGCCAGAGGCGGTCGAGATCGATGCCGAGCCGTCGATGCCGTGGACGGTGATGCCACCGGACGCACTGTCCGCCTTGAGTTTTCCCGCTACGGACCCGACCTCCACATCGCCGCTGGCCGTGGCGAACTTGCAGTCGGTGTACTTGCCGTCGGCGGTGATGTTCGCAGAGGCGGCGGACGCGTCAAGCCGCGATCCTGCGGGCAGCGCGATATCGACGATGACCGCTCCCCTGCGCGGGAAGGAGAAGCCGCGCTGGCTCGACACCCGCAGCGTGCCGTTGTTGAAGTCGACGCGCACCTGCTCGGCGGCCTTGACGTCATGGCTGCGGGATTCGTCGCGGGGCCTGACGTCGACGACGGTGTCGTCGCGGTCACTGGCGGCCAGCCGCACGGAGCCTGCCGAGATTTCCACCGTCGCGGTGATCGGTTCGGGGGTAGTGAAAGTGGGCATTGTTCCTCCTGTTTCGGTTGGTGGTTTAGCGGACCCAGCCGCTGAAGCTCTTGCCGGAATCGCCACGCGGTGGCCGACGGCCGCCGCCGAGCGCTGCGGTCACCGAGCGGACGAGCCATGCGTTCACCGAAAGTCCGTCGCCGCGCGCGGCTGCGTCGACTCGCGTGCGTAGGTGCTCGGGCAGCCGCAGCGTCACCCGCCAGGTACCGCCGTCGTCCTCCGGTTCGGGGTCGACGGCGGATGGGTAGGACATCTGCGCCCCGTCCTCTGTACCGGACGACACCGTGAACTCCGGGTCGCGGCCGCGTAGCCGAACGTCGACTGAGCCGGGCGCGAGGTCGCGGGTGATCTGCTCGGCCGCCTCCGACAGCGCCTCCAGCAGCGCCAGCCGGATGGCCGATTCCAATGGCGCCGTCAGACGCTCGGCGAGCGCCTCGGCATCCTGTCCTCCCGCGGCGGCGGCGACCGACAGCTCGTGGCGCACCGCGTCCACATACGGCTGCAAATCCATGGTGTCATGGTGACACCATTATGGTGTCACCGCAAGCGTCAGATTGACGTCAGTCCGGCTTACCGCCTCTGAGCTGCTCCATCAGCCCGTGCAGATCCAGCTGTCCGCGGTGCGCGACGAGCGTGTCGCCCTGAAATCGGTCGATGTGAATGCCTGCAATCGAGACCTTGGTCCCGGTCGGCGCGACGCCGCGGAACTCACCGGTATGGGTACCGGTGAACCGGCATCGCGAGATGCCGTGGGACCCGTCGACGAGAACCTCTTCGATAACGTGTCGCCCGTCCGGGAAGCCGCGAGTGAACTCCTCGAAATCCGCCCGCCATTCCTCCCAACCGAACGGCTCCGAGCTGCCGACCTCGACAACCAGACGGGGCGACACCAACTCCTCGAGCGTCGACCAGTCCCGCCTGTCTACGGCGGCGTAGAGGCACTCCACGAGTTCCCGGACGGCGTCATCGTTCGACTCAGGCACGAAGCCAACGATATTTACCCGCGCACCTTGGCGATGATCGTTTCTGCGAAACGTTCGATCGGCTCGCGGTAGCGCTCGACACCGCCGGGGGCAAGCTCCGTGCCCATCCACGGCACGCACATCACCTGGGTGATGCCTGCGTCTTCCGCGCGCTTGTACAGATCGGGCGTGGGCGGTTCCAGCAGGGCCAGCAGGATGTCAAACGGCTCGTTCTCGCGGCCGTACTCGCGGCGCAGCGCGGTCAGCTTCTCCGGGTAACCGACCGCGTCATCCCACGCGTAGGCGTAGCCGATCCAGCCGTCACACAGCCGCGCCGCGCGCCGCAGTGCGGCATCGGATTCACCGCCGCACAGGATGGGCACCGGCGCCTCGGGGTGGGGTTCGATCATCAACTCGGGGACGTGGTAGTGCTCCCCGTTCCAGGACACCCAGCCACCGCGCCACAGCTCCCGCAGGGCCGGGATCATTTCGTCGAGCCGCTTGCCACGGGTCTCGAAATCCTGGCCAAGAAGCTGGTATT
The DNA here is from genome assembly GCA_035492865.1 of Mycobacterium sp. Taxonomy (GTDB): domain Bacteria; phylum Actinomycetota; class Actinomycetes; order Mycobacteriales; family Mycobacteriaceae; genus Mycobacterium. The sequence goes on along the minus strand of DATJIX010000471.1, from coordinate 10,926 downwards.
CCTCGCGCATCCAGCCGACGCCGACGCCCAGCGAGACCCGGTCCTCCGACAGCACCGCGGCCGTCGCGACCTGTTTGGCCACCTCGAGCAACGGCCGCGCCGGTGCGACATACACCGCGTTGGAAAACCTGAGCCGCTGCGTCACCGCCGCCATCGCACCGATGAGCACCCACGAGTCCGGCCACGCGGTTTCGGGCGCCCATCCTGGCCGACCCGTCGGCGAATCGGGGTACGGCGACGACAGCTCACGTGGGTAGATCAGGTGGTCGGAGCAGATCACCCCGTCGTAGCCGGCGTCGTCGAACATCTCGGCAACCGCGACGATCTCCGTGGTCTTCATGAACGGGGTGCCGCTCCAAAACTGCATCCTGTTTCTTTATCGCGAATTTGGGGCAGCATCAATGCATGCCCACGCTGTTGTGGTTTCGGCGCGACCTGCGCTTGCACGATCTGCCCGCGCTGCTCGACGCCGCGGCCCAGGACGGCGAGGTGTTGGCCTGCTACGTGCTCGACCCGCGACTGAAGGCGTCATCGGGACCGCGTCGGCTGCAGTATCTCTACGACGCGCTGCGCGACGTGCGCGACCAACTCGACGGCAGGTTGCTGGTCACCCGCGGCCGGCCGGAGAAGCGAATTCCGAAGCTGGCCAAGGAGATCGGTGCGACGTCGGTGCATGTTTCGGCGGATTACACACCGTTCGGCCGAAAACGTGACGATGCGGTCCGCGACGCACTCGGTGACGTGCCGCTGGAGGACGCGGGGTCGCCGTATCTGGTGTCGCCTGGCCGGGTCACCAAGAGTGACGGCTCGCCGTACAAGGTGTTCACACCGTTCTTCAGCGCGTGGCAGCGGCACGGCTGGCGCGCGCCCGCCGACTCGAGCGCGGATACGGCGCGCTGGATCGACCCCTCCGACGTCGCCGCATGCGTGGACATCCCAGACGCCGGCGTGGAGTTGGACCTGCCCGCGGGCGAGACGGCGGCGCGCAAGCAATGGGCGAAGTTCGTCGACAGCGGGCTGGACAACTACGCCGACGATCGCAACCGCCCCGATCTGGACGTCACCAGCCGGATGTCGGCGCACCTGAAGTTCGGCGCCATCCACCCGCGCACGATGGCGGCTGACCTCGGCCATGGCAAGGGCGCGCAGGCATATCTGCGGGAGCTGGCATTCCGCGATTTCTATGCGGCGGTGCTCAACGAGTGGCCCGACAGCGCGTGGTGGAACTGGAACAGGTCGTTCGACACGATCCAGGTCGACGAGGACGACGCGCTATTCGAGGCATGGAAGTCGGGGCGCACCGGATTCCCGATCGTCGACGCCGGAATGCGGCAGCTGGCCGAGACGGGCTGGATGCACAACAGGGTGCGGATGATCGTGGCGTCGTTTCTGGTCAAGGATCTGCACCTGCCCTGGCAGTGGGGCGCGCGGTGGTTCCTCGAACAGTTGGTCGACGGCGACATGGCCAACAACCAACACGGTTGGCAGTGGGCGGCGGGCTGCGGCACCGATGCCGCGCCCTACTTCCGGGTGTTCAACCCGACGACACAGGGCGACAAGTTCGACCCTGACGGCGCCTACGTCCGGCGGTGGGTGCCCGAGGTCGAAGACGACGACTACCCCGAACCGATCGTCGACCACGCCACCGAACGCACGGAGGCGCTGCGCCGCTACAGCCAGCTCACCTGACAAGGAATCCCGCGTCGACCGGCAGCGTGATGCCCGTGATGTAGCGACCCGACGGCCCGCATAGGTAGACCATCGCCTCGCTGATGTCACTGGCTTCGATGAGCGGAACGGGCAACAGGTTCTCGAACGCGGCACCGAATTCGGGCTGGTCGGCGAGCAGTTGTTCGACTTGCGGATTGACGATCATCGGGCTGCTAAGACCAGTGGGATGCACGGTGTTCACCCGAATGTTCTTCTCGGCGAGCATGTTTGCATAGCCCCGCATCAGACCGATCACGCCGTGCTTGGCCGCGATGTAACCGAAACCGCCGTGATTCTTCTGACTGAACTTTGCGTGCATACCCGAGAGCCCGGCGACCGAGCTGGTGATCACGATCGCTCCACCGTCTCCGTGCTCGAGCAGCGCAGGCAGGGCCGCCTCGATCGTGTAGTAGACGCCGTTGAGCATCACGTCGATCCCGTCGTCAAAGGCCGAGATGTCCTGGGCCTGCTGACCGACCAACGGGAGGATGCCTGCGTTCGCGAGGATGAAGTCGAGCCGACCGAGTTCGGCCACACCGTTGGCAACCGCGGCCTTGAGCCGTTCGAAGTCGCGGACGTCGCCCTGTTCGGCCACGATGCGGCGGCCGGTTTTCTCGACCAGGTTGACGGTCTCGTCGAGGTCTTCTGGCGTGGACATTTGATAGGTGACGCTGTCCATCTGGTCGCATAGGTCGAACGCGATGATGTCGGCGCCCTCTTCGGCGAACCTGACTGCATGCGAACGGCCTTGGCCGCGGGCCGCACCCGTGATGAACGCGACCTTTCCCTCCAACTGTCCCGCCATGTTTCCTCCCCAGATTTGGCGACCGCGCCGGGCCCCCCTCGGCGCGCTGACGACGCTACGCCCACAACGTGCGCGGGATGAGCAAAACCCGAGCACAGCGGGTGTACGGCCGCGCGTAGTAGACCTGTGCCAGAATGTCGGAAGATTCAGCCCGACCGTGAGGAGCAGCCGTGGCAAGCACCGAGGTGGAACGACACACCGGCGTCGACGTCGAGGATGTGCCCTCCGCGGAATGGGGCTGGTCGAAGGAGAACCACAAGCTGATCCACATCGGCGGCCTGGTGTCGGCCGCCTTCATGCTGCTGATGATGCACGGCAATCACGTCGGCCACGTCGAGGATGCGTTCCTGGTCGCCTTCGCCATCCTCATCGTCATCGCAGTCGCGCGTGACTGGTGGCTGCGTCGCCGCGGCTGGATCAGGTAAGCCTCTACACGGAGTACAGCGGGCGGAATGATCCCGTCGCGATCCGGAACAGCGTCTCGGTCGGCTTGACCGCATCCGTCGAAACATCGGCGGCGACAAGGGCATGCGACTTGAAGACGCGGGCGGCAGAACTCACCCGATGCTCGACCGAATCGGCCTGACGACCGAGTTCGGCAGGCCACTGCTGACCCCAGACGGTGACTTCGGTGACTCCGCGCTTGAGCACGCGAAGCACCTCATCGCGCACAGCCGCATCGGCGCCGAGGAGTTCAGCGCTCACCGCAAGCGCGCCGACTCGCGACGAACTCCTGACCGTCGACAGGAAGCCCTCGCCGTGATCGAGCGCCGTCGCGCCGAGAATCATCAACGGCCGGGGGTCGCCCCCGTCAGCGGCCATGACGTTGACGTCCCAGCCCGCCCGCGCCCGGTCGCACAACCAGCCGCCCGCCGACCTCAGGACATCCTCCGTGCTGGCGGCCACCACGTTGAGTTGGTACCGGAGAATCGCGGCCGCGCTCGATGGCACGCGATCGGCGGGGGCGACGCCCGCAGCGGGCTTGTCATCGGCGATGAAGGAACGGGTTGCCATGCCCTAGAGCGTGACATGTTAGTCCTGATCTGTAAAGGATAGATTTTCCACGGGCCGCTATGGCATCGCTTCGAGCGAAGTGACATTTTTTGGCGGTTCTGTAATGCTGCTACGAGCGACTCCTGTCTCGGCGTCCTCTAGCGTCCACGACCGTCGGGGCGCTCAACGATCTGTTCGACGCGGGTGCGTGGCTGAGTGCGGCCGCGATATCACGGTGGCTTGTCATCTGTAGAAACGTCGTCATTGCCCACGTGGCCAGCGAATCCGGGATACGCGCCGCCAGCCTCAGCACCGCCTCACTCTGCGCCTGCTGACGCGAGGTCAGCCACGACACCGATGTGAGTCGGCGCCGCCGGGTTCGCTCGTACCGCCGTAGCGCGGCGCACACATCAGCCTTGCGGGCGGTGACAGAGACATTCGACGCGGATGACAGAGCCTTGCGCAACACCATCGTGTCGAGCAGCGCCTGGTTGGTCCCCTGCGCAAGGACGGGTGGCATCGTATGCGCGGCGTCACCGAGCAGCGTCACGGCGCCGCGGCGCCCTGCCCGGGGCACCGGGTGGCGAAAATGGGGGAACGGAGATTCGGCCAGGTCATCGTCGGTCAACTCCTCGAGTACCCGATCGACCGCGTCGGACCATCCACCGAAGTTCGACCGGATCATGGCGATCGGACGGCCCGGTCTGACGAAGTCGCGCGACCACGGCATCTCAAACCACCACTGCACATCTGAGCCACCCGCCGGCCACAGGCCGACGTTGCCGCCCGCGCCGAGTAATTGAACGGCGACGTCCTGTTCGACCACACCTGGCAACTTGCGCATTCCCTGCCAGCTGCACCAGCCGGTCGGCTTCACAGTTCGCCCACCAACGACGTCGCGAACCATCGAGTGCAGGCCGTCGGCGCCGATCACCACGTCGGCGTCGGCCGTGTCGCCGCCATCGAAATGCACCCGCATTCCGGTGGCAGTATCCGTCACTCCGACTGCGCGGGCGCGGCAGCGGATGCGATCGCTGGGCAACCCGTCTAGCAGACGGTCGAGTAGCACTCGCCGCGGCACCTGCCGGACGGCCCCACCAAGCCGATCCGCGACCGACGCCAGGTCGATGGTCATCAGATTCCGACCGGTCGACGATGCGATGTGAGCCGCCGACAGTAGTTGGCCAGCCCCCTCCATCTCGACGCCGAGCTGCGCCAGCACTGTCGACCCGGTGGGCCAGATCGTCACCGAGCCGCCGCCGGGCCGCATGTCCGGGCGCCGCTCGACAACGGTGACGTCGTGCCCGTCGCGCATCAACGCTCGCGCGACGGAAAGGCCACCCACGCCGGCACCGATGACCAAGACCCGGAGAGCCCCCGGCGCATTCATCGGCGTTGTCCATCCTCGTCAGACCCGTTGAGCGACAACTCCATTGCATCTCCTTCCGGATTCAAACGACAGCGAGGCGATCGCCTCAACCCATCGCTCATTCGCTGTTGTAGGACAACCATTTCCGACCCAGCCACTTCAACAGCCTCGGGTAGATGATCAGGTAGCGAAACGGTGCGATGGCCGCCAGGTAAGCACGGCCGAGTAGGCCGTTGGGCTTGACCAACATCGCCATCTGACCGCGGTAGTTACCCGACCTGTCCTGCGTCCAGCCGAGATGCATGATGCCGTGCACGGTTCCGTTGATCAGCTCGGCCGCCCACTCGCCGTCGGTCTGGTACAGCGGCGTGAGACCCATCGGCAGTGTCACCGCCGTGGGATGGCCGGCCAGTTCCGGGGGCAGCCGGTTGCGAAGACTCGGCCTGGCCGGGTCAGCGACCTTGCCGTCCCAGCCGAGTGCCCGGCCGACGGACTCGCGTATCGCGAGCAGAGTGCCGACCAATGAACCCGGTCTGCGGGCCTCGTCAAACGAGGTCAACATCCGAATCAACCGGGGGAAGTCGTCGGGGCCGCCCGGTGTGGGCAGGGCCCAGACGCCCTCGAACCGGAAGTCGCGTGTGAAGCCGTGGATCACCCACTGCCGCGAAAAGTGTTCGCTTTCAGCAAGCTTCATCGTTGGCACTTGTCCTCTCCTGCGCGATCGGGGTTACTCATCGCGCAGCGCTGTCGCGGGCGCCGCCTGAGTGTTCTTCCAGGCGGGAACGACCGCCGCGACGACGGCGGCGGCCGCAGCGAATAAGGAGTATTCGATTGCTTCCGCCCACGGAAAGTTCAACGGGCTCAAGGAACCGACGACGATGACGGCCGCGCGCCGCACTGCCTCGGTGATGGCGACCGAGAGCGCTGCGCCAAAGCCGGCACCTACCGCGCCCGCGACCATCGCTTCGACCGCCGTGATGGCAAAGACCTTCGATTTGGTTGCGCCAAGTGCTTGGATCAGGGCCATCTCTCGTTGCCGGCGGAGTCCGACGAGCAACAGGGTCGCCGACACCGACACGAATGCGATGGCAAGTAGCCCGTATTCGAGGGCATTCAGCGGAACAAGGAAATTGTTTGCGCCGTCGGCTATCTCGTTGCGGTAGGCAGCCAAGTTCGCAACCTTGACAGGCTGGTTGAAGGTGGCGGAACGGATCTCTTCTGCCACCTGCGCGACCGGAACGCCTGCGGCAGGCATGATGCGGACAAGCCCGGCCGGGCGGGCGCCGAACACCTGCTCTGCGGCAGGGTAAGGCATGTAGATGCGTCGGCCACCCAGTTCCGGGCTCGCGATTATTGTGCCGATGACCATGTTGCGTGCCTGGGTGCCTGACCCGAGGCGCATCGTGTCGCCGACGCGAACGTGCTCTTCGCGGGCGAGCGTACTGCCCACGACGAGTTCGTCAGCGTGCAGCGTGGCTTGCTGAGACTGACCGGCCAGCACGGGGAATGGCAGCGCCGGGTAGTCCTGAGCGCTCACATACGCTGATGCCCCGTCGGCGAGCGACACCTCGATCTCCACCATTCGCTCGACATGGTCGACTCCGGGCAACGACGCCAGTTTCGTGATCGTCTCTTCAGAGAACCCCGAGTCAAGTGCGTACCAATTGCTGAAGCGTGTGGTTGTGACGACCAGACGACCGGCGGCCTGCGCATTGGCAACGACCGCCGAAGTGCTGCTGATCCCGACGAGAAACGATGACAGTACAGATGCCACCGCGACAGGCACTGCGACAGCACCGGCCATCGCCGCCGTGCGCGACGCGTTGGCGCGAAGTCCTGTGAGCGCTATGCGTAGCGTCGCTGCCCCTGTCCGCGTCTGTGAGACGCGTGCTACAGATATCAGCTGCGTACTCAAATACGCTGCGGCAGGCAGCAATCCGACGATCGCCAATACGACGCCGCCGCTGGCGACAACAGCCTGCCATGGTTGCAGGCCCCCCGACCGCGTGGCCATCTCGGCAGCAACGACTCCGCAGCAGCCGACAACCACGAGCCCCGCCGCTTTGGGCCAGATTCTGCGGGATTCCATGTTCATCTGGGGCGAACGACCACTGAGGTCGGACGCGATGGGAGTCTTCAACACCGACAAGGTGGGCGGCGTGGCGGCGAGGACGGCCATCAGCACTCCGATCGCCACCCCGATGACGGGGACCAGTGGCTGGACCACCACTGACACGTTCACCCCGAGAAGGACTTGTGTCAGCTCGCTGGCGTGCGCAACGACGGGATAGGCGATGGCGATGCCGACAAGCACCCCGACAATCGATCCGATCGCCCCGAGGATGGCGGCTTCGGCAAGGAACCCCGTCACCGTGGCCTGCGGTGAAGCGCCAAGGGCCGCAGCCACTGCGACGTCACGTCGGCGCTCCTCGACCGACAGCCGAGTGATCTGCGCGATCAGGATGACGCCGACTCCCACCGCGATGAGTGCGAACATCGCCAGCAAGGGAAGGAGCGCGGCGTTTACGTCGATTCCGCCGTCGGGGTCACCTCGAGTGAGGACGCTGTAACCCGGTCCGAGTGCGGCGCGAAGTTGGGCTTGTATCTGTTGTGCCTTCGTTTCGTCGGCCACGGTCACATAAAGCAGGTCCACCCGATCTCCCCGAGCGAACTGCGATTTCGCGGTGCTCAGCGGGAGAACCACAGCGAGGCCGTTATTGATGGTGTCGAGTTGAGAAGTGTGCAGTAAATTCGGCAGCCGCAGCTGGCCCTCGTCGGTCACCAGTGTCGTCGGGCTGTTTGTCGCTGCCCCGAAAGTTGTTGATGTGGCGGGTACGGGCGGTTCCTGTCGGCCTGGCGGGCAGACAGCGGGGTCGATGATCCACCGCGCAGTGCAGTCGATTCCGAGCGTCAGCACATAGTCCTCACGGCTGCCTGTCCGGGCCAGCGTCACAGCGCGTACGACGGGAGCTGCCGCTGTCACGCCAGGCGTCGCGCGGACTGTCGCTATCGCGTGTGCGTCGATGCCGCCTTGAGCGCTGGCACCAACGACCCGCAGTGGTGCCGGTCCTGCGATCCGGTGGCCCACATTGTCGATGGCGGAGCTGACGCTGGTGGCCTCGATCATGACGGCGACAACGACCGCCACACCGCCGCCGAGTGAAACCGCGGCCAATAGTGCGCGAAGGCTGTGGCGGCGCAGCGCCCGCAGATTGATGAGTCGAAGGACACTCAGCGTCGCAGCCAGCTGTCGACCTGCCATGCTATGGCCCGATCCGCTCGGCCACACCTAGCTCGGCGCTTCGCCCAGCCACTCTGTTTCTGTCGCTTTCGATGCGACCGTCACGAATCGATAAGAGCCTCGGTGCTTTCTCGGCAATCGACAGGTCGTGGGTGACCAAGATGATCGTCTGCCCCTCGCGATTCAACTTCTCCAGCGCATCGATGACGTTGCGACCGTTTCGGGTATCCAGGTTTCCCGTGGGCTCATCGGCGAGGATGATCTCGGGTTTCATGAACAACGCCCGCGCAATCGCCACTCGCTGTTGCTCCCCTCCGGAGAGCTCGGCGGGCACTCGTTTCGCCTTGTTGGCCAGCCCGAATTGATCCAGCAGTTCGATCGCGCGTTGGTGTTGAGCGCGCCCGGATTGGCCCGTGAGCAAGCCGCTCAGCATGACATTCTCGGCGACGGATAGTCCGGCGAGCAGGTTGAACGACTGGAAGACATAGCCGAGCTTGCGGCCCCGCAGGTGTGCCAGCTGCCGCCGAGAAAGCTGCGTCACGTTTTGTCCGTTCAGCAGCACGTCGCCACTCGACGGTGGTTCAAGCAGTCCGAGAATGCTGAGCAGAGTCGACTTTCCCGACCCCGATGGGCCGATCAAAACCACGAACTGGCCTGCGAAGATCTGCAGGTCGATGCCGTTGAGGATTGGTGCCTCGGTGTCGTTGCGACCGAACGACTTTCGCAGGTGGCGTACCTCAACGACAGCGCCCGCAGATCCACCGTCTCCAACTGTGCAGGCGTCCGGATTTACGACTTTGCCGTTTCTTCGTGCGCCCATCACGGACCACCGTCAGCCGTGCGGCTTTCGCCGGGGGACAGCGTCGATTGCCTCATCTGGATGCCTCAGAACCGATAGGTGGTGCAGCCGACTTGCAGGCCCGAACCGACAGTCACGATCAGACCGATATCGCCCGGCTGCGCCAGGCGCCTGCGCATCACGCGATCGATGCCCTGCGGCACTGATGACGTGAAAGGATCACATTCGCCATCGAATTCGACGAATCGTGCGATATCGATTCCGATGCGTTGGGCCAGTTCGGTGCGGTCATCTGCCGCCAGGAACGGTGGGACCACCACCTTGATGTCCGAGCGGTCCAGGCCCTCCAGTTCCAGCAGCTCTTCAACCGCGGCAGGAACCATGTCCAGGTAGTGGGTCGCGAGTTTCGGTTCGCGCTCGATCTGTAGCCAGGTCTGCCCCGCCGCCTGCTGCGTGTAGGTGGTCAGCGCGTCGGCGTGTTCGGGATCGTGATGGAACACGAATCTGCCGAAGCCGACCGCGTCGTCGCTTTCCCTGAGGACGACGGCGGATCCGGTTTGTTGGACGCCCAGCGGTGGATGGTCGCCTTCTGCGGCGTTGTTTTCCGTCTCCGAGGCCACCACCATCCCGTATTCGACCTTCCCCCCGCCGATCATCTGAGCGGCCACCTGGCACGCATTCAGGAAGCCGACTGCGCCATTGAGCACATCGAACGCCAGAGTCTTTGTGTCGTGGTCGGATTGGATGTCGTCGTTGGCGCCGATGTCACCGGCGATGAACGCGGCGATCGCAGGCTCGGCGATGAAGTCATCCCGGTACACCCCGGCATGTATCAGCAGGCCGAGCTGCGATGGCTCGAGATCGGCGTTCTCGAGGCACGCCATGGCGGCGCGTGCCGCGTTTTCCACCGAACCCACGGTCGCTGCCGCATCGGTGGGAACGGTGCCCACACCCGCGATCCGCACCCGCGGCGTCGCATCGACGCCAGTACGTCTGGCCGACGAAATACCCTGTGCACGTTGGCCCTTGAGGCCGTGGCGCAAGCGGTCGGGCAGATCGTCGAAGGTGTACAGCGCCGCGCCGACTGTCTGGCCGGATCCGCTGATACCGAAGATCGTGCGATCTCCCGATTGGATGCGGTTACTGAGGATGTGATCCTTGATGGCAACCCAATGCGATGTACTTGCGGTATTGCCTCGCTCAGCCAGGTTGAAAATGGTGTTGCCAGGATGGGCGGCCGCCTTCCCGAACTCGCGGTTGATCGCCAGCATCGCGTCCTTGAGAGAGGATTCAGACGTCTGGTGGATCACAAGGTGGTCGGCGTTCTGTGGCCGCCATCCGTGCCGCCTCATCACCTCGGCGACGTAGGGTACCGCCGCCTTGACTGCGACGACGGTGGCCCCGATGGAGTCGGTGAACATCACCCCACCGCCGTGCGGCCCCGTTGTTGGTTTGCCCACGCAGAGCCTGCTGTAAGCGCCGAGAGTCGCCATATCGATGTCGTGAAAACCGACGCGGTCGTCGGCGCCGCGCTCCAGAATCACCGCGGCGCCGGCGTCGCCGAGGGTCAGACACGCGAGACGCGAGTCCATCGGGCCTTCGATCTCCTTCTGTGCCGTCTCACTCAGGTGGCTGATGTACTCGCCGCTGACCACCATCGCGCGGTCGATGAGGCCCGTCTTCAGGTAGGCGTCGGCGATGCTGATGCCAGTCCACATCCCCGCGCAGGCGTTGCTGATGTCGAAGGCAATCGCGCTCGTCAGGCCACAGCGGTCGCGCAGCCGCACGGCTGTGCCGGGCTCGAAGACGAGCTTGAACTCTGGTCCGTCGTATCGAGAGGTGTTGCACGCGATGATCAGATCGATGTCGCCGGGTTCGTAGCTCGAGCGTGCCAGGCAGTCATCTATCGCCTGGCGGGCCAGGTCGATCGAGTACTCGCCCGGTTCGACGACGCGCCTGTTCTTGATGCCTGTCAGGCGCCCTAACGGGATACCGATTTCAGCCGTGCA
>DATJIX010000470.1:0-10278 GCA_035492865.1 Mycobacterium sp. | reverse complement strand
TACAGCAGCGTCGATGACGGCACGAAGTGGCGCAGGTCCGCCGACGCCCCTGCCGCGGCGCTGAAGAAGACCAGCAATGCGACGTGGGTGATGACCTGCACGGTTTGTTGCAGTGCGACGGCCGCCGTCGCGCGTAGTGCGCCAAGGCCGCCTTTTTGCAGGAATCGGGTGGACAGCGCCAACCCGCCGACACCGGCAGGTGTGGTAGTCGCGGCGAACGTGTTGGCCACCTGCATGATCGTCAGATTCTTGAAGCTGACCAAGCCGTCGGCGCAGGCCCACAATGCCGCTGCCGCACCGATATACGTCAATGCCGACACCGCGAGCCCCATCAGCGCCCACCACCAGTTCGCCGTTCTCAGTTCCGAGAAGAAGGCGGGCACGGTGCTGATGAACGGGTAAGCGACGTAGACCAGTGCGACAAGCAGCACCAGTTGGACCACCTGATAACGGGTGAACCGGGTGATCGTTTCTGTCTTGATCTGATCGGCCCCGGTTCGTCGTTTCACCTCGTCGCGCGCGGCGGACATCACAGCGCCGGCATCGCTCACCGACTTGCGGATTCGTGATGGCATGGCGGACTTGGTCAGTCGCCGCGATGCCAACAGCACCGCGTCCTTGCCGAAAACATCGACGGCGGCGCCCACCGCGGCTTCGGCGCCGTACAGCTCGGTCGTGGTCACAAGAAGCTGTGCGAGATCCGCCTGCAACTGTTCATCGGTGGCACCGTATTCGGCGCTGCCGAAACCACCGAAACACGCTGTGCCGTCCGCGATCGTGATCTCGTCGCTGCGCAGATCGCCATGTGAGATCTGGCAATCGTGCAGGGTGCCGAGCGATTCCCACACCTGCGCCACGCAGCCCTCGTCGGTGCAGTCCTTGACCGGCGTGCCGGACGGGGGAGTGTGGGCGTACAGGGTCCATCCGCGATCGAGGGGCGTCATCGCGATGGTCGAGGTGTTCGCGACACCGAGATCACCGATGGCGATGGCCATCAACGCTCGGTGCTCGACGGCGCGCTGCATGGAGGCCTGCAGCGGTGAGGTCTCGCTGTTGCGCAGCCGCAGCCACCGCCAGAACTGACGCAGAAAGCCGCCGCTGCGCTGATTCGGGCCGTACATCTCGACCACCGCGACAGCGTCTGGGTCGGCCGACTTGGCCGACAGCACCAACGGCCCCGTCCCCGCTGGCCGCACCACCGTCAACGTCGACGCGAGAAACCCGCGCCTGGCCAGTGCGCGCACGGCGCCGTCGAGCGGCACCTCGAGGGCTGGCGTGCCGACCACGAGCACCACCAGCGCGCCGACGAACCACCCGACCGCAAGGCCGAGCAGTGAGCGGGCGGGCACCACCGCGCTCACGACGAGATGGATTGGGACAAAGGCGAGGAGCAGCGCCCACCACCACCGCCGCCACCGCGCGGGCAGCCACGGGCCGGAGACGGTGAGCACTGCCGCGAGCATCGCGATCCACCGCGGGTCGTCGAGAAACTGAGAAAACAGCGTGTCGAGGCGATCGGATACGTCGAAATGCCATCTCGGCGCGGCGATGCCGTTGCCGGTGATCGACAGCGAAATGAACGCGAGGAACGCCGCAGCGGCATACGCGCCGAGCAGCTTCCACTGTCGCGCGACGACCAAGCCGATCAGGATCGCGAACGGCAGCGCCAAGATGGCAAGGCTGTACACCAGGTACACCAGATTCGACTGGGTGGGCGTCAGTACCCCGACGATCTCGGAGATGGACTTCTCGAGCGCGACCCATTCGTTGCGGGTGATCAGCGAGCTCGTGACGACGGCGACGAGAAACACCGTGGCCAGGGCGAGGCGCAGGATGTCGTTGGTCCGTCGGGTCAGCGGTTGCAGCAAGCTGCCCGAAACGGTGATGTCCCGCCCGTCGACCCGCATTCGATCGAGTGTGCACTGGCGGCGCGATTTCTGGCGGATTTACGCCCTGTAGCCACACTCGCTGAGATCAGGTCGAGACCAACTGGCGCAACGGGCGCCGTGCCGTCTCGGGGATGGTGAACAGGGTGAGAAGCGTGACGATCGCCGCAGCGATCACGTAGAACGCGGGCGCGACCTCATTGCCAGTGCGGGCAACCAGCCACGTGGCCACGTAGGGCGCCGTCCCCCCGAACACCGCGACGGAGACGTTGTAGCCAATCGAGTAGCCGCTCGAGCGAACTTGAGTGGCGAACAATTCGGCCCCTGCGGCGAGTGACGCGGAGACGAACAAGGACTCGATCGCCGCCAGGCCGGCGTGCGCGGCGATCGCGGCGGTCAACGAACCGGTGTTCAGGAGCAAGAACAGCGGGTAGGCGAAAACCGCGAAGCCCGCCGCGCCCGCAATCAGCAGGGGCTTGCGTCCGATGCGGTCCGAAAGGGCGCCAAGGGGCGGGATGAGCACGATCGCGACAAGGCTGGCCACGGCGATCGACACGAATGCGTTCGTCTTGGTGAAGCCGAGCGTCTTAGTGAAATAGCTTGGCAGGAAAGTGAATACGATGTAGAAGCCGACGTTGTGGATGACCACGAGTCCAGCGATCTGAAGGATCTGCCGCCACGACGTGGTCATCGCTTCCTTCAGCGGAGAGGCTGCGACCTTGCCCTTCTCGCGCAGTTCCTCGAATTCCGGTGTGTCGTTCAGTCGAAGGCGGATATAGAGCCCGACTGCGCCGAGTACGCCCGCGATCAGGAACGGGATGCGCCAGCCGTATGCGTCCATCGCGTTGTCATCGAGCACTGCCTCGAGGCCGGTCACTGTCAGCGACCCCAAAAGGAAACCTACGACCACCGACCACACCAGGAAGGACACCACGAAACCACGGTTCTTGTCGGACGCGTATTCAGCCAGGAAGCAAGCGCCGCTGCCGTACTCGCCGCCCGCGGAAAAGCCTTGCAGGCAACGGAGTAACAACAGAAGCAGCGGTGCGGCTACTCCGATGACGTCGTAGCTCGGCACCAGGCCGATCGCCAGAGTCGACCCGGACATCAGCAGGATCACCACGGCGAGCACCCGCTGGCGGCCGATCCGATCACCGAGCGGGCCGAAGAAGAAGCCACCCAGCGGGCGCATGAAGAAGGCCGCCGCAAAGATCGCAAACGTGTTCAGCAGCGCCGCGGTGTCGTTGCCCGACGGAAAGAACTTCTCCGCTATGTAGGTGGCCAGGAAGCCGTAAATGGCGAAGTCGTACCACTCGACCATGTTTCCGATCGATGCGCCGCGGACCGCTTGACGGACGACGCCGGGTCCCGCATCGCCCCGCTCACCTGCGCGGACAGGAATGGCCATATTCGTGCATTCCCATTTGTGCCTGGCGCTACACGGGCGCCGAGATCCGCGTCAGTTGCGATCGGCCGCGCAGCATCTCCGAACCCTGGAATGTCCAGCGGCGACGCTCCTCCTCGTCGGCGCGGTCAATCGCAGAACTTGAACACAGCACGCGGCTCTCGAAGTCCTTGGCCCGGTCCGCCAGCCGTGCTGCTTCGTTGACCGCGTCGCCGACAACTGTGTACTCGTAGCGATTTTCCGCGCCGATGTTGCCTGCGAACACCGGGCCGGCCGACACCCCGATGCCGAAGTCGAACCGCAGGCGATGCAATTCAGCGCCAAGGGTCCGCGCGGTGTCCAGTGCCGCCGTCGCCGGATTGTCGATTCGCAGCGGCGCGCCGAAGACCGCAAGCGCGGCATCGCCCTGAAACTTGTTGATCAGACCGCGTCTTGCATCGACCTCGTTGACCACGATCTGGAAGAAGTCGTTGAGCACCGCGGCGACCTGGTGCGGCTCATGCGTCGCCGCCAGTTGGGTGGAGCCCACCAGATCGATGAACAGAATGGCGGCCTCGCGCTCATCTCCTGACACCGACTCGTGTTCCTCGACGGCGCGGCGGACCACTTCTTCGCCGACGTGCCGGCCGAAGAGATCCCGCAGCTGGTCGCGTTCACGCAAACCGGCGACCATGCGGTTGAATCCCGTTTGCAGGTGCCCGAGTTCGGATCGCTCGTATACGTCGATGACCTTGTCGAGGTGTCCGCGCTCGACCTCTGCCATCGCGTCGACCACCTCGTGCACCGGATCCGAAATGGAGGTGGACACCAGAATCAACGCGCGCAGTCCCAACACCACGGCGACGAGCGCGAGCACCAGCACCGGGGTCTCGATGGGCGCGTCGGGCTGAACGATCCAGCCGTTGGCGCGCAACAGGACGAGCACGACGATCCCCGCGCCGGGCAGCGCAGAACACATCGTCCACATCAGAATCAATCGCGCGCGGACTCCCGGTGCCTTCTCGGCGTGTTCGAAATCGACTGTGGCGGCAACCATCAACCGCCGAAGTGCGCGTTGGGTGAACAGAAAGCCCGTGCACACGGTCGACGTCGCGCCGAATATCATCGCCGAAACGAGCAATATGGCGACTCGGGCGCCTGCGTCGATGTTCAGCGGTATCAACACCACGGTTGCCACCGCCCATGGCGTCAGCAGCAGCGCCGACTGGCGCCGGGAGATGTTCTGCGATCTCCCTGGACGCGGCTTGATTATCGTGTCGCCACCCATCCACACGGTGACGGTTCCGACGATGATGATCGCCACCGTCGCGATGAGATTTTCCTGGCTCATCACGGCCTGCGCGCCGATGACGGACTCGCCGCTCACCGAAACGACGATCGCAACGACTTCGATCGCCGAGAGCAGGTAGGCGAACGCAAGGCCTGCCGCGTATCGAACGACCAGGCTGCGTGGCCTCATCGGCCCATAGTGTCAGTCGCTGGCTGGCAGCGGCTTGGCTTCCTTCAGATTCAGTGGGGTGGTGCCGATGCTCAGTGTCCCGGCCCCCGCCTTGGTCACGAGCACCTCGGCGCCGTTCTCGTCGACGTAGCGCTTGCCCATCACGGTGCCATCGCTGAACGCCGGATCCAGCGTGGCGTCGGCTGACTTCTCGGCGTCGATGGGAACCATCGGAACGCCACCTGCGCGCAGGTCGTCGAGGCTGTCGGCGCTGCGCACGACGATCACCTGCGTATCGCAGACCTGGCTCTGCAGCCGGGTGCCGTTCTTAATCATGTTCGGCTCCTTTGAAATTCGTCGATGAGTTCACGGCGCAGCACCTTGCCGGTCGCGTTGGTCGGCAGTTCGTCACGGAACACCACGCGGTCGGGCGTGCGTGATCCGCGCAGTTGCGCCCGCACGTGCGCGCGCAGCTCGTCGGGGTCGGGCGCGGCGCCCTCGGCGGGCACCACCACCGCGACGATGATCTGGCCCCATTCGGGGTCCTCGGGGCCGACGACCGCACAGTCCCGCACCGCGGGATGCTCGACGAGCACGTCCTCGATCTCGGCGGGGGCGATGTTCTCGCCGCCGCGGATGATGGTGTCGTCGGAGCGGCCGCCGATGAACAGGTAGCCGCCCTCGTCAAGCATGGCAATGTCTTTGGTGGGGAACCACCCCTCGCTGTCCAGCACCGAGCCGATGTCCGTGTAGCGTCCCGACACTTGCTCGCCGCGCACGAACAGCTCACCGGTCTGCCCAGGCCCGAGGACGGTGCCGTCCTCGCCGCGGATCTGCACCTCGATGCTGGGCACCGGCTGGCCCACCGACCCCAGCCGCCGGGCGATCGCCTCGTCGGCGGCAGACGCCGCCTCCCGGTGATCGTCGGGGGTGAGCACCGCAATGGTCGAGCTGGTCTCGGTGAGGCCGTAGGCGTTGACGAAACCCACCTCGGGCAGCAGGCCAAGCGCCTTGCGCACCAAAGGAAGAGCGACCTTCGAACCGCCGTAGGCGAGGTTTCGCAGGGTCGGCAGCTCGATCGTTTCGCGTTCGAGGACCGAGACGATGCGGTCCAGCATGGTGGGCACCACCGTCGCCGACGTGACACCTTCGTCGCGCACCAGCCGCACCCATTCGCCTGCGTCAAACTGCGGCAGGTACACCATCTTTCGGCCGGCATACAAGTTCGACAGCGCCGCGCTGACACCCGCGATGTGATACGGCGGCACGCAGATGAGAGCGGCGTCGCCGGGTTCGGCGCCGTCGAACTCGACCGTGCCGGTGATGTAGCTCGTCAGGTTATTGTGGGTCAGTTCAACGGCTTTGGGCTTCGATGTGGTGCCGGACGTGAACAACACCACACCGACATCTTCGGGGTCGGGAAATTCGGTGGCAGGTTCGGCGGTACGGGCCGATTCGATGAACTCATCGGAGGTGATGACCTGCTTGCCCGCCCCTGCGACGACATCGTGG
This sequence comes from Mycobacterium sp., assembly GCA_035492865.1. Lineage (GTDB taxonomy): Bacteria > Actinomycetota > Actinomycetes > Mycobacteriales > Mycobacteriaceae > Mycobacterium. The sequence goes on along the minus strand of DATJIX010000470.1, from coordinate 4,037 downwards.
TACTCGGCGTCGGCGATCACCAGTGGGGTGGGCAGGCGGTCGATCAACTGCCGCAGGCCGTCCTTGCTGAGCCGGTAGTTCAACGGCGTGAAGGCGACCCCCGCGCGGGCGGAGGAGAACAGCAGCAGCGGCAGCATGACTCCGCCGGTGCCGACGTATGCCACGTGCTGTGCGCCGGATGCCGCGATGACTCCGGCCCCGCCGTCGGCGAGCTCACTCAGTTCACTTGTGCTCAGCCGGATCTCGCCGGACACCGCCGCGGTGCGGTCCGGATTCGACGACGCCGCCATTTCCAGCAGCAACGAGATACTCATGGCTTGTCGACGAAGATATCAAGGATCGGTTCGTCGCCGCCGCCGTAGCTGGACAGGTCGGTGACACCGGCCTCGACCAGCACGGCCGAGTCGATGAAGCATTTGCCGTTCACGTCCGCCGGCGGCCGGGACAGGATCTCGACTGCCGCGTCTCCCATGATCTCGGGGCTGCGTGACGAGGACATCAATGAGCCGTCAGCCAGATTGGCCACCGCAGAGGTCGCGATGTAGGTCTCGGGCCACAGGCAGGTAAACCCGATTCCGGCGTCGGCATACTCGGCCGCCCAGCCCAGTGACAACAAGGTCATGCCGTACTTCGACAGCGTGTAGGACGGGTGCGCACCGAGCCAGTAGGGGTTCATGTTCAGCGGCGGTGCCAGCGTCACGACGTGCGCGTTCGCCGATTTACGGAGGTAGGGCAGCGCGGCCTTCGTCAACAGGAATGTGCCCCTGACGTTGATGTCCATCATCAGGTCGAACTTCTTGGCCGACAGCTGCTCGGTCGGTTCGGTGGCGATCGCGCTGGCGTTGTTGATCACAATGTCGACGCCGCCGAAGTGTTCGACCGCGGTCTCGACGGCGCGCTGCACGTCCTCTTCCTTGCGCACATCGCCCACCACTGCGACGCCCTTGCCGCCTGCGGCCTCAACGTCGGCGACGGCGGTGTGGACGGTGCCCGGCAACTTGGGATGCGGCTCGGCGGTCTTGGCCAGCAGCACGACGTTGGCGCCGTGTTTGGCGGCGCCCAGCGCGATCGCGAGGCCAATGCCGCGACTGCCGCCCGAGACGACGAGCGTGCGGTCAGTGAACGTGGTCATGGGCCTCCTCGGGTGACTTACCGGGATGCTACAGGATTGGAATTGCCATTCTCATTCTAGGCAAGTCTCATAATCACTGTGTACCGGCTGTTCAGTCGTCGAAACGCGCTCACCGCGGGCCATGCTCAGTGCATGTTTCCACCGAGCGGTATTGGCATTCTCATTTTTTGCAAGTACGTTATCCATTGATGAGCGACCCTGTACAGACCCCCTCCGGCATCCCGCTCGAGCCGGTCTACGGAGCGGCCGACCGCGCCGGTGATCCGCCTGCGCCGGGTACCTATCCGTTTACCCGCGGCAACTTCGCCAGTGGGTACCGCGGTAAGACCTGGACGTTTCGCCAGTACTCGGGTTTCGGCACGGCCGAGGAATCCAATCGTCGTTACCGCTATCTGCTGGATCAGGGCGGCACCGGCCTCTCGGTCGCCCTCGATCTGCCCACCCAATGCGGGTATGACTCCGACGACCCCGAGTTCGGTGAGGAAGTCGGCCGGGTCGGGGTGGCGGTGGACACGCTCGCCGATGCCGAGATTCTGTTCGACGGCATCCCCCTGGACAAGATCAGCACCAGCTTCACCATCAACGGCACGGCCGCAATCCTGCTGGCGTTCTATGTGGCCGCCGCGGAGAAGAAGGGTGTGCCCCGCGAAAAGCTGACCGGCACCATCCAGAACGACATCCTCAAGGAGTACGCCTCGCGCGGCACCTGGATCTGGCCGCCGGAGCCCTCGCTGCGGCTGATCGCCGACACCATCGAGTTCTGCGCGGCAGAGGTGCCGAAGTTCAATGCGATCTCGGTGGCCGGTGCTCACTTCCGCGACGCGGGCGCCAATGCGGTTCAGGAGATGGCGTTCACGCTCGCTGACGGTGTCACCTACTGCGACACCGTGGTCGAGCGCGGCCGGATGACCATCGACCAGTTCGCGCCGCAGATCTCGTTCTTCTTCTATACGCACGGCGACTTCTTCGAGGAGATCGCCAAGTACCGGGCGGGCCGCAGGCGATGGGCCACGATCGTGCGCGAACGCTACGGCGCGACCACGGACAAGGCGTCGATGTTCCGGTTCGGCTGTGTGGCAGGCGGTGCGTCGTTGTATGCGCCCCAGGCTCAGAACAATCTTGTCCGCGTGGCCTACGAGGCTCTTGCTGCGGTGCTTGGTGGGGTGCAGTCGATGTTCACCGCGGCGTGGGATGAGCCGTTCGCGCTGCCCAGCGAGGAGTCCGCGACGCTGGCGCTGCGCACGCAGCAGATCCTGGCCTATGAGACCGGTGTGACGAAGGTGGCCGACCCGCTCGGCGGTTCGTACTTCGTGGAGGCGCTCACCGACGCCACCGAGGCCAAGATCATCGAGATCATGGGTGATCTCGAGGCGCACGGCGGCATGGTGCGGGCGATCGAGGACGGCTATCTGCAGGGGCTGATCGCCGACGAAGCGTTCAAGATCCACCAGGAGATCGAATCCGGCGAGCGCCCGGTGGTGGGAGTCAACAAGTTCGTTTCCGACGAGCCGCCGCCCGATATCGACACCTATGAACTGGATGCCGAGGGCCGCGACCTACAACTCAAGCGGCTGTCGAAGGTCAAGGCGGAGCGCGACCCCGCCGCCGTCACAGCGGCACTGGCCGCGCTGGCGAAATCTGCGGAAGGCGATGACAACTTGATGCACAAGCTGATCGACTGCGCCAACGCCTACTGCACCGTCGGCGAAATGGTCTCCACACTCAAGGACGTGTGGGGCGAGTTCCAGCAGCCGGTGGTGTTCTAGATGGCGACCAGAGTTCTCGTCGCGAAACCCGGTCTCGACGGGCATGACCGCGGCGCGAAAATCGTGGCCCGCACGCTGCGCGACGCGGGTTTCGAGGTGATCTACACCGGAATCCGGCAGCGCATCGAGGACATCGTGTCGATTGCGCTGCAGGAAGACGTTGCGCTGGTGGGGCTTTCGATCCTGTCCGGTGCGCATGTCGCCCTGACGACCCGCACCGTCGACGCACTGCGCGCAGCCGAAGCCGGCGACATCGCGGTCGTCGTCGGCGGCACCATTCCACAGGCCGACGTTCCCAAGCTGCTGGACGCCGGCGCCGCTGCTGTCTTTCCCACGGGCACACCACTGGACGTCCTTGTCCAAGAGGTGCGCAAGCTGACGTCCGAAAGGGTCGACTAGATGCGTCTTGGCGTGATGATCGGGGCCGAGCGTGGCGACATGACCCGCAAGGTCAAGAAGCTGCTCGATGACATCGAGTGGGCCGAACAAGCGGGCCTGGACACCGCGTGGATGCCGCAGGTGCCCAACGATTTCGACTGCCTGACCATGGTGTCGCTGATGGGTGCGCGCACGTCTCGGATCGAGCTGGGCACTGCGGTCGTGCCGCTGCAGGCGCAGCACCCGATCGCGTTGGCGCGCCAGGCGCTGTCGGTCCATGCGGGGACCGGAGGACGGCTGGCGCTGGGCGTCGGGCCGTCGCACCACTGGATCGTGCGCGACATGCTGGGTATCCCGTACGAGAAGCCCGCCGCGTACACGCGCGACTATCTCGAGGTGCTGAATCAGGCGCTGGCCGGTCCCGGCGAGGTCGATGTGGAGAACGACACCTTCACCGTCCACAATCCGACCGTGCTGGCCGCGGAGACACCGATGCCGGTGCTGGTGGCGGCGCTCGGACCGGTGATGCTGCAGATCGCAGGCGAACTCGCCGACGGCACGGTGTTGTGGATGGCCGATGAGCGGGCGATCGGCGACCACATCGCGCCGCGGATCACCAAGGCGGCGGACAACGCGGGCCGTAAGGCACCGCGCATCGTCGCGGGCATCCCGGTCTGCCTGTGCGCCAACTCCGAGATCGACGCCGCCAAGGAGCGGGCCAACCGGATTCTGGCCGAGGCGGAGACATCGCCCAACTATCA
>DATJIX010000469.1:0-9861 GCA_035492865.1 Mycobacterium sp. | reverse complement strand
CGTCGGCCTGTGGGCCGCACTCGTTCCGTTGGCGGTCTACGCGGTGCTGGGTTCGTCGAGGCAGCTGTCCGTCGGTCCCGAGTCGACGACCGCGCTGATGACCGCAACCGCGCTCGGACCGCTGGCCGCCGGCGATCCCGGTCGATACGCGGCGCTGGCTGCCGCGCTGGCCCTGCTCGTCGGCGCGATCTGCTTCATCGGCGGCATCATTCGGCTCGGGCTGCTTTCGGACCTGCTGTCGCGGCCAGTGCTGATCGGCTACATGACCGGAGTCGCGGTCATCATGATCGGCAGCCAGCTTGGCAAGGTCACCGGAATCTCAGTCAAGGGAGACGAATTCGTCGATCAGATCCGGTCATTCGTCGCCGGTCTTGGTGATGTGCACTGGCCGACGATCGGGTTGTCGGCGGCGGTGCTGGTTGTGCTGCTGGTGCTCGGACGGCTACTGCCGCGTATGCCAGGCCCGCTGATTGCGATACTGCTGGCGACGGGCGCAGTGGCGCTATTCTCGTTGGACCGCTACGGGATCAAGGTCATCGGTGATATTCCCGGTGGGCTACCGATACCCGGCCTGCCCGACATTCCGGCCGGCGATCTGGCGACCCTGCTGATCCCGGCCGCCGGCATCGCGATCGTCGCGTTCTCCGACAATGTGCTGACCGCACGCACGTTCGCCGTCCGGCACGGTCAGCGCATCGACGCCAACGCGGAACTGCGGGCGCTTGGAGTCTGCAATGTGGGCTCCGGTCTGCTGCACGGCTTTCCAGTCAGCTCAAGCGGCAGTCGCACCGCGCTCGGCGACGCCCTCGGCAGCCGCACCCAGCTGTACTCGGTCATCACCCTGGTGTTCGTGCTTGTGGTGATGGTGGCCGGACGCGGCGTGCTGTCGAACTTTCCGATGGCAGCGCTCGGGGCGCTGGTGGTGTACGCCGCGCTGCGGTTGGTCGATATGCCGGAGTTCAAGCGGCTGGCCCGATTTAGGCGCAGCGAGCTGCTGCTGGCGCTGGCCACCACGGCGTCGGTGCTGCTGCTTGGCGTGCTCTACGGTGTGCTCGTCGCGATCGCGTTGTCGATTCTGGACCTCCTGCGGCGGGTGGCCCGACCGCATGACGCTGTGCAGGGCTTCGTCCCGGGTGTCGCGGGCATGCACGACATCGACGATTACCCAGAAGCCAGTCTGGTTCCTGGCCTACTGGTGTACCGCTACGACGCCCCGCTGTTCTTCGCCAACGCCGAGAACTTCCGCGAACGGGCGATTGAGGCGGTCGACGAATTTCCGAGCGCTGTCCAATGGTTCGTGCTCAACGCGGAGGCCAACGTCGAAGTGGACCTCACCGCACTGGACGCCCTCGACCAGTTGCGAACCGAGTTGACCGAACGCGGAATCGTGTTCGCCATGGCCAGGGTGAAACAGGACCTCCGTGCTGAACTCGAAGCGGCGGGACTGGTCGACAAGGTCGGCGAGGACCGCATCTTCCCGACCCTGCCGACTGCGGTCGAGGCGTACCGTCGGGATATCTCAGGGGGAGGTAATCATGTCGATCGAGGACAATAAGGGTCTGGTCCGTCGTTTCTACAGAGAAATTGACGCGGGCAATCTCGATGCGCTGGACGAGTTGGTGGCCGAGGATTATCTCGATCATTCGCCCCCGCCATTCCCGGGCGTCGACGCTCCCGGGCGCGAGGGACTCAAACAGGCGTTTCGGTTGTTCTGGGACGCCACGCCCGGCACCCACGACATCGAGGACCAGATCGCGGAAGGCGACAAGGTGGTCACCAGGCTGACGGCGCGTGGGACACATCGCGGTGACCTCCCCGGCATCCCGGCCACGGGCAACGAGATGTGCATGACAGCCACGGTGATTCACCGCATCGAGAACGGCCGGCTTGTCGAGAAGTGGTCCAACAAAGACGTGCTCGCGATGCTTCAGCAGCTCAACGTCATCCCGCCGATGACCTAGAGCGGACCGCGTAAGCCAGTGCACCGACGGCGACCACGGCCGCCCCGACGAGCACAGACGAAGCAGGCAGCAGCACCGCCAGCACTACGCAGCCGACCAGTCCGAAACCGGGAATGACACGACGGCCGAGCGTCCACGCCGCCGCGTTGGCGATCGCGTAGTACAACAGCACCGCGAACGACGAAAAGCCGATCGCACCACGCACATCCACCACCGCCGCCACCACGGCGACCACGACGCCGACCGCGATTTCGGCGCGGTGCGGAGTGTTGAAGCGGGGGTGCACTGCGGCCAGTGCATGCGGCAGATGCCGGTCGCGCGCCATCGCCAGCGTCGTGCGGGAGACGCCGAGTATCAACGCCAGCAGCGAGCCAAGCGCGGCCACCGCGGCACCCACCCGCACCACCGGTTCCATCGCGGGAAAGCCCGCCGCGCGAACCGCGTCGGCCAGCGGGGCACTCGCCGAAGCCAGTGCGGTACTGCCCAATTCGCTCAGCACCGCGATCGCGACCACCGCGTACACCACGAGCGCGATGCCGAGCGCGATCGGAATCGCGCGCGGGATGGTGCGGGCCGGATCGCGCACCTCCTCACCGAGCGTCGCGATCCTGGCATACCCCGCGAACGCGAAAAACAGCAGTCCCGCCGCCTGCAACACACCGCGCGCCGTAGCGTCGTCGCCCAACGCCAGCCGCGAGCCATCGATCTCGCCGAAGCCGACGACGACGACCACCACGGCAGCAAGCACGGCCAGCACCACCGCCACGATGATCCGGGTCAGCAGCGCGGACTTCTGGATCCCGGCGTAGTTCACCGCGGTCAGCGCGACCACCGCGGCCACGGCCACCGCGTGTGCATAGTCCGGCCATACGTAGAGGCCGACTGTGAGCGCCATCGCCGCGCACGACGCCGTCTTACCGACGACGAAGCTCCAGCCGGCCGTGTAGCCCCAGAACCCACCGAGGCGTTCGCGCCCGTAGACGTAGGTGCCGCCGGACTGCGGGTAGAGCGCGGCCAGGCGCGCCGACGATGTGGCATTGCAGTAGGCCACCACGGCGGCGATGGCCAGTCCGATCAGCAGACCCGAGCCCGCGGCCGCGGCGGCCGGGGTCAGTGCGACGAAGATGCCTGCGCCCACCATCGAGCCCAGTCCGATGGTCACGGCGTCGAATGTGCCGAGCCGCCGCTGCAGCGCAGGGCCGTCCGGCGTGCTCACGCCCAGATGCTACGTCAGGCGACCGAGTCTTCCCCGAACACCGATTCACGGCCCCACACCGTTGCCGCCACCACAACCACGACGACGAGCACGATCGACCCGACCACGACGAGTGGGATCGCCCACAACCGCCGCATCATCAGCGCGGTCTCGCATTGGTCGACGTAGTCGTGCTGACCGGCCGCCGCAGCGGCCTGGCTGAAATCGGAGAAGTAGCCCGTCCCGCACTTGACCTGGAAGCCCCATTGGTCATAGGCGTCCAAGAAGACCGGAAAGTTGAGCGCGAGGAGCCCGACCACGATCAGGACGACACAGACGACTCCTATGTAGAACGCGCGATGGTGATAGTGGTGCAAAGGGTCCCCCGTTCACGTCATGCATACGTCGGCGAAAAGCAGCACCGGCCATGTGCTGCAGCTGCGCAGTGTGTGTGCTCCACCAGATCACCCCGACGACCAGGTACGGAGTGCCGAGAATCAACGCGACGGCGATCAGCTGGCCTATCGTGACCTGGAACCCCAACAGTCGTCGCACCGCGTCGAGCACGCCCCTATGTTAATGGCGATTCTTTACGTAGGCGACGATTTTCTCGTGATTTTCCAACCGAAGTCGGCCGCTATGTATGCATAAGATCCGTTATGGTGTTGGCCATGGCGCGCACCAGGCCCACCCGCGTCGAGGGTGTCCGGCGCCGGCCAAAAGACCGCAAGGCGCAGATCGCGCGCGCCTCGGCCGCGGCGTTCAGCGAGCTCGGCTACTACGGCGTCAGCATGGAGACCATCGCGAAGCGGGTGGGCATCTCCGCTGCCGCGCTGTATCGCCATTACTCGAGCAAATACGAACTGTTCCGCGACGCGGTGCTCGCCCTCGGCCAGCAGCTGGTCGATGCCACGGCATTCGCCGATGAAGGCGATCCGGAGCTGACCTTGCGTCGGCTCGTCTCGGCGCTCGTGGACACCGCGATGGTCAACCGCGAATCCGGCGGGCTCTACCGCTGGGAAGGTCGCTACCTCAGGGGTGACGACCAGGCCACGCTGAACTCCCAGATGCGCACCGTGCACTACCGGATCCAGCGGCCGCTCAGCGCAATTCGACCCGAGCTGACCTCGCGCCAGCGCTGGACGGTTTCGACGTCGGCGCTCTCGGTGATCGGCAGCATCGTCGATCACCGTGCGAAACTGCCCGCCATCCAGGTGCGGGCGTTGCTCGCCGATCTCGCCGACGCGGTGCTGGCCGCCGAACTGCCCGACGTCGAGGCCAGTGCCGCCGATGTCCATCCGTCCGCCGCCGTCATCGCTGAGACGCCGAAATACGAAGCGCTGCTGAATGAGTCGATGCGTTTGTTCAACCTCAAGGGCTACCGCGACACCAGCATGGACGACATCGCGACAGCCGTCGGGATGCCCGCGTCCGGGATCTACCGGTACTTCTCGGGCAAGAGCGACATCCTCGCCGCCGCGTTCCGGCGGGCCGCCGACCGGCTGTCGTCGGAGCTGTCGGAGATCGTGGGCACGACGCCCGACCGCGACGAAGCACTTGGCGCGGTCATCGACGCGTACGTGGCGAGGTCGTTCGACCAGCCCGAGCTGGATTACGTGTATTACACCGAGCGGCTCAACATGACGCCGGGTGATCAGAAGATCCTGCGCAACCTGCAGCGCGCCAACGTCGAATCGTGGGTGGACCTGGTGGCATCGGTGCGTCCGGATTGGACACCGGGACAGGCGCGCTTCGCCGTGCACGCCGCGATGTCACTGGTGATCGACCTCGGGCGGCTGATGCGATACGAGAATTCGGCGCCTGCGCGTGCCGTCGTCGAACGACTGGTCGACCTGACGCTGCTCGGTCGCTACCGGTTGCGCGCCGCGTTGCCCGCCAAGTAGGCCACGTAACCGATCGTGCCGACGGCCCCCAGCGGGCGTGTCTTCGCCGAACTCAACGCGAGTCCCAGCGCCGTCTCGACACCCCCGTGGATGTAGACGCGCTGACGGGTGTTGCGCGGAAACGCGGACCTGGTGATCCCGTCGAACAGCTGAGGGCTGGTGAAGTGCGACAGCCCGATGCCGGCGACCGCCAGCCCGGCGAACTTGGCGAGACGCGAATTGCTTTTCGGCACAGCTGTTGACCCTCTCTGATTACGCAATCTGGTAGTCGCTCAACGGGTATTCCGATGCCTCTTTGATCGCGGTGGCCGTCGACATCGGCCGCAGCAGCGTCGGTTCGCCCTGGGGATTGAAGTAGTAGGACCGCGACGTCGCGCAATTGCCGATCGTCCACAACGAATCGCCGAGCAGTTCGGTCATCCGGTCGCGATAACGGGTGTTGGCTTCTTCGGTCACCTCGAACGTGGTGGCGCCGCGTCGCTTGAGCTCACCGAACAGCCGATCCATGTGCCGCATCTGGTATTCCATCGTGTTGAAGAAGTTCAACCCGAGGAACGCGAATGGACTGGCGAGGCTCAGGTAGTTGGGGAAGTACGGCATCGTCACGCCCTGGTAGGCCTGGAATCTGGTTTCGCGCCACCACTTTCCGAGATTGCGGCCCTCCCGGCCGATGACCTCGATGGCGGGGAAGTTGGCCTCCCACAGATCGAATCCGGTGGCCAGCACCAAGGTGTCGATGACGGTCTTGGAACCGTCGGCGTTGACGATGCCGTCGGCCTCGATCCGGGTGATGCCCTCGGTCTGCAGGTGCACGTTCGGCTTCGTGAACGCGCGGTAGTAGCCGTTGGAGAAGGTCGGCCGCTTGCAACCGAAGTCGTAGTCCGGGGTGAGCCTGCGGCGCAGCTCCTTATCGCGGATCGACGCGAACCGGTGCATCTTCGACAGGTCCGCAGCGGCGATGTTGAGCCTGCGGAAGTGCCGGTGGTGAATGATCGCGGTGTTGATCATGACTTCGTAGATCGAATCGGTGAGCCAGCGGATAGCCCGCTGCGTCAACGGGATTCGGGCGAACAGCCGCTTGGCCCGCTCGCCGAACTTGATGTCGATCTTGGGCACCACCCAGATCGGCGTGCGCTGGTACACGGTCAGGTCGGCGACCCGCTTCGCCAGTTCGGGGATGAGCTGGACGGCGGTGGCGCCGGTGCCGATGACGGCCACCCTGCGGCCCGCGAGCCGATACTTGTCGTCCCACGCGGTGGTGTGGATGACCTTGCCTGCGAAGTCGTTCACGCCAGGGATGTCGGGCACCTTCGGTTGCGAAAGGAAGCCCGTCGCGGTGATCAGGAACCGCGCGGACAGCACGTCGCCGTCGCCGAGCGTGACTTTCCAGAGGCTGGCTTCGTCGTCCCAGCGGGCGCCTTCCACGACGGTGTTGAACCGCATGTGCTTTCGGACATCGAACTTGTCGGCGACGTCGTCGGCGTACTGCTTGATCTCCGTGCCGGTGGAGAACAGCCGCGACCAGTTCGGGTTGGGCTCGAAGAAATACGAGTACGTCGTGGTCGGCACGTCGACGGCCAGACCTGGGTAGCGATTGACGTGCCAGGTGCCGCCGAGGTCGTCCTCGCGATCCAGGATCACGAAATTGCGGTAGCCCATCCGCTTGAGCTGGATCGCAGCGCCTATTCCGCCGAAACCGGCTCCCACGATGACCGCGTCGTAAGGCTCCGAAGTCATGCTGCAGACGGTACCTCAGGTACCGGAAACTTTGCCGCCCGGCTCAGCCCTTCAGCGACCCGGACCGCGGCGGATCCAGGGTGGCGACGCACGTCACCGCCCGATCACCTTGCTCCCACGTTTCGGCCGTCGGATACAGCACGTACAGCTGCACTGTGTCGTCGGTGATCGCGTTGGGTGCGTAGGAGGCGAGCTCCGGCTCGCACTTGTTCTGGTACTCCTCGATGGCCGACTGGCCGGGGAAGTTGCCCTCCGGCATCAGCAGGACTGCGAACACCTCGCCGGCGTGCGATTGGTCGCATCCGATGGTGTCGACCGTCAGCACCCGGGTGTTGCCGGGGATCTCCTTGAGGCAGTCGCCGACCTTCACGTCCGTCGCGGTGACCGTGCCCCTGCCGACGAAGACGACGAACACGATGACGGCGATGGCCAGCAGTGCGAAGAGGCCGACGATCAGGCCGATGATCAGCCCCCAGCGCGTCTTCTTCGGCGGCGGACCGTAGTGGCCGAGAGGGGGCGCCTCGCCGTATGGCATCGGGGGCGGCGGCGGATACGCGCCATGCGGGGGCGGCGGGGGCGGCGGGTAGGAGCCCGGCGGCGGCGGGTACGCGCCCGGCTGCGGCGCGGGATACGGGTTTTGGGCCGGCTGACCATACGGTCCGGGCGGCGGCTGCTGGCCGTACGGCGGCGGATTGCTCGGCGGGGTGGTCACCCGCTGACAGTAGCGTCAGTCACGCAGCGATGACCACCGCTCATGCGTGGACATCGCGACGCACACGAGGGACCGGTCGCCGTTTGCCCACGCGACGCGGAACACCGGACCCTCCGGCGAGTTCGGCGCGTAGTTGAAGAATTCGCGTCCGCAGTCTTCTGCGCTTGCACCTGGCTGGGTCAGGAGTGCGAACACCTCGCCGTAGTGGGGCCGGTCGCAACGCACCCGCTTCACCCAGGCGGGCAGCTCGTCGTCGTGGCGGTCCTTGACGCAGTCACCTGGCTTGAGGTCGGTGGCGTGCACCGACTTCCCTTGCGTGGAAATCCCGTAGGTGATGACGGACGCGATGACCGCGATCCAGGCGATCGAGATCACCAGCGCCGCGATGGCCAACCCGCGGCCGCGTTGGCGGCGTCCCCTGAGCTGAACGAGCGCGACGATCGCGAAGATGACGCTGAGGATGGTGCCGCCGAGGATGCCGAGGACGAACGCGGCGATGGCCCATCCGTTGGTTCCGCCCGCCCCCTTCGGGTCGGGCGGAGGCGTGGTCACCCGAGCAACCGTAGCGCCGCGTCGACCGCAAGTGCCGGGACATCAAGGGTTTTGGAGCCCAGGTCATGGCGGGCGCCGGTGACTTCGACGATCTCGGTGGCCGCGGAGATCAGGGTCGCGGCGGGCCGCAGTTCGTCGATGGTGCCAAACGGATCGGCGGTGCCGTGGGTGAACACCGTCGGCACCGCGATGCGGGGCAGGTGCTCGGTGCGCGCCCGCTCGGGTTTTCCCGGCGGATGCAGCGGATAGGAGAACAGCGTCAGTACATCGACGTCGGCTGCCGCGTCGGCGACCACCATCGATGTCATCCGGCCCCCGTACGAGTGGCCGCCTGCGACGACAGGGCCCTTGGTCAGCGTGTGCGCCAGCTCGACGGCCTCGACGATGCCCGCCTGGTCGGAGGTGGCGGAGCCCGACGGTGGCCCCTTGGGTCGCCGCCGCCGATACGGCAGGTTGTACCGGATGGCGAGCCAGCCGCGACCGGCCCACTGATCGCAGATCTTGATCAGCAGCGGCGACTCGCGGCTGCCCCCCGCGCCGTGGGTCAGGACGACCGCACCCTTGGCTTTGCCTTCGGGTTCGTGCGCGACGCCGGCAATCGGATCGAGGTTCATCGCTCCAGTCTGAACAATGCCGAAACGGGGCCGTGGCCGTGGCCCAACGGATATGCGGCGCGCAGGCATTCGGTGACCCAGCGTTTTCCGAACGCGACCGCGTCGGGCACGGTGTAACCGTGGGCCAGCGCGCTGGCGACCGCGGCGGCCAGGGTGTCGCCTGCGCCGTGGTCGTTGCCGGTGTCGATGCGGGTGGTGTCGTATTCGTAGAAGTCGGAGCCGTCGAACAGCAGGTCCGGGCTGTGCGACGACGCGCGCAGGTGCCCACCCTTGACCAGCGCCCACTGCGGACCCAGCGCATGCAGCGCACGCGCGGCGTCACGCTGCGACGCGTCGTCGACGACGTCGATATCGACGAGCAGCCGGACCTCGTCGAGGTTGGGGGTCACCAGTGTGGCAAGCGGAAACAGTTGGCCCCTAAGCGAATCCAGTGCGCTGGGGTGCAGCAGTGGATCGCCGTGCATGGACGCGCAGACGGGATCGACCACGAGCGGCACCGTGCCCGCCAGGCCCTGTTCGCGCCAGGTGTCGGCGATGGTGTCGATGATCGCCGACGACGCCAGCATGCCGGTCTTGGCGGCCTGTACGCCGATGTCCTCGGCGACCGCGGCGATCTGACCCGCGATCACGTCGAGGGGAATCTCGTGAAACCCCTTGACACCGACCGAGTTCTGCACTGTCACCGCCGTGACGGCGACGAGCCCGTGCATGCCAAGCATGGCGAACGTGCGCAGGTCTGCCTGGATGCCCGCGCCGCCGCCGGAGTCCGATCCGGCGATGGTCATCACCCGGAGCGGTGTTTCGCCCGGCGGCGTCAGCGGCAGGAAACTCATGTGGCCAAGGGTAGATAGATCTGGTTGCCGTGTTCGGCGAATTCCTTGGACTTCTCGGCCATCGCGTCGCGAATGTCCTGCGTGATGCGCATGGAGCAGAACTTCGGCCCGCACATCGAGCAGAAGTGCGCGGTCTTGGCCGGCTCGGCGGGCAGTGTCTCGTCGTGGAATTCGCGCGCGGTGTCCGGATCCAGCGACAGCGCGAACTGGTCGTGCCAGCGGAACTCGAACCTGGCCTTCGACAGTGCGTCGTCCCGCTCCTGAGCGCGCGGGTGCTGTTTGGCGAGATCGGCTGCGTGCGCGGCGATCTTGTAGGCGATCACGCCGTCCTTGACGTCCTTGCGGTCCGGCAG
>DATJIX010000468.1:0-8741 GCA_035492865.1 Mycobacterium sp. | reverse complement strand
CGACACGACGAAAAACAAGATCAGTGCAATTTCCGTTTCGATTCTCATGCGGAGGGGTAACGTTCCCGCAGGTTAGAGCGTCGACACACGAGGGGAGTCAGGGTGAAGGTCAAGAAACTGGCGGGAGCTGTCGCCGCCGCAGCAATCACATTGAGCTTTGGTGCAGTCACTGCCGCGCCCGCCGGGGCAGCCAATCTCATCAAGGTTTACGGTCAGCCGGAGTCACTCGAGGATGTCTACGGCAACCCGATGATCACCTACACGGTGCACGGGCTGAGGCCGAGTTCGGATGCCGTGTTCCACAACGGCCGGTTGTACGAAGCGAACGTGACCAACGAGGGCGGCGTTCCGATCCCTGCGCTGTTCAACGCCCGCGCTGAGAGCGGCCAGAACTACCGGATCATCGGCGGCGGAATCCCGGGCAAGATCTACTTCGACGTCGTGGGCGACACCCCCAACAGCGTCGTCTACAACGACGGCGTCCAGGATCTGCTGGTGTGGGTCTCGCCGAAGCCGATCAGTAGTGGCGCGCCGGACGTCGGAGGGGAGACCACCGACATCGAAGGTGGTGCACCTGCTGAAGGCGGAACAACCGGCGGCGACGACGTCGCCCCGGCCGTCGAGGCCCCGGCGCCGTTCGAGCTCACCCCGGCGGAGGTGGCTGAGCCAGGGTTCAACGGCGGCGGCGGGCGCCGCTAGGCAGACCCGGCGGGTCGGGCCGATGATGGCTGCATGACTCGAGACGAGATCACTCAGCAGATCATCGCGGCCCGACTCGCCAAAGGGCTGACGTGGCAACAACTTGCCGACGCGGTCGGCAAACCCGTCGTATGGACCACCGCCGCCCTGCTCGGGCAGCACCCGATTCCGGCCGACGCCGGGCGCACGCTCGTCGGCCTGCTCGGCCTCGATGAGTCCGTCGTGCCGGTGCTCGCTGCCGTCCCGATGCGCGGCGGCCTACCCACCGCGGTGCCCACCGACCCGACCATTTACCGCTTCTACGAGGCCTTGCAGGTCTACGGCCCCGCCATCAAGGAGCTCATCCACGAGCAGTTCGGCGACGGCATCATGAGCGCAATCAACTTCAGCGTGAACGTCGAGAAGAAATCGAACCCAACGGGCGATCGCGTCGTGGTGACCTTTGATGGAAAGTTCCTGCCCTACGACTGGACCGCCGCCGAGTCCTGAATTCACGCGAGCAACAAGACGATTACGAATTCGCACTGCTCAGCCGTGTTGCGACAACCCCGGCGCGGTCTGTTTAAGATTGTGCCGTCTTGGCCGTCGCCGACCACAAGTGGAGAACAGTTGACGTCTACTCGCCGTGTCCAGGGTGCGTGCCTCTCGGTGGTGCTCGCCGTCCTCGCGGTGCTCGGCGGTGTCGTCCTTTCCACCACTCCCGACTGCGGCGACCATTGCCGGACGGTGACCGCTGCCCCCGTCCCGCAGGTGGCATCGCAGCCCGCGGCACCTCAGCCCGCCGCGGTGTGGACCGCGCCGGCTTCCGGTGCCGACCACGTCAGCCCCTCGGGCCCGGTCCTGGTGACTGCGACGTCGGGGACGATCACCGACGTCAGCATGCTCAGCGACTCCGGCAAGGTGATCCCCGGCGTGCTCACCCCGGACGGCACGGTGTGGAAGCCCACCACTCAACTCGGCTACGGACGCACCTACACGTTGAGCATCACCGCTCGCGGGCCCAACGGGATGCCGAGTCGGCAGACGTCCAGCTTCAGCACGCTGACCCCCGGCAACCAGACCGAGGTGTACCTCGAGACGACCGCAGGCGGTCTGCTGCAGGACGGCGCGACGTACGGCGTCGGCATGGTCGTCGTCGCGAAGTTCGACGAACCCATCGACAACAAGGCCAACGCCGAGCGTCACCTCGTCGTCACGACGAACCCGCCGGTGGCCGGGTCGTGGAACTGGATCGACGATCAGACCGCGCATTGGCGGCCCGAAAAGTATTACGCCCCAGGCACTACCGTGGATGTGGCGGCCAATCTGTTTGGCACGCCGGTCGGCGACGGGCTCTACGGCCAGGAGGACGAACGCCTTTCGTTCAAGATCGGCGACTCGCATGTCTCCATCGCCGACGACAACACCAAGCAGGTCAGCGTCTTCGACAACGGCAAGCTGGTGCGCACCATGCCGACGTCGATGGGCATGGGCGGCACGCAGACGTTCGGCGACACCACGCTGAGCTTCTGGACCCCGCCGGGTGTCTACACGGTGATGGACAAGGCCAACCCGGTGATCATGGACTCGTCGACGTTCGGGCTGCCGATCAACTCCCGGCTCGGCTACCGCGAGACCATCCCCTACGCCACCCGCATCAGCAAGGACGGCATCTACCTGCACCAGCTCAATGCGACGGTGTGGGCGCAGGGCAACACCGACACCAGCCACGGCTGCCTGAACCTCAACAGCGACAACGCCGCATGGTTCTACGACTTCTCCGTCCCTGGCGACGTCGTCGAGGTCCGCAACACCGGCGGTAAGCCGTTGCAGCTCTGGGACAACGGCGACTGGACGGTGCCGTGGGCCGAATGGACCAAGGGCAGCGCGCTGTAGGTCGGCGTTATTGGGATCGCGGCCGCGGCTCGTGGTCGTTGTCACGCAACGTGGTCTCGATGAAGTGCGCCTTGGCGTCGGTGTAGGCCTCTCGATCGTCACGAAACGCGTTGGCCAGGTTGCGTTTCAGCGCTTCGTATTCGGTGCGTAGGCCGTCGTTCGCCCGTAACAGATCGCGAAACGCGCACAGTTCCCACAGATGGGGGTCGTTGTGCTGGATCAGGTAGAGGTGGTGTGTCCGAGCATCCGGTTGCGGCCGGAGAAACCACAGCCGCCAGCGCCAAACCCGGCACTGCCGTGGATCCGACGTGCTCGACTGGTTCGGCAAGCCAGCTGTGCAAGATGTCGGTCAGAGCATCGCGCTGCGCGCTGAATGAATGCTGCCAACGGGGGTCGTATTCGAGGACGTTGACCGGCATGTCGACCACGCGCTCAGCGTAGGCGCGGGCCGCGGGACCACTGCTCGAAGTGCCCACCTCTGGGCGACTCTGTCGCTAGTGACGACTTTGTCGCCAAGAGCCGGGCAACTTGTCGGTCGCTCCTGGCACGGTCGGGCCATGTCACACAGACGACAGCTGCGCGGCGTCGAGCTTCGCTACGCGCTCACCATGTATCTGTTCCAGCACGGCCCGAAGTCCGTCGAAGAGCTGATCGAGGCACTGGACTACCAGTGCTTCGACATTCCCGGACGACCATCCAAGGTGGTATCCGACGCCTTGCGTCACGAAATTGCGCACGGCCGAGTCGTTCGACTCAAGCGTGGCCGCTACGGCCCCGGCGAGATGCCGCGCGCCACGGAGCACCGCATACACCAGCGTGTCTTGAATCTACGAGAAGAAGCGGCGGTGATCGCCGGCCAGGACGACGACGCGTTTTGGGACGCGCTCGGCACCAGCTGCTCGTAATCCCGGCCCGACTAGAGGAGGGTGGAGGTATGACCGCGCCACCTAGACCGTCGGGCAGTGCCACAGCCGCCCGATCTTTGTTCGGTTAAATGTGGCGATCCATGACCAGCTCCTCGCCGCCGTTGACGGGCGACGAGGGGTAGAGGCCGCCGACAGGCTGTGCGAGGCCTGCGTGGTGCTTTTCGATATCGACGCCGCCGCGATCTCCCTGGTGTTCGACGGCGCCGCCAGCGGAACGCTGGGATCCAGCGGAGAATCCGCACGCACGTACGACGAACTCCAGTTCACCCTTGGCGAGGGCCCCTGTCTGGACTCCGTCGCGCTCCGGAGCCCGGTCCTTGTCGCCGACCTTGCCGATCCCGACAACAATCGCTGGCCCATCTATGGCCCCGCCATGCTCTCTCATCGGATCCGCGGCGTGTTCGCGATGCCCGTCCTGGTCGCCGGTGAACACATCGGCGCCCTCGACTTCTTCCGCGCCCAACCCGGCCAGCTCGAGAGCGACCATCTCGCCGGCGCCATCGTAGCCGCCGAACTTGCAGGCGTTCCCATGCTCGATCTGATGAACGACGACCTTCATGCCGCCGTCAACGACCCGGAGAGCAACGCTTGGGCGGAACTTCACGATCTGTCCCGAGCCGAGGTCAGCCAGGCCACCGGCATGCTGGTCGCCCAACTCGGCGTCGACCCCGCCGAGGCCCTGGTGCGCCTGCGCGCCCACGCCTACGCCACCGGCCGCAGCTCCACCGACGTCGCGCGCGACATCCTCGAGCGCCGCCTCAAGTTGGAGGCCGACTGATGCGCGCCCAACCAAACCAGGATGGAGTGCGAGATGACAGAAACCCCTCGTGAAACCCGTGTACTGGAGGCTGTCGTAACGCTTGTCGATAGTTTGCTCGACGACTTCGACGTCGTCGAACTGCTGACCGAACTCACCGAGCGCTGCGCCCAATTGCTCGATATCGAGTCGGCGGGGCTCCTGCTCGCCGACCCGCTCGAACGCCTCCGCTTGATCGCCGCCACCTCCGAGGAAACGCGGGAACTGGAACTATTCCAGTTGCAGGCCGACGAAGGGCCTTGCGTCGACTGCTATTCCACCGGTCAGGCGATCTCCGTCGCCGATATCCAGGCCGAAACCGATCGATGGCCGCGGTTCGTCCCGACGGCGCTGGAAGCCGGCTTCGCCGCCGTGCACGCCGTCCCGATGCGTGCCGCCGGCACCGTCATGGGCGCGCTGAACCTCTTCGGCAGCCGCCCAGGCGCTCTCAACGACGCCGATCTGCTGGTCGCTCAAACCCTGGCCCACGTCGCATCCGTCGCGATACTGCAAGAACACCCGCCCACGCCCTCGACGGTGATGCCGCAGCTGCGCTCCGCGCTGACCGGCCGCGTCTTCATCGAACAGGCCAAAGGCTTCCTGCGCGAAAGCCTCGACATCTCCGTCGAGCAGGCCTTCAAGCTGCTGCGCCGCTTTGCGCGCACCCGTGGAGAGCACCTGACCGAGGTGGCGCGAACGCTGATGACCGACCGGCAGACCCGCCCAGAGCTGCTGGCCGCAATAGCCGAATTCGCTTCGGCGCCACCGCCTTAAGGCTGTAGCCGGGCGGCGGCGCGGGCGCGCCGCACCGCCTCATTCACCAAGCGTTCAGCGACGACGCGCAGCTTCATGTTGTCGTGCTGGCTCAGCTTCGTGAGCCGCTCGAAGGCCTCCTCGGCGCTGACGCCCGTGCGGGCCCGGATGATCCCGATCGCCTGATCGATGACCTCGCGGCTGACCAACGCCTGCTGCAGGTTCTCGGTGCGTTCGCGGGCGTCGGACAGCAATCGCGCGTTGCACACCGATACCGCCGCCGGACCTGCGAACTGGGTTGCCAGTCGTACCGCATGCTCGCTGAACGCATCGCGGGCATGGGCGTAGGCGTTGATGGCGCCGATCACCTCGTCGCCGACCGTCAGCGGCATCGACAGCGCCGAGTGCACACCCATCCGTGCCACCCGGCCACCGAAGCGCGGCCAACGATCGTCGCTACCCAATGATCCGCTGACGACCGGGCGCCCCGACTGCATGGCCGTGATGCACGGCCCTTCGTGCAGCACGTGGTACTGGACCTTGTCGATGTCGCTGACAAAGGCAGCCGTTGCCGCCCACGCCTTGATTTGCCCTGTGTCCGTGGAGGATTCGATCATGGTGATACCCGCGCCGTCGACACCGGGAATGGCCTGGGCCGCGAACTGCGCCACATCGTGGAGCACGTTGACGACACCCCGGCCGCCCGAGACGATGCCAGCCACACCGCTCAATCCGGCCTGCAGATCGACGTCGTCCGCGTCGAGCTGAGCCTGCGACAGTTCCGGTTCGGCTGGCGACGGGCGACCGTGCTGCGCGTCGTATTCGGCCATGATGAACGCCAAATTACTCGTCGCGCGGCGCGATTACGCGGATTCAGTTCACGAGTGACAGCGCGTGGGCGCGCCGCAGCTTGCCCGACGGGGTCTTCGGGATCATGCCCGGCTGGAGCACGACCACATTGCGGGGGCGGACGTCGACCTCGGCGAACACCTCGTGGGCCACCTGGCGCTCGATGCGGCGCACCTGGTCCACGTCTTGGTATTCCTTGGACTCCACCGCGACCGCGAACGTCTCGCGCGAGTGGCCGGCGTCCAGTCGTACCGCCACCGAACAGCCTGGTCGTACCCCCGCGACGCGGCATGCGGCACGCTCGATGTCGGTCGGGTAGATGTTCTTGCCGGCCATGATGATCACGTCCTTGAGCCTGCCGCACACCACCACGTTGCCCGTTTCGGTGAGATAGCCCAGGTCACCGGTGTCGTACCAGCCCATCGCGTCCTGCGCGGGGATGAATCCGGCCACCGTCGTGTAGCCCTTGGTCACCGGCTCACCTCGGACCTCGATGACGCCGACCCCTCGGGCAGGCAGCACGCTGCCGTCGTCGTCGATGACCCGCAGCTCCAGGCCCTCGAGTGGCTTGCCGAGCGAGACCAACCGACGGGTGTGTCCCTTGTGCGCCGGGATCGCGCGGTGCAGCACGGCCAGCAGGTCGGCGTCCACTTCGTCGACGACCATGCCGCCGTTGCACTTGGAGAAGGACACCGCCACCGTCGTCTCGGCCATGCCGTAGGCGGGGATGATCGCCTCGGGCCGCAGGCCGAACGGCTTGCCGGCCTCGCATAGATCCTCGACATCCAGCGGGTCGACCTGCTCCGCACCGGACAACGCCCATCGCAGCGACGACAAGTCGAACTCGCCAGGCGTCGCCTGCCTTCGCAAGCGCTTGGCGAACAAGTTGTAGGCAAAGTTCGGCGCGGCCGTCATCGTGCCCTTGTACTTGTCAATCAGCCTGGCCCACAACAACGTATCGCGCAGGAAGTCCATCGGCGTGATCTTGACGAGCTCGGCGCCGTAGTACATCGGCACGGTGAGATAGCCCGTCATGCCCATGTCGTGGAAGCACGGCAGCCAGCTCACGATCACGTCGGTTTCGACGTCGAAGTTGCAGCCGATGATCATCGCCTCGGCGTTCGCGACGAAGTTGCGGTGGCTGATCTGCACCGCCTTGGGGGAGCCGGTGGACCCGGATGTCAGTTGCATCAGCGCGACGTCGTCGTCGTCGGTGTGGACGGGACCGATCGATCGCCCTTGCAGCAGGTCCTTGACGGTCAGCACGCGCATGCCCAACTCAGCGAGTACGGGAGCGGCGGGCATGAACGGATCCGACACGACGACCGCCGTGGCGTCGATCATGTTGATGACCGCGGTGGTCTCCTCGGCCCAGCGCTGCAGATCGGTGCGCGGCGTGGGTTGATGCAGCATGGTCAAACTCGCGCCGCGCATCCAGATGCCTTGGGCGGTCGGTGCGATCTCGACCGGCGCGCCGGCCAGCACCGCAACTGCGTCGCCATGTCCGACACCGGCGGCGGCCAGGCCACCCGCAATGTGCCGGGCCCGCTGGTGCACCTCGGCCCAGGTGTGCCGGACCGGGATATCTGGTTCTCCCGTCACCATGCCTTTGAAGCTGCAGCGGGCGTTGAAGTACATCGTCTCTGTAAATTGGCTCACGGCAATCCCTTTGGCTCCGGCGCATGGGCGCCCCGATTTTGTTGCGCACTGTTGGAGCCGCTGAGGTACGACCGTCGTCCGCCCCAGCTGGTGGGGCCGGCGGTGACTGAAGAAGAGCCTCTCTTATTCACCTCAGGTGATCCCTCCCCCCGGTCGGAGTGAGGAGCCTCGCGTTTCAGACGCCCTGACTGTACAGACCCTCCGGCGCCTGACCACGGCAGCACGCCGCCGCCGGTACAGGTTGTGACCTTTGATCTTGATCCAGTTGGCACGAAACCCCACCCTGTTTGCGCAACCGTAAAATTCCGGCTGACGTCGGGGTTCGTGCCCTCTCAGCGGGGACTTCCATTTCGCCGCCGTGACGTTTCCGTGGGGCTGTGGAGCCAACCCGGATAGACCGTACCGTGTCGGTCGTACGTTGGGCAGTCAAACATGTAAGCGGCACAGCATTGTCAGCGCCACGCGTCTCGCAGCGTCAAGCTTGTTTCCGAGTCCTCACCTCTGTGTTCGCGCCGAGCCACACCAACGCCGTGACGTCGGTGAGATTGACCATCAATAGCGGGTCGGTCGCCCGGAGACAGATCGTGGTGGACACGATGGTGGACACGGGGTACGCATCGGCGTGTTGCCATTTCACGACGGCGTCCGGGGCGCGCAGCAGAGCCAGGCAGTCTTCGGGTGTGGCGTTGGACTCGTCCGCCAGGAGTTGCGGCAGCGACTGCCCTTTCAGGGTTGCCCCGTTCCGGAAGCCGAGCAGTTCGGCACACGCGGGGTTGGCAAACTGGACGACGCCGTCGAGTCCGATCACGAGCGTCGGAGTGGAGAGCCGCTCGACGAGCAACCGGGATGGAAGCTGTTGTAAGAATGCCTCCGCTGTTTCAGGCGGGTGATGGCGGCGTCGATCCATTTGTGCGTCCCCTGGCGTCCAGGGTTGGTCCATGGTGATCCTCCGGCGTACGGGTATCACCGAATCGGTCGGCCCAAGCGTTAACTTCTCGAAGACAACGGCATTGTGGCGGTCGCCTTCGTCCCGACCTGGCTGTTTGTCCAACTTTGCGTACGATAGCAAATTTCAGCCGATACCGACGGCTTCGTCACATGCCTCTACTCCGCAGCTGCTGCGCCAGCCCCGACGCGCGGACCGCTCGCCGCTCGATAGCCGTCCGCAGCGCAGCTTCCGATCC
>DATJIX010000467.1:0-13953 GCA_035492865.1 Mycobacterium sp. | reverse complement strand
CGGGTGGGGGAGCGCGTGTTCGCGGGCACCCGGTTCGGCGGCTACGCCGAGATAGTCAACGTGCAGGCGGCCGATGCCGTCGCGCTGCCCGATTCCCTGAGCTTCGAGCAGGGTGCCGCGATCCCGGTCAACTACGCCACGGCGTGGGCGGCATTGCACGGCTACGGGTCGTTGCAGGCGGGCGAGCGAGTGCTGATCCATGCGGCGGCCGGCGGTGTCGGCATTGCGGCGATCCAGTTGGCGAAGGCGGCGGGCGCCGAGGTGCACGGGACTGCGTCACCGGGTAAGCACAAGCGCCTCGCCGAGATGGGTGTGGACCGCGCCATCGACTACCGCCGCGACGGCTGGTGGAAAGGATTGCCGCCGTATGACATTGTGCTCGACGCTATCGGCGGCAAGTCGCTGAAACGGTCCTACGACTTGTTGCGCCCGGGCGGCCGGCTGGTCGGTTACGGTGCTTCGGCGATGCAGGAAGGCGAGAAGCGTTCACTGCGTACGGCACTGCCGCAGCTGCTGTCGATGGTCCGCGGCTTCAATCTGATCAAGCAGCTGTCGGAGTCCAAGACATTGATCGGGCTGAACATGCTCGCACTGTGGGACGATCGCGGCACGTTGCAGCCGTGGATCGAGCCGCTGTCGACAGCGATCGCCGACGGCATCGTCCAGCCGGTGGTTCATGCGGCGGTGCCGTTCGCGAATGCCGGTGAGGCGCACCGCATTCTGGCCGCCCGGGAAAACGTCGGCAAGGTCGTGCTGGTGCCCTAGGCGTCAGCCACTAGCGGTGTCCGCCGCCGTGAAAGCCGATTCCGCCGCCAAAGCCGCCGCCGCCCAGCAGCAACGCTTCGCCTCCATACGGATAGAACTGAGCGGGGCTGGGTGCGTCGTTGATCTGGACGTTGCCGGGAGACTCGCAGACGGTTCCTCCTCCGCCGCCCGCACACGATTGGTCGATCGAAGCTGCGGAGGCAATCGGCGCAGCGACGATCGCTGTCGTGGCGGCGCCGACGGCCAGGAGTGACGCGATGTAGGTGACTTTGTGCCCCATGATGACGTTCCTTAATCTGGTTGGGTCATTGCATGATTCAGACTGACTCAGTCAGTGAACCCGTGTCGTCACCGCTGCCACCCAACGACCGCCCCAGGCAGCCGGAATCTGTGCTCACCGGTCATTGACCGGGCGACCATCCGGATGATCGGTAAGTGCACGTTCCCGATAGCAGGCATCGCAATGGGGGGTAGCAGTGACGACATGACTGCCTCGCTGACCGATTCTGAATGAAGTGCACTGACAGCCCACATGAAAAGGAGTGCCGCTATGCGGGTCAAGATCAATTACTTCGCAACGCTGTTGGCGGCTGGCGCGATAGCAGGCGCGATCGCCGCTGCACCAGTCGCAGTTGCTGCGCCGAATCAAGATTCGACAAGCGCAAGCAATGGCGCCTCCTCAAGCGACCAGTCGCAGGCTTCTCAGTCATGTACGAGTTTGGGTGGCACTCAGAACGTATGCCAGTCGCCAGGAAACGCCCAAATCTACGACGCACCTCCCCAAGTGGACTATTTCCCGTACGCCGGTGGTGCTACGTAGGCTTGCCAGCTGGCAGGTAAAGGCTAATCACGTTGCCTGGTAGGGCAAATGGCCGCTAGCAACGATGACGCCGCCAGGCCGAGCGGCAAGGATCGAAAAGCAGTGCACACGTCACCACCGGAGGGAACATCATGCGCAACGTGCTCGGTCGGCTGGTGCTGTGGATCGCTGAGGCGCTGGACCGAAACCTGCTCACGGCCCCCGACTTCGACCTCGATGAGGCGTACTTCGTGTCGGGGGGCACGCGTACTGCCAACACAGACGGAATCGCTTGATGTTTTGTGTGCCGCGACTGAGTTCAGGTCAGACGGTCCTTAGCAAGCCCTTCGAATTGCGGGTACCTGCAATGCCCGAGGGCCAGCAGTTCGGTCAGACTGATGTCATGAGGTCCAAGGTTGAGACGTTGCGCTGCGTCATAGTCGACGACAACCCAGGGTTTCTTGATGCCGCCGCGAATTTTCTTAACCACCATGGAATTACGGTCGTTGGTGTTGCATCGACGATCGCAGAGGCCCTGCGTTGTGCCGAGCAGCTGAGGCCGGATGTCACCGTGGTGGACATCAATCTCGGCGACGAGAGCGGCTTCGATTTGGCCGAGCACCTGGCAGGCAGCCACGGCTCGTCGCCGGTGATCCTGACCTCCACCCACTCCGAACAGGAGTTCGCTGACCTGATTGACGTCAGCCCCGCGATCGGGTTCATCCCGAAAGGGCAACTGTCTCCGGGTGAGATTCGACGCCTTCTCGCGGCAGAGTGATCCGGTAATGAGGTCGGACCGCCTGCGGTCCACTGGGTTTGGTCCCTAACTTGATTCGAGGTAAGTGATCACCGCGCGCACACGGCGGTGGTCCTCGTCAGTTTCCGGCAGGTTGAGCTTCAAAAGAATTGCGCGCACATGCTTTTCGACCGTGCCCTCGGTAACCCAGAGGCTGCGCGCGATGCCGGCGTTTGAGCGCCCCTCGGCCATCAACGCCAGCACTTCATGTTCGCGGGGACTCAGCATTGCGAGCGGATCGTCGCGTCGGTGCACCGACAGCAGTTCCTGGACCAGGGTGGGATCGATCACCGCGCCGCCCTTGGCGACCCGCTGGAGGCTGTCGATGAACTCGGCGACGTCCGTGACGCGGCTCTTGAGCAAATAGCCGATTTTCTGCCCGGTGGCCAGCAGTTCCATTGCGTGCTCCACCTCGACGTGTGCCGACAACACCAAGATGGCGGTGTCCGGCAGCTCCGCTCGAATCGACCGCGCTGCTGCAAGCCCTTCGGTGGTGCCCGAAGGAGGCATGCGGATGTCGACGACCACAACGTCGGGGCACAGCGCACGCACCTGGGACAGCAACTCTGCGCCATCGCCGGCCTGCGCAACGACGTCGAAACCTGAACTGTTCAAGAGGCTGGCGAGGCCCTCACGCAGCAACACATCGTCATCGGCGATGATCACCCGCTGTGATGTGTTCGCTGAATCGATGGCGCTGCTGGGGGCGCGTTCCGTTTGAGCCTGCATCTGATTCTGGTCCCTCCGTGTTCGCGGCGGTGGCCGCTGGCACCATCGTGCACGGTCCGAGCGCGCGTGGCACTAGGGCGGCGGCGATTTTCCTGCTGGCTGGTATGTCGGCATTGCCGGTGGTAGCCATCGCAGTTGGACGTTAGCGTCGCATCGCGACCGGCCCCGAGGGTGCAGCATTGCTGCTGGGTCGACCGTGGCCGGAAGGAGCGTCGTTGATGAGATTGGCACTTGCCGACCCGCAGCCGACCCTTGGTGCCGGCCTGGATATCAAAACGCAGGCCGATCGAAGCCAGATGCCAGCCGTTGCGCGACGCTCAAGATTCGCGCGCGTGTTGACGCGCCCCAGCCCATCATTCTGTCTGGGAGTCATGGTCGCTGCGGCGTTGATCGTCGCTGAAACCGCGCTGGTGCGGCTGTTCGAACGCGTCGGACCGCACATGACCTTCGGTGTGGTGTATTTGCTTGGCGTACTGGTGATTTCGTACGGCTGGGGCCTTGAACTGGCGTTATTGACGACGATTGTCAGCGCCGCGGTCTATCTGCAGACACACCTTGTCGCGAGTCAGGGGCTGCTACTAGTCGACCCGCAGAACCTAGTCACGTTGGCAGTGTTCGTGCCGATCGCTCTGGTGGCCAACGTCCTGGGGGCCCAAGCCCGACTACGGGCCGCGGCGGCCACGCGGGCGGAGCGACAGGTGAGCGAGTTGGCGCGAAGGCAAGCCGGCCTGCGCCGGGTGGCAACACTCGTCGCCAATGGCGTTTCGCCAACGGAGATCTTCGCCGCCGTCGCCGACGAGGTGGCCAGCGCGCTGGGGGTGGGAAACGCGACGCTTGTCCGGTACCTCGATGTCGACCTTGGCGAGATCGTCGCCGCCTATGACGACGGGTTGAGCAGACTGCCAATCGGCGCGCGGCTGACCCTGGAGGGCGACAACATAGCTGCTTTGGTGCAGCGCACGGGCGCCACCGCACGTATGGACAGCCATGACCAGGCAAGAGGATCCGTTGCCGCGCTGATCCGGGGTCTGGGTCTGGTAGCCGGGGTCGGCGCACCCATCGTCGTCGACGGTCGATTGTGGGGAGCAGCGGTCGTCGGGTTTTCCCGACCCGAACCGCCCCCACCCGACATCGAAGAGCGGCTGATGGACTTCG
This sequence comes from Mycobacterium sp., assembly GCA_035492865.1. Lineage (GTDB taxonomy): Bacteria > Actinomycetota > Actinomycetes > Mycobacteriales > Mycobacteriaceae > Mycobacterium. Next base: position 9,709 of record DATJIX010000467.1, on the reverse strand, counting down.
CTGAATTGGTCGCGACGGCGATCGCGAATGCCGAAGCACGTGGCGAGCTGATCGCCTCGCGCGCGCGCGTCGTGGCGGCGGGCGACGAGGTCAGGCGCCGCATCCAGCGAGACCTGCACGATGGCGCCCAGCAACGCCTCGTCGCACTGGGACTGCGGATTCGATCTCTTCAGGCCTCCCAGTCGCTCGATAGCGATGTGGATCTTCAACTCGCCGCAATCGGTGACGGCCTCGCCGAGGCGAGCGAGGAACTACGCAGGATGGCGCAGGGCATCCATCCGGCGGTGTTGGCCAAAGGTGGCCTGCGCCCGGCTCTGCGCGCCCTTCGTCGTCGCGCCGCAATGCCGGTCGAACTGAGTGTCGACGTCGAGGGACGGCTTCCCGAGTCCATCGAGGTCGCCACCTACTACGTCGTCGCGGAAGCGCTGACGAACGCTGCCAAGCACGCCCAGGCATCATTGGTCACCGTCACCGTAGAGGCCGACGCGGGGCAGCTGCGTCTCTCGGTGAGCGACGACGGGGTCGGCGGCGCTGTGCCCGGCGGTGGGTCCGGACTCATCGGGCTGAAAGACCGAGTGGAGGCTCTGGGAGGCAAGTTGCGTATCACCAGCGGACACCAAGGAACCACACTCGCCGCCGAGATTCCTTGCACCGCATCGTGACTCGTGCGCGCGCCGCGAGCTAATCCGGGATGTAGTCGAATTGATCGGGATTCGGCCCCGTCCGACCGGCTTCACCCTTGTCCAGCGCCGTCAACGCTGCGACATCGGCGTCTGTGAGCTCAAAGTCGAACAGTGCGAAGTTCTCGCGCACACGCTCGACCGTGACTGATTTCGGGAAGACGATGTCGCCTCGCTGGATGTGCCAGCGCAGCACCACTTGGGCCGGCGTCCTACCGGTTGCCTCTGCGACGCGCTGCACCACCGGGTCGCCGAGTACCTGGCCTTGAGCGATCGGCGACCACGCCTCGGTCGCGACGCCGTGGTCGACACCGTAGGCGCGGACCGTGTCGTTGGTGAAGTAGGGATGCACCTCGATCTGGTTGACCGCCGGGATGGTGTCGGTCTCCTGCGCGAGCCGTTTCAGGTGGTCGACCTGGAAGTTCGACACCCCGATACTGCGTGCACGCCCGTCGCCTTTGAATTCCTCGAGGGTTTGCCAGGTCGACACGAAGTCGCCGTCGTACAGCGTGGGCAGAGGCCAATGGATGAGGAACAGATCGATGTAGTCGGTGCCCAGCGCTTTCAGGGTGTCATCGAATGCGCGCCGCGCATCGTCGCGACGGTGGAACCCGTTGTTGAGCTTGCTGGTGATGTAGACCTCGGTCCGGTCCAGGCCGGCGTCGCGGATGCCCTGGCCGACACCGCGCTCGTTCTGGTACATCTCAGCGGTGTCAATGTGTCGGTAGCCGATCTGCAGCGCAGTCTTGACCGCGTTGGCGGTTTCGTCGGGCGGAATCTGAAACACTCCGAACCCCAGCTGCGGAATCTGTGCACCATCATTCAACTCAATCGTGGGAACTGTGTTCAAGGTTGACCTCCTGTTAGCACGGAATTTCCGTGACACTCCTTGTCCATCGAGAGATACCCAGAGGCGGCGACGCCTCCACAGAGTTCTGTTCAAAGGACATCCAACACAGTCACAATGGCTCGCGCTGACGAAAAAATCCTCCATGGTGTCGCCCATCCTGACCTCCGGCTGACTGATACAACGAAACTCGCGGTAGCGGCAACGACATCGGTGTGTGACATCGCGAGTCTTGATGCATGGCAACAATTACGCCCGGCGGACAGGCCGGACGCGTCACAGAGAAGACAGATCGGCCCAGGCACCAGGCTCCCGTCGGCGTGGCACCGTGGACCGGAGCGAAGTACATCGTCGAGGGCATCGGCACCTTCGTCCTCGTCTTCACCGTGGGCGCGGCGGTGGCGAGCCGAAGCCCACTCGCGCCGTTGGCGATCGGGGCGGCGCTGATGGTGATGGTGTACGCCGGAGGACATGTTTCCGGTGGGCACTACAACCCGGCGGTGACCCTTGCCGTATTGCTGCGTCGCCGAATCGGCCTGCGCGATGCCGTCGCGTACTGGACTGCGCAACTGGGCGCCGGCGTGCTCGCCGCTGTACTGGTGCGAACCGTGGTCGATCCCATCGAGGCGACCAGGACAGCCACACTGACGCTGTCTGGCCACGCTTTGGTCGCCGCGTTCGCGGTCGAGTTGTTGTTCACCGCCGCCCTTTGCTACGTGGTGTTGAACGTCGCGACGAGCAAGAGCCACCCCGACAACTCGTTCTACGGAATGGCGATCGGGTTCACCGTGGTGGCAGGTGTGGCGGCAGTCGGAACGATCTCCGGCGGTGCGTTCAATCCGGCAGTCACTCTTGGAGCCGCGGTCATGGGTATGTTCGCATGGCCGACCCTCTGGGTGTATCTACTGGCACAGCTCATTGGCGGAGTCGCCGCGAGCGTCGCGTTCGTCGCCCTCAATCCAAATGACAAGTAGGACAAGCGAGTCGCACGGTCAGCGTTTCCATGGAGGACCCGGCAGCGATGCTCTTCATCGTGGCCTAATCTGAGCGGTACATGGCCATCTGGCCACTGGCATCCTGAGGCGTCGACGCGGCAGTGTGGCGGCATGCCCCGTCGCATTGATCTTCCCGAGTCCGATATCGCCAGCGCGGCACGAGACTTCGTGTTCGACGTCTCGCCGGAATTCGTCGCCAATCACTGTGTGCGCAGCTATCTATTCGCCCGCGAGCTCGCAGCAGTCAGGGGCCACGACTGTGACGACGAGCTGCTGTTCCTCAGTTGCATCCTGCACGACCTCGGTGCCACCGACTACGCCAACGGCGATCAACGGTTCGAAGTCGACGGCGCCGACGCCGCGGCTCGCTTCCTGCGCGATCACGGGATGCCGGAGGAACGGGTAACCACGGTCTGGCAGGCGATCGCGCTGCATACCAGCGTCGGCATCGCCCACAGGTTCGGTGCGGTACAAGCCGTCACTCATATGGGTATTGGGGCCGACATCGTCGGCGCTGACAGAGAACTGCTCCCGCCGGGGTTCGCCGACGGGGTGCATGGGGCATGGCCACGCCACGACCTCGGCTACACGCTTGCCGAAGTCATTGCACGTCAAGTGGAGGCGAACCCGGTGAAGGGGCCTCCGCTGACATTCCCCGGCCACGTGCATCAGCTGATGTACGGAACCACACCTCCGGTGACCTGGTTCGACCTCGTACGCTGCGCCGGCTGGAACGACCAACCAGGTACGGACCACTCCGCCCCGCAGTAGTTGGGATCGGTAGTCCCAGACCGCCTCTGTACTTGTGCCCATGAGCTACGCAGATCCGGATGCCACCGCCTTCATCGACGAGCCGGTGGTCCGCTACGAGCCGACAACGCCCAGGTCGCTGAGCAACTGGGCGGTGGCCTCGGTGCTTGTCGGTGCGTTGAGCGCCTTTGGTGCGCTGGGCGTGGTCATTTCCGAGTACTACGTCAACACTGATCCGCCGGCCGCGGTGGCCGTCACTCCCAATGCGGTCGCTGTGTCTGCGACGCCGTCGGCGCCTGCCATCGTGCCGTCAACCGTGAACGTGGCCGCGCCGGCTGCTGAAGTCGCCCCTGCGGATAGCGGGAGCAACGCACCCAGCGCCGGCAGCCCTGTCACTGTGGTGCAGCGCAGAGCGCCTGCGCCCCGGGCGGTTGCGGCCCCGCCGCCGCCACCACCTATTGCGGATGCTCCGCCGGCGCCTGCCGATCCGGCCGCCCCGCCACCGCCTCCGGTCGTGGTTCTCGACATCCCGCTGCCGCAGCTTCCGCCGCCGCCACACTTCCCACTGCCGTCGGCGCCGGCCCCTACTCCCAAGCCGTCACCGACTCCGGCGCCATCGCCGGATCCTGCCCCGTCCCCGACGCCCATTCCGTCGCCGGTGCCGACGTTGACCTTGCCGCCGACGCCGATCCCGCTCCCTGTGCCGACTCCCGATCCTGCGCCGACGCCGGTGGTGGATCTTCCATTGCCGCCGATTTCGAAGATTCCGATGCCTTAGGCGGTCGCCCGCGCCTGTTCGAGCAGTGTCGGATCGTGCGCGCTGACGATCAACAGGTCGGGCTCCACGCAGGCGTGCCCACGGGTGTGCCCCGGCAGCGACACGAGCGCAATGCCCTGCGAGATCTCGGTGAGCTCCTTTGCCGCCGCGAATCCGCGCCACTTCTCACCATGCGGCGGGTCGGTCCGACTCGCCGCGGGTCGTCGCAGTCGTCGCTGCCGTAGCCGCTGTCGACCAGGACGAGTCCGTCGTCGGTCTTGAGCACGAGCACGTGGCAGACCTTGGGACTCGGCCGTGTCATGGTGCCGCAGTTGAGATGGTGGACCTCCAGCTCAGCCTCCAAACCCGAGACGCAATGTCAGCAATTGCTCGACCTCGTGTTGCGCCGCAGCAAGGTCGACCTTGTCATCGAGCACGTGTTGCAGCGCAACGCCTCTGAGCATTGCGACGATCACCGTCGCTAGACCTTGTGGGTCGACGGTGTCGTTCACCTCGCCGGCGTTCACCGCCATCTGGATGCGCTTCTCGATCTCCTCGCGAAACTCGCGGTCGGCAGAAATCATCTGCGGCCTGACGTCCTCCGACGGACCCGCGACCGCGTCGGCCCACAGCACCAGCCGGGCTCGGTTCACCGGCTGCATGTCGGAGACCACCCGAAAGTAGAAGTCAATCAGTCGCCGCAGCTGATCCAGCGGCGAATCCGATTGACTCTCTTCGACAATCGCGTCACGGAACTGACCGGTGACCACCTCGACGAGCCGCTGCATCAACGCGCCTTTGGACCCGAAGTGATGGGTCGCCAGCCCGCGGCTGTACCCCGCGCGTTCGCCGACGTTGGCGAGCGTGACGCGGGCAGGCCCGATCTCGCCGACCAGCTCTGCGGCTGCGCGCACAAGCCGGCGTTCGGCTTGGATCCGGCGCTGCTCCTGAGTGCGGGGCAGGCCCGTGTCAGTCACCGAGGGTCCCGGCCAGCGCAAGCAATTCGGCGCGGCCGATCTGGGTGACCAGGCTGGCGGTGTCGAAGTAGATGCGCTCGTTGATGATCCGATCGCCTTCGAAGAAGAACAACGCGATCAGCGGCACCCGGAACGCCTTACCCGTCGGCGGCATGCCGTAGAACTCACCGAGATTCGTGCCCAGCAAGTCGAATTCGACGATGACCGCGTCGTCGGAAACGTGGAAGCGGGCGTTTTCGTGTCGCTGGTCGGGGAAGGCCGTGCGGGTTGACAGGTAGTAACCCATCACCTCGTCGTCACCGTCGTAGACCTGGCCGGTGGCCATGATCTCGTAGTGCGGATGGCCCTCCCCATTGGTCTTGAACGTGGCCAGTGTTGCGTCGAACTCCTTGGTCACCTCGGTGTCCATGTGCTCGCGGATGATCGCGAGGCGACGCTGCCGTAGATCGTCGGTGATCACCGGGGCCTCCTAAGTACTTGCTTGTTAACGAACAAGTTATGGTGCCAGGTGGTACCGCGTCAATGACGCACCTAGTTTTGTTTGGTCGACGCGCGCGCGAGCATGCGCATCAACACCTGACAGATCGCCGTCAGTGGCGCCTTGACCAGCGGAAAGCTGGCGGACGATGAGAGCGAATACGTGATCAGGGTGCCTGCGCCGGCTTCACTGAGTCGTACCTCGCCGCTGTAGCCCGGGAACGGCACGCCCGACAGCGCCTTATAGCCGAGCACTCGTGGCGGCTCGAATGTGACGACTTCCTCGACGATGTCAGGTGCCGGGCCCGGCGATGAGATGCGCCGAACGGCACCGAGTCCGTTGGGATCCGTGGCGCCGACCTTGTCCATCGTCACCGACAGCCCTGGCGCCCACCGGCTGATGCCGACGTGGTCGCTCAGCGCTTCCCACACGGTGTCGATCGGAACCGCGACGGTGGTCTGCGATGTGACCTGCATTGGGCCTCCCTAGGCGGTTTCTTTGGCGTGCTCGTAAAGCTTGCGGTCATGGGCACAGACCATGAGCATGTCGGGTTCGCGACGGTCGAACAGCTCGACCAGTCGAGCGTGATTCTGCCGCACCACCTTCCACTCGAACGCGGTCGCCCGTTCGAATGCGTTGAGCGACAATGGCATGCGCGCCGTCCCGTCGACCGTGCCGTAGTGAAAGTAGGAGTCGCCGCAGTGCATCAGCCAGCGGTGTCCGGCGTCGACCGCGACGCAGGCGTGGCCGCGGGTGTGTCCCGGCAGCGAGATCATCACGATGCCCGGCGATACCTCGTCCAACTCCTTGGCTGCGGCGAATCCGCGCCACTTGTCGCCGTCCGGAGTGTGCTCGACGAGCTTGGGTCCGTGTGCCCACTGCACAGAGCGGAAGCGGAACTTCTCCCCGCGCGACGGCGCCCGCAGCGCACCGAATGCCTCAGCGGCGGTGACATGAATCTGGGCGTCAGGGAAATCGGAGATGCCGCCGATGTGGTCGCCGTCGAAGTGAGTGAGCACGATGTGGCGCACGTCGTCGCGGTGAAAGCCAAGCCGCTCAACCTGATTGACCGCGGCCTCGGTCGGGTTGAGCACCGGACGGATCAGATGCCGCGACGGTCCCACTCGTCGGCCGGGGTCGCCGCAGTCCCTCGTCCCGAAGCCGCTGTCGATCAGCACAAGACCGTTGTCAGTCTCCACGAGCAGCACATGGCACACCATCTCGCCACAGCCGTACGGATAAAGCGTTCCGCAATTGAGGTGGTGAACCTTCACCCGTGAAGTGTCACACGCGCGACGGCACCTCAAGGTCGGCAATCTTGTGCCGATGCTGCCGCTCGACGGTGGCGAAGTAGAACGCGAACGCGAACGCGCAGCTGGTGAACAAGCTCGCAACGAAGAACAGCCACGGACGCCGGATGCCCCGACGTCGACCGTCGACGATGGTGAACAGCGGCAGCAGGAGCACGTTGACGATCGTGTAGTCGGCGCTGGCCGAGGCCGCTGCCCAGTTGGCGTATCCCATCGAGATGAACTGGGACCAGTTCGCGCCCTCGCCCCAGAACGGATTGGCCGAGTACTCGTAGACGTAGCGGATGTTGAAGTACCAGCAAAGGGGGAGTGACGCCAAACCGATCACCCAGAACACGATCTCGAGCGCGGAGAACCGCGGACCGCTCGCTGGTCGGCCGAAGATCTTGGGGTTCGACGCGATCGTGAACCAAACGGTCAAGATGCCGAGGATGCCGTGCACCACGAGCGAGATCATGTCGGGAGTCTCGCCACCCATTCGAGTTTTGTCAATATTGACATAACCAGATTTGGGGTACTTTACGCACATGGTCCGGCCTGCCCAAACGGCGCGCAGCGAGCGCACCCGTGACGCGTTGCGTCGCGCTGCGCTCGTACGGTTCACCGCGCAGGGCATTGAGGACACGTCGGCCGAACAGATCGCGGCCGACGCGGGGGTATCGCTGCGGACCTTCTATCGCCACTTCGCCTCCAAACACGATCTGTTGTTCGCCGACTACGACGCCGGCGTGCACTGGTTCCGCAAGGCGCTGGCGGAACGGTCGGACGACGAGTCGATCATCGAGTCGGTGCAGGCGGCGATCATGGCTCGGCCGTACGACGACTGGGCGGTGACCGAGATCGCCGCCCTGCGCGCCCAGGAGCTCGACCCCGGCCGGATCGTCCGCCACATCCGGCAGCTGGAGATCGACTTCGCCGAAGCGATCGAGGAGCGGCTCACCGGCGACGACCCGCCGATGGCGGGCACCGACGAACGCATGTACATCACGGTCACCGCGCGTTGCATCGCCGCCGCGGTGTTCGGGGCGATGGAGGTCTGGATGCTCGGCAATGACCGGTCGCTACCCGAGCTCGACCGGCTGTGCCGCGCCGCGCTGAAGTCGCTGAGGGCGGGCATCGGCGACCAGGGGTGACCCCAAGTTTTGTCATTATTGACAAAACTGTGCGGCGCGTGTCAGCCTCAGCCGATGACGGACTTTGACGCGATTGTCGTTGGTGCGGGTCACAACGGGCTGACCACAGCCGTACTGCTCCAGAAGGCGGGGCTGCGAACGCTCTGCCTCGATTCAAAGCTCTACGCCGGCGGGATGGCGTCCACAGTGGAGCTGTTCGATGGCTTCCAGTTCGAGATCGCCGGCTCGGTGCAGATTCCGACGTCGGCGACGGTGAGCCGCGAACTCGGGCTCGACAACCTACCGACCGTCGACCTCGACGTGATGTCGGTGTCCCTGCGCGGCGTCGGTGACGAACCCCTCGTCTACTACACCGACCCGATGAAGCTGCTGACCCACATCAACGAGGTGCACGGTGCGGAGGCCGTCAACGGGATGGCAGGCCTGATGGCGTGGTGTCAGGCGCCCACCCGCGCGCTCGGGCGCTTCGACGCGGGCCAGCCCCCGAAGACCCTCGATGAGATGTATGCGTGTGCGACAAATGAATTCGAGCGCTCGACGATCACCGATCTGCTGTTCGGCTCCGTTACCGATGTGATCGACCGCTACCTGCCGGACAAGGAGAAGAACGGCGCGCTGCGCGGCATGCTGTCCCTGCTGGCCTGTAACACCACCTATCGCGGGCCTGCGACTCCCGGCACCGCCGCGGCATTGGCGTATGGATTCGCCGTCCCGGACGAGAATGCGCTGTTGGTCAAGAAGGTCCGAGGCGGTATCGGAGCGCTGACGTCGCACCTCTGCGACGTGTTCGCGTCTCACGGGGGCGAGCTACGGCTGCGCAGCAAGGTCGACGAGATCATCGTCGCCGACGAGCGTGTCACCGGGGTTCGCCTCGAGGACGGCACCACGATCACCGCGCCGGTCGTCGTGTCGGGCATCGCGCCCGACCTGACGATCAGCCTGGTGGACGGGGCCGCGGTACCCGCCGACATCCGGGAGCGGTTCTCCCGCGTCGATCACCGCGGCAGCTATCTGCAGATGCATTTCGCCCTCGACGGCGTGCCGGAATTCGCGGCGCCCTACGAGATTCTCAACGATCCAGCCATGCAGTCGAACATCGGCATCTTCAGCACTCCTGAGGAACTGCAGCAACAGTGGGAGGACTGCAGACGCGGGATCGTGCCCGCCGATCCCTCGATCGCGCTGCAGATCCCGTCGGTCAACGATCCGGACCTCGCACCGCCCGGAAAGCACGCGGCGTCGGCGTTTTCGCTGTGGTTCCCGATCGAAGAAGGCGACACCGGCTACGGCGAGATGAAGGTCGAGATGGGTCGGCGGGTCATCGAGAAGATCACCCGTCTCGCACCGAATTTCGAGAGCCTGATCATCAGGCATACCACCTTCACGCCCAAGCACATGGGCACCATGTTCGGCGCTCCCGGCGGTGACTACTGCCACGGCCTGATCCATCCCGACCAGATCGGCATCAATCGGCCAGGTCCGAAAGGTTATGTTGACCAACCGATTCCGATCGGTGGCCTGTACCTGGGGAGCGCGGGCTGCCACGGCGGACCCGGCATCACCTTCATCCCCGGTTACAACGCCGCGCAAGCGGTGCTCGCCGACACCAGCTAGTGCGAGTCGTCGTCGGTATCCCCGGCCGGGCCGCTGGGTGTGGCACCGCCCTCGTCCGACCAGTCGCTGCGGTCGTCGGCCCCCTTGGCCGGGTCGCTTTCAACGTCGTCCGCGGCGTCAGGCTTCTTCCCGTTCACTCGTCCTGACTACCCGCATCGTCGGGCTCGG
>DATJIX010000466.1:0-6310 GCA_035492865.1 Mycobacterium sp. | reverse complement strand
GTTTGTCGCGCGGGTCTCCATCGTTCCGACGTTGATGCTGACGATTCCTTACACGGTGCTGCTGACGTTTACGTTCAACATCCTGCTGACCGAGTTCGGCGCCGCGGACTTCTCAGGCACCGGCGCAGCTTTGGGCACCGTCCGACAGATCGGCCCGATCGTGACCGTGTTGGTGGTGGCCGGCGCCGGTGCCACCGCGATGTGTGCCGACCTCGGCGCACGCACAATCCGTGAAGAACTTGACGCCCTCCGAGTGATGGGCGTCAATCCGATTCAGGCCCTTGTTGTTCCGCGGGTGCTGGCCGCGACGCTGGTCTCGCTCGCGCTGGCCGCCACCGTGATTCTCGTCGGCCTCGCAGGCGCCTATCTGTTCTGCGTCTACGTCCAGCATGTGTCGCCCGGTGCATTCGCGGCGGGCCTTACGCTGATCATCGGCGCCGTTGATGTCACGATCGCCTTGTTGAAGGCAGCCCTGTTCGGGCTGTCTGCCGGGCTGATCGCCTGCTACAAAGGCATTTCCGTGGGCGGCGGTCCGGCGGGCGTCGGAAACGCGGTCAACGAGACTGTGGTGTTCACCTTCATGGCGTTGTTCGCCATCAACGTGGTCGCGACCGCCGTCGCTGTAAAGGTGACGATGTGACCGTCTCCCAACCTCATTCCCAATTCCCCTGGCTCAAAGCCAGGTGGCGGACTGTAGCCGAGCCCTGGAACCGGATCGGCAGGCAGACGAAGTTCTACGGCACGACGCTGCGCTCGATCCACATCGCCGTCACTTCCTACCGGATCGAGCTGATACGGCAGATCGCTGCGATGGGCCTCGGCGCGGGTGCACTCATCGTCATCGGCGGAACCGTCGCGATCGTCGGGTTCCTGACCGTGACGACAGGCGCGCTGGTAGCCGTGCAGGGGTATACCGACTTCTCCGAAATCGGCGTCGAGGCCTTGACCGGATTCGCCTCTGCGTTCTTCAACGTCCGCCTGATTGCACCTGCCACCACGGCGGTCGCGCTGTCCGCGACCATCGGGGCCGGGGCGACCGCTCAACTCGGCGCCATGCGAATCAATGAAGAGATCGACGCGCTCGAGGTGATGGGTATCCGGTCCGTCGCCTACTTGGCCTCCACGCGCGTGCTGGCCGGCCTGTTGGTCGTCATTCCGCTGTATTGCGTTGGCGTGATTGCCTCATTCTGGGCGGCGAAGTTCGGCACCACCGTTATCTACGGGCAGTCGACCGGTGTGTACGACCACTACTTCCGAACCTTCCTCAACCCCACCGACCTGATGTGGTCCTTCCTGCAATGCGTCGTGTTGGCGGTCGTGATCATGCTCGTGCACACCTTCTACGGGTATACCGCGCGCGGCGGACCCGCCGGCGTGGGTGAGGCGGTCGGGCGCGCCGTCCGGACGTCACTGATCGTCGCCGCGTTCGTTCTCGTGATGATGTCGCTGGCCGTCTACGGTCAGTCCGGAAACTTCAACCTGGCCGGGTAGCAGATGGACAGCGACGAACACGGCCTCCACCCGGGGTGGTACACGCTCATCCTGGTCGTGGTGTTCTCCGTGCTGACCTGGTTGACCCTCTCGCTCTTTGCGGGCACCTTGAAGAACCCCCTTCCGGTCACGCTGACCTCTGACCGGGCCGGCCTCGTGATGGAGACCAACGCCAAGGTCAAGCTGCGCGGCGTCCAGGTCGGTCGGGTTGCCGCGATCTCCGGCGGCAAGGAGCCAGTCGTCCTGAGGCTCGATATCGACCGCGATCAGATCAAGTTCATCCCGGCGAATGTCGAAGCCCAGATCCGCGCCACCACGGTGTTCGGCGCGAAGTTCGTCGACCTGGTGTATCCGGACGATCCGAGCCCGCAACGGCTGGCAGAAAATCAGGTGCTGAAATCTCGCAACGTCAGTACCGAGGTCAACACGGTGTTCCAGAACGTGGTGGCCGTGCTGAATCAGGTCGACACCGCCAAACTCAACGCCACCCTGTCCGCGCTTGCCGAAGGTGTTCGTGGGCAAGGGGAGAGGATCGGCCAGGCCACCACTGACGCCAACCAGGTGCTGCTGCAGCTCAATCCGCGCAGCGACACGATCCGCGCAGACTGGCAGGCCCTCAAGGGCTTCAACGACGCGTACAGCGGTGCGGCGCAAGACATCCTGACGGTCTTGAACGCCGCGAGTACGACCAGCCAGACCATCAGCAGCCACACCAAGCAACTGGATGCCTTGCTGCTGGCCACAATTGGGTTGTCCAACAGCGGAATCAGCCTGCTGGCCCCGAATCAGGCCAACCTGATCAGGGCCATCAATGTGCTCGAGCCGACGACCAACCTGTTGTACAAGTACAACCCGGAATACACCTGCCTGCTGATGGGCGCGAAAACCATCCTGGATACCGGGGGTTACGAATCGGCGGGCGGCAACGGCCGAACACTCGTGCTCGACACGTCCCTGGCGCTCGGCGACGACCCGTACCACTACCCGGACAACCTGCCGGTCATCGGCGCCAAGGGTGGACCGGGCGGCAAACCGGGCTGCGGCTCGCTGCCGGATGTGGCGAAGAACTGGCCGGTGCGCAATCTCGTGACCAACACCGGATTCGGCACCGGCATGGACTGGCGGCCGAACCCGGGCATCGGCTTCCCGGCCTGGGCCAACTATCTGCCCACCACACGCGCGGTGCCCGAACCGCCGAGCATCCGCAACCTGTTCGGCGGGCCTGCGCCAGGGCCGATCCCCTATCCGGGTGCCCCGGCCTATGGTGCCGATCTTTATGCGCCGGACGGCACCCCGCTGTGGCCAGGGCTTCCGCCTGCGCCGCCGCCAATGGCGCCGCGGGATCCTGGCGCGACGCCTGGTTCGGAACCATTCGTGGTGCCGAATCCCGCGCAGATGCAACCGACTCCGCTGCCGCCCGTTCCACTTCCGGAATTCGCGGCCCCATCGCCTTAGACCGTCCGAATCCGCAACCAAGAGAGGTAACCAGCCATGAGAGAGAACCTGCGAGCCACCGTGGTGCGGCTCGCTGTCTTTCTGGCTGTGTGCCTGCTCGGTGTGTTCGGTCTGTACGCGGTGTTTGGTCAGCTGCGATTCGGCGAGAAGACACACACCTACCGGGCCGCGTTCACCAATGTCACCGGGCTGGAGACCAACGACTTCGTCCGCATCGCAGGCGTCGAGGTCGGCCAGGTGAAAAAGGTTGCCATTCAACCCGATACCACTGCGCTGGTCGAGTTCACCGCTGATGACTCCGTGGTGTTGACCGAGGGCAGCAGGGCCGTCATCCGGTACGACGACCTGATCGGCGGCCGTTACCTGGCGCTGGAGGAGGGCGCGGGCGGCATCAAGAAGCTCAACCCCGGCGACACGATTCCGTTGGCCAGAACCTCGCCTGCGCTGGACCTCGACGCGCTGATCGGCGGCTTCCGGCCGCTGTTCCGCGCGTTGGATCCGGATCAGGTGAACGCGTTGTCCGGCCAGCTGATTGCGGCGCTGCAGGGTCAAGGCGGCACGATCAACTCGTTCCTGTCCCAGACCGCGGCGCTGACGAGCACGCTGGCTGATCGCGACCAGTTGATCGGGCAGGTGATCGTCAACCTCAACACCGTGCTTGGCTCGCTGGGGGACCAGAGCGATCAGTTCGCGAAGGCCGTCGATTCACTCTCAGACCTTGTGCAGACGCTGGCGTCGCACAAACAGGACATCTCGAACGGTCTGGCCTACACCAACGCCGCCGCGGGCAGCATCACCGGCTTGTTGGCAGAAGCGCGGCCGCCGTTTGCAAAGACGATCCACGAGACCGACCGCTCCGCGGGCATCGTGGTCGCCGACCACGACTACTTCGACAACCTGATCAACACCCTGCCGGATGCGTATCAAGCGCTTGCGCGGCAAGGCATTTACGGCGACTTCTTCAGCTTCTACCTCTGCGACATCGTGCTGAAGCTCAACGGCAAGGGGGGCCAGCCGGTGTACGTCAAGGTCGCGGGCCAGAGCACGGGGAGGTGCGCGTCGAGGTGAAGCCATTCGCAGAACGCAACCTGTTCGTCATCGGTGCCATCGGCCTGGCCATCACCGCCGCGATCATTCTGGGAGCGATCAACTACGACAAGCTGCCGTTCCTGAACCAGGGCAAGGAGTACACCGCCTACTTCGCCGAGGCAGGCGGGCTGATGGACGATGCCGCCGTTCAGGTTTCGGGTTTTCAGGTGGGCAAGGTCAAGTCCATCGAGCTCGACGGGCAGCGGGTGCTGGTCAAGTTCACCGTCGACAAATCGATCCGGCTCGGCGATCGCACCGAGGCGGCAATCAAGACCAAGGGTCTGCTCGGCACGAAGATCCTCGAGGTCACTTCGCGCGGTGACGGCCGACAGGACGGCACGATTCCGCTCGACCGCACCACGTCGCCATATCAACTGCCCGATGCGCTCGGCGAACTGGCGACCACGATCAGCGGACTGAACACCAATCAGCTGTCGGATTCGTTGAGGGTGTTGTCGGAGACATTCGCCGACACCCCGCCACAGCTGCGGATCGCGATCGAAGGCGTGTCGCGGTTCTCCCAAACGCTGAATGAGCGCGACGCCCAGCTGCGTGGCCTGCTGACCAACGCCAACAAGGCCACCACGGTGCTGGCCGAGCGCAGCAACCAGGTGGTCAGCCTGATCGGCAACACCAACGCACTGTTGGCCGAGCTCCAAAGCCAAAGCGCCGCACTGGATCAGATCTCGGAGAACATCTCGGCGCTGTCCCAACAGCTGCAGGGCTTCATCGGTGAGAACAAGGCCACCATGCGGCCGGCGCTCGACAAGCTCAACGGCGTGCTGACGATACTGGACAACCGCAAGGAACGGCTGCAGAAGTCGCTGCATCTGCTCACCGAATACTCGATGTCACTCGGCGAATCGGTGGCATCCGGCCCGTTCTTCAAGACCTACGTGGCCAACCTGCTGCCCGGCCAGTTCCTGCAGCCGTTCATCGACGCCGCGTTCTCCGACCTCGGCCTCGATCCCAACACGAAGCTGCCCTCCGAACTCAGCGACCCGCAGATCGGTCAGCCGGGGACACCCGCACTGCCGGTGCCCTTCCCGCGGACAGGGCAGGGCGGCGAGCCGCATCTGAACCTGCCCGATGCCATCACCGGAAACCCCGGCGATCAGGGCTGCGGTCCGCCTGGGTTGCCGCTGCCCGGACCTACGGGTTGCTATCCCTACCGCGAACCGCTGCCCGCCCCGCCGCCGGGCGGTCCGCCGCCGGGCCCGCCCGCGATTGCGCCGCCAGGGCTGGACTCCACTCCCCAGCCGACGCCGAGCCCCGTCATGGTGCCCGCGCCAGGGGAGGCCGGACAATGAGCCACATCCGCAGAAGCTGGGTCGCCGTCGGCCTCGTCGTGCTGCTGATCGCCGGTGTGGTCGCGCTGTTCCAGACCAGCGACACCATCAACCGGACGAATGTTGTTGCCTACTTTGAGAACAGCAATGGCATCTACGTCGGCGACGATGTGCGCATCCTCGGCGTGAACGTTGGCAAGATCAGTGAGATCCAGCCGCAGCCGGAGCGGGTGAAGATCTCGTTCTGGTACGACAGCAAGTACAAGGTGCCCGCCGATGCGAAGGCGGCGATTCTTTCGCCGACGCTGGTGACCGCGCGCGCGATCCAGCTGACGCCGGTCTACACCAGCGGGCCGGTGCTGAAGGACAACGCGGTGATCGATCGGGACCGGACCGCTGTTCCCGTCGAATGGGATCAGGTCCGTACGCAGTTGGAGAAGCTGGCGACGTCGCTGCAGCCGACCGAGCCCGGCGGGGTCGCCCCGCTGGGATCGTTCATCAACACCACTGCCGACAACCTGCGCGGCCAGGGTGCCAATATCCGCGATACCGTCATCAAACTCTCGCAAGCGTTTTCGGCTCTCGGCGACCACAGCACCGACATCTTCTCCACCATCAAGAACCTGGCGATCCTGGTATCGGCGCTGCAGGACAGCACCAACTTGATGCGGCAGCTGAATCAGAACCTGGCGTCGGTGACCGGACTGCTCGCCGACAACCCGAACGAAGTAGCCGACGCGGTAAGGGATCTCAACGCCGTTGTGCCTGAAGTGCAATCGTTCGTCGCCGATAACCGCGAAGCGCTGGGCACCACCTCGGACAAGTTGGCCGGTGTGACGCAGGCCTTGAATGACAGCCTCGCCGACCTCAAGCAGTTCCTGCACGTCGCGCCCAACACGCTGCAGAACTACGTGAACATCTGGCAGCCCGCCCAGGGCGCGGTGAGCAGCGTGCCGATGATCAACAACTTCGCCAATCCAATTTCC
>DATJIX010000465.1:0-13623 GCA_035492865.1 Mycobacterium sp. | reverse complement strand
CGGACAGGCTACCCATTGACCCGTTGCCGGTCATATCGCGAGTCAGCCGCAGTGAGCCGGTGGCGGCGACGACTCGTCAACTCGCAAGAGTGATCCCTCTTCGCGCCGGCCACCGGCGGCCGTGGCCCGTCGGCACCCAGCGCCGCGCGAACCAGCGTGTGTTGTCACAATCCACCAAGTTGGCGAACGTACGGTACGAGATCAGGGGACCGGTAAACGACGAAGCGGCGCGGTTGGAGTCGCTCGGGCACCGCATTCTCAAGCTGAACATCGGCAATCCCGCACCGTTCGGTTTCGAGGCGCCGACCGAGATCCTCAATGACATCGTCCGGGCTCTGCCCAACGCCCAGGGTTATTCGGATTCGAAGGGAATCCTTTCAGCCCGCCGCGCGGTGGTGGCGCGCTACGAACTGGTCGACGGCTTTCCGCGGTTCGACGTCGACGACGTCTACCTAGGTAATGGCGCATCTGAGCTCATCACGATGACTCTGCAGGCGCTGCTTAGTGATGGCGATCAGGTATTGCTTCCTGCCCCGAACTACCCGTTGTGGACCGCGGCGACCGCGCTGGCCGGGGGTACCCCAATGCACTACCTCTGCGATGAGACGCAGGGATGGCAGCCCGATATCGCAGACATCGAAGCCAAGATCACCCCACGCACGAAGGCGATCGTGGTGATCAACCCAAACAACCCGACAGGGGCGGTGTACTCCCGCGAAACTCTTTTGCAGATAGCCGAATTGGCCCGTCAGCATCGGTTGTTGCTGTTGTCGGACGAAATATACGACAAGATCCTGTACGACGACGCCAAGCACGTCCCCATGGCCGCCGTAGCACCAGACCTGTTGTGTCTCACATTCAATGGCCTGTCCAAGGCGTACCGGGTCGCCGGCTACAGGGCCGGCTGGTTGGTGATTACCGGACCCAAGGATCACGCCCGCAGCTTCCTCGACGGCATCAGCCTGCTCACGAATATGCGGTTGTGCCCGAACGTGCCCGCACAGCACGCGGTTCAGGTTGCACTCGGTGGCTATCAGAGCATCGATGACCTTGTTCTGCCCGGCGGGCGCCTACGAGAACAGCGAGACGTAGCGTGGTCGAAGCTGAATGGAATTCCTGGGGTCTCCTGCGTTAAGCCGCAAGGTGCGCTGTATGCGTTTCCGCGACTGGACCCCGAGATTTATCCCATCGTCGACGACGAGAAGTTCGCGCTCGATCTGCTGGTGAGCGAGAAGATCCTGGTTACCCAGGGGACCGGCTTCAATTGGCCGGCTCCTGACCATTTGCGAATCGTGACGCTGCCGTGTGCCTCGGACCTGTCGAGCGCGATCGACCGGCTCGCGGACTTTCTCGACGGTTACCGGCACTAAAGCCCAGGAGGACAAATGACCACGACACTCGACCACGGTGTAGAAGCGGATTCTATTCCACACGAACGCCTTTCGTCGCGAGCGATCATCGCGATTCTGCTGTTCGTCATTCCGCTGAGCCAGATCGCGCTTGACGTGTACACGCCTGCGTTGCCGAAGATGGCGGCGGAGTTCGGCGCATCGAACGACTTCATCCAGAACACGGTGACTGCATACATGCTTGGTATGGCTGTGGCCTTCATCCCGGCCGGCCTCATTGCCGATGCCGTGGGCCGCAGGCGTGTTCTTCTTGCTGGGCTGGCGTTGCTGGCGACGGCAACTGTCGGATGCGCACTCGCTCCAACTCTGCCCGCCCTTCTGTGCGTGCGATTCGTAGAAGGCATCGGTGCGAGTGTGTGCCTGCTACTGGCGGCGACCATCGCGGCCGATTGTTTCCGGGGCGCAAAGCTGGTTTCGGTCCTGGGCATACTGGGCGCAGCTTGGGGATCGGCGCCGGTGCTGGCTCCGGCCGTTGGCGGTCTACTAGTGCAAATCGGCTCCTGGCGATTGGTGTTCGGATTGTTCGCTCTGTTCGTCGCATCGGTCGGACTTGTGGTCGCGAAGTTCCTTCCCGAGACGCTGCCTACCGAGCGGCGGTCGCCGGTCAATCTGCGTGCGGCCGTAGGGGTGCTCGGCGCGGCCCTGAGGCACCGGACGTTTGTGGCGTTCGTGCTGATGTTCGGTCTCGTCGGGGCGGCGCAGATGGTTTTCGGCGTCGTCGCCCCTTTCTTGTTCGAGGTGAAACTCGGATTCGCTCCGGCGGTATACGGCCTGGTGGCGTTGGCGGTCGGTGTCGCGAATCTGACCGGCGAATTAGCCTGCGGCGCGCTAGCTCGCCGACTCTCCAGCTGGCGGCTCGGCTTCGGCGCGTGGGTCCTGTTCTTTGTCGGCGCGGGCGTTCTCGTGGTGACCGCCGCGGTGGTGGGCGTGAACGCATGGGCGATCGCTGTCGCGGCGGCGCTCGCGTTTGTCGGGATCGGTGTACTCGACCCGCAGAGCAAGGGATTGGCGATGGGGGTGTTTTCGCGGAACGTCGGTCTGATCGCCGGTCTCGTAAA
Source organism: Mycobacterium sp. (assembly GCA_035492865.1). Taxonomy (GTDB): domain Bacteria; phylum Actinomycetota; class Actinomycetes; order Mycobacteriales; family Mycobacteriaceae; genus Mycobacterium. The sequence goes on along the minus strand of DATJIX010000465.1, from coordinate 11,156 downwards.
CACATGCTGTTACTTGATCGTGAGTGTGGCGATGGTGTTGATGGCTTACCTGCCTGAGGAGTCGCAGGCACCGCTTGGTTGGTTGTATGTCGGGGTCGGCGCGGTCCTCGCGGTGCTTTTGTTCAGTACTCTGCGCCGCGGCGTGGCACACGACGCTGTTTGACCCGTCCGAAGTTTGACGAAGGTCGCTCGCGACAAGTGAGCAAAAGGCGAATATCGCGCGTTATGTGGCTTGTGAGCACAACGTCGAGATCGTGATGGCCAGCCGTCCCGGTTAGCCGCACGGCACAAGGACTGCCGGTGGGCGTCCAGATTGTCGGGCCTACCTGAAGGACCGAACGACGCTCGCGGTCGCTCGCTGTATCGAAGAACTGCTTGGTGGCTTCGTCGCGCCGCCCGGTTTCTAGAGTCGCTGCAGGGCGAACGTCCAGAACTGGGATCCGGGCGGACCGTTGAAGCAGCCGACGTCATAGTTCGACTCGATGGTGCCGGCAAGCGAATTCTCGTCCCACGAATAGACGTCGTGCGTCGGCATGGCATAACCGGGAAGGCATTGCAGCCCGTCCGGCACGTCGATCGTCATGGTCCATCGGCCGTTGGCGAGGTGAGCTGTGCCGTCGTAGGCGGCATAGAACTTCAGCCGCGGAGCGGCGCTGATGAACAGGCAGTCCGGGGCCGCAACCTGACACGGGTAGAGCGCCCAAAACCAGGAAGCCCGCTCATACCTGTTGGTGAGCACGTCGTAATTGCCCAACACGTATGCGTCGGCCGGTGGGGCGAGCACCGAGGTCGCCGCTGCAAGGGCTGTCGTCGCGATCGCGACCCTTACCGACTTCATCGTCGTCCCTTCATCGATCTCAACCCCGATGGCTGCCTATCAAATCACCTGGTTTGCGGTTTTGGTGCGTATCAGTCGATGACGACAGGATCCTTGTGTTCCGTGATGGGCCTGGCCGGCAACTGCTCGTCGCAGATGCGTTGCAGATTCTTCAGTGTCTCGTCGAGGCCGGGCCCCAAGGGCTTGCTCGGGGTGAACGTCGCGGGCAGGTGCTTCATGCCCTGAATGACACCGATGGTCTCGTAGTGCTCGGTGCCTTCGGCATCGCAGACATAGTCGGGCATTCGGTCGAGGACCGCGGTCAGCATCGACTTGAACACGGTCCTGGCCACATTGGAACCAACGCAACGGTGCACGCCGATGCCGAAGCTGAAGTGCCGGTTGCCCTTTCGGTCAAGGATGAGCTCGTTGGGCCGCTCGAACACCGCCGGATCGCGATTGGCCATCGCCCACGAGATCCAGAGCCGCTCGCCCTCCTTGAACTTCGTTCCCTCGACCTCGACGTCCTCGGAGAAGGTGCGACCGTCGCCGGGGGCCGGGGTGTAGAAGCGCAGGAATTCCTCGGTGGCCGGGTTGAGCAGGGTTTCGCGCTCACGGCTGAGCAGCTCGCGTTGGTCCGGGTGCTCGGACAGCCACTCCAGCGAGTGCGCGGTGAGCGCCGTGGTGGTGTCGAACCCGCCGCCGATGATCAGCCCGAGATTGCCGAGAATCTCCAGATCCGGCGCGGGTTCACCGTCGATCCGCAGCTGTAGCAGCGCATTGATCAGACCGGGTCGCGGGTTCTCCCGGACCTCCATCATGGTGTTGATCATGTCGATGCCCATCTGCCGATTCATCTCGGCGACGCGCGGGGCGTCGGGCGAGTGTTCCGGGGTGGACACGGAAAGGTGCGCGGGCTCGCTGTAGACCGGCCACTTCGCCAGTTCGATGCCCATCATCGCCAGGGTGAGCACCGCGGGAACGATGTTGGCGAGATCGTCGACGAAATCGATGCGGCCCGATTCGATCTTCTCGTCGAGCGCCGCCCGTACGATCTCGTCGACGAAGGGCTGCCACCGCTTGATCGCGGCAGGGGACAGATACGGGTTCAGCGCGCCGCGGTAGGTGCTGTGCTCGGGCTCGTCCATCTCGAGAATGCCGCCGCGCACGACCGTCGCCCGCTGTGCCTTCGGGATGGTGATGCCCTGGTACCCGTTGCGCTCGCCGTTGATGTCGTGATCGTTGGACACCGCAGGGCAGCGGGCTAATTCGAAGACGTGCTTGCTGTCCGCGGCGACCCAGTGCCCGTTATAGACGTCGGTCCAAGCCATCGGACACTTGGACTGCATCTCCTCGGTGATCTTGTCGAACTGCAGCCGATACTCAGGGGTATGTCGGTCGAAGTGATACCGGTTCTTCTTGCGGTCGCCGTCGGCGGCAGCGTGTTTCGCGAAGTCGTCGACGCTCAAGGCGTTGTCTCCCTTAATTATTCTTCGATCGAGATGGCCTGCTCCGGGCACGAGTGCACGGCCTCGCGGACCGCGTCCTCCTGCTCGGCGGGAACGACTTCGTTCACCGGCGACGAGGTGCCGTCAATGTCGCTCAGCTCAAAGGAATCCGGCGCGATCATCGAGCACAGCGTGTGGCCCTGGCAACGTCCCGAATCAACGAAAACCTTCATCGCGTCACCTCCATCAGATGTGGTAGTCGTACCACTTGAGGTAGCCGCCGGCGTCGACGCGCTGCTGGGTACCCGTGATGTAGCGAGCCTCGTCCGAGGCTAGGAACAGGACCATGTTGCTGATGTCTTCTGGCTCGATCCACGGCACCTTCATCGCCTGCTGGACGTAGAACACCGGCTCGGCGTCGGCCTTGGTCGGGTGCTCAAGGTCGGGGCGGAACGACTTGTACATGGGCTCGCTCTGCAGCATCGGAGTGTTGCAGTTGGTCGGGTGGATGACGTTGGCGCGGATGCCCCGCGGTGCGAGCTCGGTCGCAAGGTTGTGGACGTACTGCGACAGCAGCCGCTTCGAATGAAGATAGGCAGCGCCACCGGGGTCGGTGCCCGGGTTGTCGTTCTTGGAGACGTCCATCAGCGCGGCGGTAGAACCGGTGGCGATGATCGAGGCGCCCTCGCTGAGGTGCGGCAGTGCGACGTGGATGGCGTTCAGGGTGCCGATCAGGTTGGTGTTGATCACGTCAACCCAGGCGTGCATGTCGCCGGAGCCCTTCATGCCCGCGATTCCCGCGGACGTGACGACGATATGCAGCCCACCCAATTCGGAGACCCCGTTCTCCAAGGCCGTTTTGAGCTGCCCGGCATCGCTGACGTCGACCCTCGCTGTGACGACGCGCTGTCCGGTCTTCTCGATGAACTGCGCGGTCTCCTCGAGATCCTCGGGAGTGGCCATCGGATAGCCGATCGTCGCGAAGTCCTCGCACCGGTCGACGGCGATGATGTCCGCGCCCTCTTCTGCCAGCCGTATCGCGTGGCTGCGGCCCTGGCCGCGCCCGGCGCCGGTGACAAATGCGACTTTCCCTTGCACACGTCCCATATCAAGAGTCCTTCCTGCGGTGTTTCGCCCTGTTATGTATTTCGGCCGCCGTTGACGCCCAAGATCTGCCCGGTGATGTAGCCGGCTTCTTCGGAGATCAGAAATGCGCACGCCGCGGCGATGTCTTCCGGCCGCCCGATTCGGCGCACGGGTGTCGCCTCGATGTTCTTGTCGACGAAGAGATAGCCGCGGGCTTCGGACTTGCGCAGCATGGGGGTGTCGATGAAGCCCGGCGGTACCGCGTTGACGGTGATGCCTGCCGGGCCGTATTCCAGCGCCAGCGACTTGGTGAGCCCGTTGACCGCGGACTTGGCCGCGACATACGAGCTCATGTACGGCTGCCCGGAGTGCGTGCTCGACGAGGAGATGTTGACGATGCGGCCCCAGCCGGCCTCGATCATGTCGGGCAGCACGGCCTGGATGCAGTGGAAGACGCCGTTGAGGTTGACGTCGATCACGCGCTGCCAGTCGTCGAACTTCAGGTCGGTGAACCGCTTGAACTTCTCGAGTCCCGCGGAATTCACCAGAACCGTGACCGGGCCGAGGTCGGCGCGGATCGCGGTCAGCGCAGCAGCCACCTGCTCAGGGTTCGTCACGTCGGCGGTGTAGGCGAACTGTTCGTCGGACTCGGTGATGTCGATGGTGGCGACATGCAGGCCGTCGGCACGCAGCCGCTGGGCGACCGCCAGTCCAATGCCGGAGCCACCCCCGGTCACGACCGCCGTCTTCACGCGCAGCCCTCAGTCATCAAGAATCGTCCTTCCGATTATGAGAACCGTACTCTCGGCTACTGCAATCTCGCAAGACAGCAAGCGGATCGGATTCGCACTGGTGAGACGTTTGAAGGTCGTTTGTCTTAGCGTTAATTGCAGGCAGACGGAGTTCCGTGCATCTGCTTGAGTTCTCTGTATGCGAATGTATGATTCGCCGAGGATGAGAATGAAGTTTCCATCACATGTGGATGCTTGCTGAGGAGGATCGTGCAGGAAACGCCCACCATCTCGAGTGACGCAGCCAGTGCCGAGACGGCGGATCGGCGGCTTCTTATCGACGGAAAGCTGCTAGAAACGGAACGGACGTTTCCTTCTATTAACCCGGCCACGGGCGAGGTCCTCGGCCATGCCCCCGATGCGACCGTCAAGGACGCCGAGGCCGCCGTTGCCGCCGCCCGCCGCGCGTTCGACACGACGGATTGGTCGACCAACACCGAACTGCGTGTGCACTGTCTCGAGCAGTTGCACCGGGCGCTCGTCGAACACCGCGACGAGCTCGCCGCGCTGACCATCGCGGAGGTCGGCGCCACCGAGTCGCTGTGCCAAGGCGCCCAGCTGGACGCGCCGATCGACATCGTCCGCTATTACGCCGAGCTCCTGAAGAGCTATCCGCTGACCGAGGACCTCGGCAACATCGAAAGCCGCGGCATGCAGCACCACCGCTGGGTGGAAAAGGAAGCCGGCGGGGTGGTGGCGGCGATCATCGCCTACAACTATCCGAATCAACTGGCGCTGGCGAAGCTGGCGCCCGCATTGGCGGCAGGCTGCACGGTGGTGCTCAAGGCGGCACCGGACACCCCGCTGATCACGTTGGCGCTTGGCGAGCTGATCGCAGGCCACACCGACATTCCTGCGGGTGTGGTGAACGTGCTCAGCGGCGCGGATCCCGAGGTCGGCGCCGTGCTGACCACCAGTCCTGACGTCGACATGGTCACGTTCACCGGTTCGACCCCGACCGGGCGACGAATCATGGCCGCCGCCAGCGACACCCTGAAGAAGGTGTTCCTCGAACTTGGCGGCAAGTCCGCTGCAATCGTGCTCGACGACGCCGACTTCAACACCGCCGCCTTGTTCTCGGCGTTCTCGATGGTCACCCATGCCGGCCAGGGCTGCGCGCTGACGTCGCGCCTGCTGGTGCCGCGCGCGCAGCACGACGAGATCGTCGAGCTGGTGAAGAACAACTTCGGCCTGGTGCGCTACGGCGATCCAACAGACCCCAGCACCTACATGGGCCCTTTGATCAGTGACAAGCAACGCGACAAGGTCGACGCGATGGTCAAGCGCGCCGTCGAGGCGGGCGCAACGTTGGTGACCGGAGGCGAGAAGGTCGACCCCGGCTACTTCTATACAGCGACGCTGCTGACCGATGTCGATCCCGACAGCGAGATCGCCCAAGAAGAGGTGTTCGGTCCCGTCCTTGTGGTGATCGCCTACGACGACGATGACGACGCGGTGCGGATCGCCAACAACTCGATCTACGGCCTGTCCGGTGCGGTGTTCGGCAGCCAGGACCGGGCGCTGGCGGTGGCGCGGCGCATCCGGACCGGCACGTTCTCGATCAACGGCGGCATGTACTTCAATCCCGACAGCCCGTTCGGCGGCTACAAGCAGTCCGGCATCGGACGCGAGATGGGCACCGCCGGACTCGAGGAGTTCCTGGAGTCCAAGACGATCGCGACGGTGGTTGGCTGATGAGGCCGCTGGAAGGCATCCGCGTCCTCGAAGTCGCCATGTACGGCTTCGTCCCGTCGGCAGGCGCGGTGCTGGGGGAGTGGGGCGCCGACGTCATCAAGGTCGAACACGCCGTCACCGGTGACCCGCAGCGCGGCCTGCGCCAGACCGGCCCGCTTCGAGTCGAGGGCGACCCCAACCCGAACATCGAGCACGCCAACCGCGGCAAGCGCAGCATCGGTCTGGACATGTCGGTGCCCGAGGGCAAAGAGGTGCTGCTCGAGCTGGCGAAAAACGCCGACGTGTTCCTCACCAGCTTCCTGCCAGGACATCGGCAGAAGTTCGGCATCGATGTCGATGACATCCGCGCGGTGAATCCGAACATCATCTACGCCAGGGGCAGCGCGTTGGGTCCGCGTGGTGAGGAGTCGGTGAAGGGTGGCTACGACATGACCGCCTTCTGGTGCCGCGCAGGCACCGCGGCGACCATCACCCCGCCCGGCATCGAGGGCATGATCGGCCCGCCTGGACCCGCCTACGGCGACACCATCTCGGGCACCAACCTCGCGGGCGGCATTGCCGCCGCGCTGCTCAAGCGCGAGCGCACGGGCGAAGCGTCTGTCGTGGACGTCTCGCTGCTCGGCAGCGGGCTGTGGTCGATGGGTCACACCGTGGCGCTGACGTCGCATCTGAATCAGCTCATGGTGCAGCCGCCGCCAGGTGTGCACGGTTCACCGATCAATCCGCTGGTGGGCGTCTATCCGACCGCCGACAACCGCTACATCTCCTTTGTGATGATGCAGCCGACGAAGTTCTGGGCCGACGTGTGCCGGCACATGGATCTCGAGGACCTGGTCGACGATCCGCGGTTCGCCACCGTCGAATCGATCGCCGAGAACACGGCGGCGGCCGTCGAGATCCTGAGGGAGGCGATGGCCAAGCGGACCCTGCCGGAATGGAGCGAGCGGTTCGCCACGCTGGCCGGACCGTGGGCGCCGGTGCAGGACACCCTGCAGGCCGCGCAGGACGCGCAGATCCGGGCGAACGAATACATCGTCTCCGCGGGTGAACTCGAATTGGTCGCGAATCCGGTGCAGTTCGATGTCAGCGCACCGCAAACCGGACCCGCGCCGGGTTTTGCGGAGCAAACTGACGAAATCTTGCTGGAACTCGGTTTGGATTGGGACCGCATCATCGAGCTCAAGACGGCCGGCGCCGTCACCTAGGTTCGGGAGAGATCTCAATGCCCTACGTCGCGTCTATCGGCACCTACCTGCCGTGTTGGGGCGCGCCCCGACACCGGGTGGCCGGTGACGACGAGGACGCGATCACGCTTGCGGTCGAGGCGGGTCGCGCCGCATTGATTGCCAGCGGTGCGGTCGAGCGCGTCGTCGTGGTCAGCCGCGACCTGCCGCTGCTGGAGAGCAGCAACGCGGCGGTCTTGCTTGCCGGGCTCGGACTCGACCCCGAACTCGAGGTGGACGAGCGCCTCGGCGGCGCACCCGCCACACTCGACGCGGTCAGCTCGGCCCGGCCGCGGACACTGATCATCGGCACGGATCTGGACCCGGCAGGCGCGGCGGCGATCTTGACCGCCGAGCGGGGGCTGCAGGTGCGTACCGCGGCCAGGGTCGCCCGCAGCCTTCCCGTCCGCACCCGCAACGCCACCGGCGACGTGCACGACTATGGCGACCCTCGGCTCCTGCACGAGCGCGGCCTTGTCGCGTCACTGGCCGCCGCGTGGCTCGACACTCCTGCCGCGGTGGCAGGCGTCGAGCACGACCGCGTGGTTGAGCTGTGCATCGGCGATCCGCCGCCGCTGCCGACGACCGGCGCGAGCGCCAGCCTGTTCGCACTTGCGGGCATGGCAGGCGCGGGTACCACCGGTCCGCTTGTCGCGGTCGAACAAGCGAGCCTGTCGGGTATCACGGTGAGCAACGGCGTGGCCGAGATTCATCGTCGCGAACCGCCAGCCCGTCCCACGCCTGCAAGCACCTACGTCGAGGGTGTCGACATCCCGATCTCGCTGGCCGCCTACGAGCGCGCCTTCGAGGCCAAGACCCGTTGGGAGGCGGGCAGGTTCGGTGCGACCGACGACCTCGACTTCCCGCCGCGTTACCAGCTCGCCGAGGACGGCACGCTGGCCACCGACTACGAGTTGATCCCGCTGCCGCGCACCGGAACGGTGTACACCGAAACCACCGTGCACATGCCGGTGCCCGGACTGCGCACGCCGTACTCGCTGGTGATCGTCGAACTCGACGGCGTCGGGGTGCGCGCCCTTGTGAAGGTGACCGGTGCCGAACCGGGAACGGTCGACATCGGGGCCCGCGGCCGGCTTGCGCTGCGCCGTGTCGCGCTGCGCTCCGGGGTACCGGATTACGGGTACATGTTCGAGCCGGACCGGGCGGCCGCGTGAGCATGAGAGAGGTGGCGATCGTCGGGGCGGGCATGACCGCCTTTGGTGAGCATTTCGCGCACGGCATCAAGGACCTGCTGCCGATGGCATTCGCCGAGTGCGCGAAAAGCGTCGACAAGGGTCTGACGAAGACCGACGTGCAGGGCGCGTGGTTCGGTGCGATGGGAACGGCGGATGGTTTCCCGTCCGGCATCCTCGCGGATTCGCTCGGCCTGCCCGACCTGCCCGTGACGCGTGTCGAAAACTCCTGTGCCACAGGCAATGACGCCGTCCGCAATGCACTCTTCGGAGTGGCCAGCGGTGCGTTCGACGTCGCTCTTGTGATGGGTGCGGACAAACTGCGCGACACCACCTCCAAGGACATGCTGTGGAAGTGGGAGGCGATGGCCCGCGATATGGCGTGGGACTACCCGCTCGGCCTGGTATCGCCCGCCGGCTTCGCTTTGCACGTGCGCCGGTACATGCATGAATCGCCCGCGACCGAAGAGCACCTGGCCATGGTCGCGGTCAAGAACCACCGCCACGGCGTGAACAATCCCAAGGCCAGGTTGCGATTCGAAATCACCATCGAGCAAGCCCTTGCGGCGCCCACCATCGTGACTCCCTTCCGGTTGTACGACTGCGCCCCGCAGAGCGACGGTGCCGCCGCGCTCGTCATCGCCGCCGAGGATGTGGTGGATCGATTCACCGATCGTCCGGTGTGGATCCGGGGTGTCGGTTTGGGGCTTGATTCGGTGATGCATCAGCACAAGCCGGATATGACAACGTTCCCGGCCACCACGCGCGCGGCGAAGCAGGCGTTCGCGATGGCGGGCATGACACCCGCTGACGTCGACGTCGCCGAAGTTCACGATTTCTTCACGGGAATTGAGCTGATCAGCTATGAAGATCTGGGCTTTGCCGAGCGATTCGGGGGCTACAAGCTTGTCGAGGCTGAAGTGACAAGTGTCGGCGGTGCGCTGCCGGTCAACCCCAGCGGAGGGCTTAAGGCCAAGGGCCATCCTCCAGGGGCGACGGGTGTCGCACAGTGCGTGGAGCTGTTCGCGCAACTCCGAGGAGAGGCGGCCAACCAGGTGGATGGCGCACGAGTTGCGTTGGCGCACAATATCGGCGGACCGACAGCCGTGTCGGCCGTCACCATCCTGGAAGGACCTGCCAATGGCGCGCGGTAGCGGGGCGGAGCGGTGGTCCCCGGGACTGCCTCGGATTCGGAGCCTTTCGGGGCCGATGCAGGCCGTCGGTGGCTTGTTCGCGATGTCTGCGGATGCGGTGCGGTGCATCTTTCGGCGACCGTTCCAGTGGCGCGAGTTCCTGGAGCAGTGCTGGTTCATCGCCCGGGTGTCATTGGCGCCGACGTTGTTGGTGGCGATTCCGTTCACGGTGTTGGTGAGCTTCACGCTCAACATCCTGTTGCGTGAACTCGGCGCGGCGGATCTCTCCGGTGCTGGCGCCGCATTCGGCGCGGTGACTCAGGTAGGCCCGATAGTGACGGTGCTGATCGTCGCGGGCGCAGGCTCGACCGCCATGTGTGCAGATCTTGGTTCGCGCACCATCCGCGAAGAGATCGATGCGATGGAGGTGCTGGGCATCGACCCGGTGCAGCGGCTGGTGACGCCGCGAATGCTGGCCGCGGGCCTGGTTGCGCTGCTGCTCAACAGCCTCGTGGTGATCATCGGAATCCTCGGTGGCTACTTCTTCTCGGTGTTCATTCAAGACGTCAATCCTGGCGCGTTCGCCGCAGGCATCACGCTGTTGACCGGTGTCCCCGAAGTCATCATCTCGTGTGTGAAGGCCATGCTGTTCGGACTGATCGCAGGCCTGGTGGCCTGCTACCGGGGCCTGACCATCTCGGGCGGCGGCGCGAAGGCCGTCGGCAACGCAGTCAACGAGACGGTGGTGTATGCATTCATGGCGCTGTTCGTGATCAACGTGGTGGTCACGGCCATCGGCATCCGGATGACGACGAAGTAGCCGGGGGCATCTGATGGGCACTATGACGATTCTGCGGTCGACGTATCCGCGGCTGACCCGGCAGTTCAAGCGACCGACCGATCTGTTGGGCCGCATCGGCGACCACATGCTGTTCTATGTGCGGGCACTCGGTGGGGTGCCGCACGCTGCGGTCCACTTCCGTCGCGAGATCATCCGGTTGATCGCCGAAATCAGCATGGGCGCAGGCACGTTGGCGATGATCGGCGGCACGGTGGTGATCGTCGGATTCCTCACCCTGGCCGCAGGCGGCACCCTGGCCGTTCAGGGCTACTCGTCGCTGGGCAATATTGGCATCGAGGCGCTCACCGGGTTCTTGGCTGCCTTCATCAACGTCCGCATCTCGGCACCGGTGGTGGCGGGCATCGGGTTGGCCGCGACCTTCGGCGCCGGCGTCACCGCGCAGCTGGGTGCCATGCGAATCAACGAGGAGATCGACGCGCTCGAGTCGATGGCGATCCGCCCCGTCGAATATCTGGTGTCCACTCGGATCGTCGCGGGCATGATCGCGATCACCCCGCTGTACTCCATCGCGGTCATCTTGAGCTTCGTCGCATCGCAGTTCACCACGGTGGTGTTGTTCGGACAGTCCGGTGGCCTCTACGACCACTACTTCAACACCTTCCTGAACCCGATCGACCTGCTGTGGTCGTTCCTTCAGGCCGTGCTGATGGCGATCACAATATTGTTGATACACACATACTTTGGTTACTTCGCCTCCGGCGGCCCCTCGGGTGTGGGTGTCGCGGTCGGCAACGCGGTGCGCACCTCACTCGTCGTAGTCGTGTCGGTGACCCTGTTGGTGTCGCTGTCCATCTACGGTTCCAACGGCAACTTCAATCTGTCGGGATAGGGAGAGAAGTTGACCAACAGGGGATACGTCCGCCCGCTCGCCGGTTTGGCCACCGTGGTGGCGCTGGTCGCGATCGTCG
>DATJIX010000464.1:0-3270 GCA_035492865.1 Mycobacterium sp. | reverse complement strand
AGCCCCGCGCCCGACAGCAGCGACGGCAGCAGCGCGGGCAGGATCACCTGCGTGAAGATCGTCGCGTTGTTGGCCCCGAGGGACGCGGCGGCCTCCTCCGTCTCCCGGTCCAGTTCCAGCAGCACCGGCTGCACGGAGCGCACCACGAACGGCAACGTCACGAACAACAGCGCGATGCCCACACCCCATTTGGTGTGCTGCAGGTGAAGGTCCACCGGGCTGTTCGGACCGTACAGGGCGAGCATCACCAGGCTGGCGACGATCGTCGGCAGCGCAAACGGCAGGTCGATCACCGAGTCGACGAGCCGCTTGCCGGGAAAGTCGTCGCGGGTGAGCACCCAGGCGACCACCAGGCCGAAGAACAGGTTGATCAGCGTGACACCGATCGAGATGGTCAGCGTCACCCGGAACGACTCGAGCGCCGCGTTGGAGGTGATCGCGAGCCAGAAGGCGTGCCAGCCGCCGCCCGCCGACTGCCACACGATTGCCGCCAGCGGCAGCAGCACGATGACGCTCAGCCAAATCGAAGCGGCCCCGACCCGCAACGACGTCGTTCCGTACCGTCCGCCGAGAAGGCGGGGCGCCCGGCCGCCCTCACCGTGTTCGGTGAAGTCTGGCCTGGTCGCCTCCGGATTCGGTTCGACGGTAGCCGTCATCCAGTCGCCTGCTTGTAGATCTTCGTGATGCTGCCGTTGTCCTTGTCGAACAACGCGGGATCAACCGTGCTCCATCCTCCCAGGTCGGCGATGGTCCACAACTTCTGCGGTGTCGGGAAGTCAGTGGAGAAGTCTGCCGCGACGGACGGATCGACAGGTCGGAACCCGGCCTGCGCCCAGATCTTCTGGCCTTCCTTGGTGAACAGGTAGTTCTTCAGCGCGGTGGCCTTGTCCAGGTGGGCGCTGGAGGTGACGACCGCGACCGGGTTCTCGATCTTGAAGGTCTGCGGCGGGTTGATGTGCTCGACGTCCTTGCCCTGCCGCTCGGTGTTGATCGCCTCGTTCTCATAGCTGATCAGCACGTCGCCGGTGCCCTGCAGGAACACGTCGGTGGCCTCCCGGCCGGAACCGGGTCGGGTCTTGACGTGTTCGGTCACCAGCTTGGTGACGAAGTCGAGGCCGGCCTGCGCGTTCTTGCCGCCGTCGCTCTTGGCGGCGTAGGGAGCCAGCAGGTTCCACTTGGCCGAGCCGGAGCTCAACGGACTCGGGGTGACCACCTCGATTCCCGGCTTCAGCAGGTCGTCCCAGTCCTTGATGTTCTTGGGGTTGCCCTTGCGCACGACCAGTGAAACGACCGACCCGAACGGGATGCCCTGAGTGGCGTCGGCGTTCCACCCCTTGTCCACCTTGTTGGCCTTGACCAGGCGCGTGACGTCGGGCTCAACCGAGAAGTTCACGATGTCGGCAGGCTTGCCGTCGACGACGGCGCGCGACTGGTCGCCCGAGGCGCCGTACGACGTGGTCACGGCAACGCCCTTGCCCTCCGGCGTGGCGGCGAACGCGGGGATGATCTTGCTCCAGCCTGGCTCCGGCACCGCATACGCGACGAGCGTCAGCGTGGTCTCAGCGGCTGCCGTCGAGCTGCCGCCCGCCACGTCGCTGGAACCGCCGCCGCAGCCCGCGAGCAGAGTCGCGGTCGTGGCGAGGGCAGCGCCATAACGCCAGGACTTTCGGAGGTTGAGCATTGGGGGACCTTTCCTTGCGGGGATCAACGGTGAAATCCCGTCATGACGGCAAGGCGAGGAATCAGTACCTGGGCATCCAGACAGCCGCTACCGACACCAAACCGCGGACGGGTGTGGAGTCAGCGACAACAACAGACATCAGCGACAGCACTGAATCCCACGGCAATGAGGGCCAAGATGTGGCCGCTCTTGTTGCCGGACGCTGTGCGCATGGCGCGAAGAATAACAGAGTCTGGCAACGCGCTCAGGTTGGCCTTAGCCCACTTAACGAGTTAGCAGCCACGTGACGATGACCAACAACACGAGAATGACGAGCACCAAGGTGACCCGGGACCGCGGCATTGCCTACTCCTCGTCCTCGTCCTGGTGGCGCACCCGCCGCATGATTCGAGCGCCATTGCCCAGCGCGCCGTCGAGAAGAATGGCGATTCCGTACGCCAACGCGAGCACGACGGGCATCACGACGGCGGTCTGGGCAACGAACGGGAGGCCGGAAAGCCACAGTTCGACGCCGTCCCACCAGTTCAGGAAGCCGCCCACCCGGCCAGCGTATTCGATGCGAAAATTGTGCCGCGGACGTGAGGAGCGAGATGACATCGGTGCCGCCCGACGAGACCACCTGTGTGATCGCAGGCGGCGGCCCCGCGGGAATCATGCTGGGCCTGCTGCTCGCCCGCGGCGGCGTCGACGTCACGGTGATGGAGAAACACGCGGATTTCCTGCGCGACTTCCGCGGCGACACCGTGCACGCCAGCACGCTGCGACTGCTCGACGAACTGGGTCTGGCCGACGAGTTCGAGCGGATGCCGCACCGCGTGATCGACTCGCTGAACATGAAGATCCAGGGCACCGAGGTGGCCATCGACCTGGATCGAATTCCCGGTCCGCACAAGCACATTGCGCTGGTGCCGCAGTGGGACTTCCTCGAGCTGCTGGCGGCCGCCGCCGAAAAGGAGCCGACCTTTCGGCTGATGCGCAGCACCGAGGTGCTGGCGCCGATTTTGGCCGCGGGGACGCGCAAAGAAAGAGTGATCGGTGTTCGTTACCGCGACGCCGAAGGCCAGGAACGCGAACTGCACGCGGCGTTGACGGTGGCCTGCGACGGCCGCTCGTCGACGCTGCGCACCGCAATGGGGTTGACGCCCAGGAGCTTCGGCGCGCCGATGGACGTGTGGTGGTTCCGTCTGCCACGCAACCCCGACGACCCGCACGGCCTGGCCGGTGTGCTGGGCACCGGGCACGCACTGATCGTCATCGATCGCGGCGACTACTACCAGTGCGCCTACGTCATCCCGAAGGGCCGCGACGCGCAGCTGCGGGCGCAGGGCATCGAGGTTCTGCACCGCGGGGTCGTGTCCCTGGTGCCGTGGCTGGCGGACCACATCACGTCGTTGACGTCCTTCGACGACGTCAAGCTGCTCGACGTGCAGCTCAACCGGCTGCGGCGATGGTATTCGGATGGCCTGCTGCTCATCGGCGACGCGGCGCACGCGATGTCACCGGTGGGCGGAGTCGGCATCAACCTGGCCGTCGCGGACGCGGTCGCGGCGGCAGCGACCCTGGCAGGCCCGCTACGCCGGGGCACGGCC